>JBOGEA010000376.1:0-5593 GCA_050743205.1 Egibacteraceae bacterium | reverse complement strand
CACCCACCCACCCTTGACGGAAGAGCGGAACCCGACGAGGCGCAACCCCCATGAAGCCAGCTTCCGCCCGGTGCACCCGCATCGCCCAGCGCCGGTGGCTTCCGCCGTGTCGGGCCGTCCACTGCTCGGCGAACCGGCGGCTGGCGGCGGGCGGCGGGCGGTCCGATCACTCCAGGCAAAGGAATCCCGAGCGCGGTCAGGTCCTCGACCACCGCGTCCACGACGTCTGGGTCAGCGACCCGCGAGAGCACGAGCCCACGTGAGGACGCAAGCGCCGCGCCGAGCACCTCGCCGTCCCGCATGACGACCGCCAGGTACGACGGCATCGAGGAGAGGAGCCCCAGCAAGAGGTTGTGCTCGTCCTCCCGCTGGGGCAGGAAGGGCCCAGCGAGGTCCATGAGTTCGTGGGTGTCGACCTGGTGAACGCTGACGCTCATGGGGGGCGGCGGGCGACGTGGACGCTTCTGGCCGTCAGCAGGAAGGTGTCGTGCCGGTGGGCGAGGAACGCGTCGTCGCCGGGGTCGAGCAGGCGCCGGATCGTCTCCGTGTCGTCCGGCTCCAGCCGTGACCACAACCCGGGTCGCCGGCACAGGGCGCGGAAGTGGGCGAGCAGGTAGGCCGACCTCGGACCGCGCAGCGGCGGCGGCGCCTCGAACAGGAACGAGCGCTTCGCCGGCGAGACCAGGCCAGCCTCGGTCAGCAGCACATTCCACCCGACGGGCGCGTGGGCGCCGCCTGGCAGGCCGGAGCGCAGCGCGTCGAAGCACGCCGCCCGCGCCGCGGCCAGGCGCGCCTCCAGGCCAGGGCGGCCGATGCCGAGGTCGTACGGCAGGCAGCGCAGCTCCAGCCCGCCCTCACCGAGGGCCAGCCGGCCGCCCGGCACCAGGAGGCGGGCGAGCCGCTCGATCGCCGCCCGCTGGTCGGGGAGGTGGTGGACCACCGAGCCCGCCCACACCAGATCGTAGGCGCCCTCCGCCAACGCGAGCCGATCGACGTCGCCGATCAGCAGCCGCACCGCGTCGCCCAGCTTCGCGTCGCTGACCCGCCGCCACGCCGCGTCGAGCGCCGCTGGCTCCTTGTCGATCGCGTCCACCCGCCCGTCGTCCAGGCGGGCGGCGAGCGCCACGGTCATCCCGCCTGCTCCGCAGCCGACGTCCGCGACCATCTGGACGCGCTCGCGCATGAGCCACTCGGCTATCGCGTCGTCGAGCGGCGCCTCCAGATCCGCTGAGCCGACCAGCACATCGACCTCATCGGCCCAGACCACGTCATCGATACCCATGTCGCCTCCGTGGGAGACTGCTAGGCGGACTCTTCAATGCCGCGCACCGGCGGCAGGGACTGGGCCAGGATCTGCGAGACGTCCACGACCCGGGTGCGCCCCTCCGGCAGCGTGTCCGCGCCGACCCTGTCGTTGACCGCGTCGTCGAGCATCACGAGGCAGAACGGGCAGGCGGTCGCGATGAGGTCGGGCTCGAGGGCGAGGGCCTCGTCGATGCGCTCGTGGTTGACCCGTGTGCCGACGCGCTCCTCCATGAAGAACCGAGCGCCGCCGGCGCCGCAGCAGAAGCCGTGGTTGCGGCAGCGCGGCATCTCGACCTTCTCGAGCCCGGCGACCGCGCCGACCACCGCGCGGGGTGGGTCATAGACCTCGTTGTGACGGCCGAGGTAGCAGGGATCGTGATAGGTGACCTTGGCATCGACGATCTGCTGGGGCACGAGCCGCCCCTCGGCCACGAGCTGGGTGAGCAGCTGCGTGTGGTGGATGACCTCGTAGGCGCCGCCGAAGTCCGGGTACTCGTTGCGCAGGGTGTTGAAGCAGTGGGGGCACCAGGCGACGATCCTGCGGGCCCCGACCTCGTTCAGGGTGTCGATGTTGCGCTGCGCGAGCATCTGGAACAGGTACTCCATCCCCAGCCGGCGAGCCGGGTCGCCGGTGCACGTCTCGGCCGGTCCCAGCAGGGCGAAGCGCACACCAGCCCGCTGGAGCAGCTGGGCGATCGTGCGCGTGACCCTCTTCGCGCGGTCCTCGGCCGCGCCTGCGCACCCCACCCAGAACAGGAATTCGACGTCGTCGGGGATCTTTCCTTCAACCACCTCGACGTCCAGGCCCTCGGCCCAGTCGAGCCGCCTGCGGGCGCCGATCGCCCACGGGTCGCCGGAGTTCTCGAGGTTGCGCAGCATCCCGCCGGCCTCCTGGGGGAAGCTCGACTCCATCTGGGCCCGGTAGCGGCGCAGGTCGATGATGTGATCGACGTGCTCGATGTCGACGGGGCACTCCTCGACGCACGCCCCGCAGGTCGTGCACGACCACAGCACGTCCCAGTCGATGACCGCGTTCGCCTGGCCCGGCTCGTCGCCGACGAGCTGCATTCCCAGCACGGGGGCGTCGCCGTTCCGCTGTGCGAGCGAGGGGTCGAGCAGGTACGGCGCTTTGGCCCACAGGTGGTCGCGCAGGTCCATGATCAGCAGTTTCGGGGACAGGGGCTTGCCGGTGGCCCAGGCCGGGCACTGGCTCTGGCAGCGCCCGCACTCGGTGCAGGTGTAGAAGTCAAGGAAACGCTTGAAGCCGAAGTGCTCCAGCTCGCCGACGCCCAGGACGTCGCCCTCCTCCATCTGCTCGATGTCGATCCTGGAGGACTGCAGCGCGCCCAGCGCCTTCGGGTGGCGGGCGAACAGCACGCTCGGCACGATCGTGAAGACGTGCAGGTGTTTGGACTTCAAGGTGAACAGCAGGAACGCGGAGAACACGGCGACGTGGGCGACGAGGAAGGCGGTCCCCAGCAGCTCCAGACCCGTCTGGGGCAGGGTCACGAGCTGCTGGCCCAGCAGGCGCGACAGGAAAGCCCCGTCGGGATAAGGCAGCGTTCCCACTGCGAAGCGCACCCCACGCACCACCATCACGGTGTAGAGCAGGCCGAACTCGTAGAGCAGGACGTACCATCCCTGCCCAGAGTTGCTGCCACAGAAGCGCGATTCCCGCCCCAGCCGCCGTGGCGCCTGCGCCAGCCTGATCAGCGCGAAGCCGGCGATCGCCAGCAGCACGAGCCCGGTGAACAGGTCCTGCAGGAAGCCGAGCAGCTCAGCCCGCGGGGTCCGGGGGCCGAAGAGCGGGATGTGGAAGCCGGGATCGAAGACCTCGCCGACGGCCTCCAGCGTCTGGCTCTGCAAGATGACGAAGCCCCAGAACATGAACGCGTGGAGGATCCCCGGGCCGGTCCATTTGAGGATCTTCTGCTGCGCGAGCACGTGCCGGATCTGGTAACGGACCTTCTCGCCGAGGTTGCCCATCCGGTCTGGCATCGGCCTCGCCTTGCCCAGCAGCCGGACCAGGAAGGCGATCCGGCGCCATGCGAGCACGCCGGCCACGCTCAGCGCGGTCACGCCGGCGACGAGCCGGACGAGGTCGAGCGCATCCATCCGGTCAGGGTACCCGGCGCCGAAAGGAGCCCTTGAGGACCTAACGTGTTTTCGATACCCTTGCATTGCCTTCATATGCCGTTGTGAAACGTCGAGTGGGAGTGGTGATGTGTTCGACCCTGTGATCGCGATCGCCGCGTCACCACGAGACTGGCCGCGCCGGCTGTACCGGTACGTGACTGAGCACGGTGGGGCACAGGTGCGGGGGACAGTGCTGGATCGCGGGGAGGCGCTGGCGCAGGCGTCTGATGTGCTCCTGGTCGACGACATCACCTCGTTTCTGGACGAAGACCTGGTCCGCGCGCTGCACGGGTGTGGACGCCGGGTCCTCGGCGTTCACGAGAGCGCGTGGGGCCGGGACCTGCTGTCCTCACTCGGGGTCGACACGACGATCGAGCGGTGCGCCCCCGCCGGCGAGTTCCTCACCGCCGCCGCGACGCTGGCCGCCCGCGTCGCGCCCGCGATCGACGTCCCGCGATCCGAGCCCGCGGTGCGGACGGCGCGGATTCTGGGGCGGGTTCTGGAACCGGTGCTCGTCTGTATCCCGTTGGGAAGGAAAACGGTGAGAACACGACGGTGCGCCAGCACGGCGCCCGCCGCCCTGCGATGGTGTGTCCCACAGCGACCACAGACGGTTCGAGGAGGACGCGATGGCGGTTGGGACTGACCCCGCGCAGAAGCTGCAGGGGTACGCGGATCCCCAGCGGCTCGTGACGACGGCCTGGCTCGCCGAGCACCTCGGCGATCCCGGCCTGGTCGTGGTCGAGTCGGACGAGGACGTGCTGCTGTACGAGACCGGGCACATCCCCGGCGCGGTCAAGGTGGACTGGCACACGGACCTGAACGACCCGATCGCCCGCGATTACGTCGACGGGGAGGGCTTCGCGCGCGTGATGGGGTCGAAGGGGATCGGGCGGGACACCACGATCGTGTTCTACGGCGACAACTACAACTGGTGGGCCTCGTACGCGCTGTGGGTCGCCACCCTCTTCGGCCACCCCGACGTCCGGCTGCTGGACGGCGGGCGCCAGAAATGGATCGAGGAGGGACGCCCGATATCGACCGAGACGTCGCACCCCCATCCTGTGGACTATCCCGTCGTCGAGCGCGACGACGCACGCGTTCGGGCGTTCCAGCAGCAGGTCCTGGCCCATCTGGGCGCGCACGGGCGTCTCGTCGACGTCCGCTCGCCCGGCGAGTACTCGGGCGAGCTGCTCCACATGGCGGATTATCCGCAGGAGGGCGCGCTGCGCGGCGGGCACATTCCCGGCGCGGCGAGCGTGCCGTGGAAGACCGCCGCCAATGAGGATGGGACGTTCAAGACGGTCGGTGAGTTGGAGGACATCTACCTCAAGGGGCAGGGCCTGTCCCCCGACGACGAGATCGTCGTCTACTGCCGCATCGGCGAGCGCTCCAGCCACACCTGGTTCGTGCTGACCCACCTGCTGGGGCTGGGCAGGGTGCGCAACTACGACGGCTCGTGGGTCGAGTGGGGCAACAGCGTCCGCGTCCCGATCGAACGTCCCGGTCACCCGGTCCGCCCACCCTCCTGACGCCCGTGCTGCCCGCCAAGCTCCAGGACGTCGTCGACGAGTTCGCCGGCCTTCCCCCCGAGCTGCAGCTGGAGACGCTGCTCGACTACTCGCGCATGGTGCCGTCACTGCCGCCGCACCTCAGTGCGGCTGACCTCGAGCGGGTCCACGAGTGCCAGACGCCGTTCTTCGCCGCGGTGGAGATCGCGGATGACCAGACCGTGACCCTGCACTTCGACGCCCCGCCCGAGGCGCCGACGACGAGGGGTTTCGCCGGCATCCTCATCGCCGGCCTGAGCGGCGAGTCGGCGGAGGCCGTGCTGGCCACTCCCAACGACTTCTATACGAAGATGGGCCTGGCCGGCGTCATCTCCCCGCTGCGCCTGCGCGGCATGTCGGCGATCCTGGCCCGCGTCAAGCGCCAGATCCGCGTCCGCCTGGCCGCCGCGTAACGCCCAAACTTGGGAGTGCCAACGCTGGCGGTGCCGATGACGTTCTGTGGGCGCGCGGGAGATTGCCCGCCTCGGCGCTGGTCAGGCGCTTGAAAGGGCGAGACCTGTTGCGCGTGAGTCAAGTCTGGTGGGGTCGGGTTGCACGCGTCGCGGGCCGCGTCCTCTGGGTGGGTGGGTGGGTCGCGGGGT
>JBOGEA010000375.1:0-5632 GCA_050743205.1 Egibacteraceae bacterium | reverse complement strand
AGCGCCGCGCCGCGCCGCCGCGCGGGCCTGTGTCGCGCACGCTGTCGTACAGACAGCGGCGCGAGCTGGACCAGTTGGGCGCAGCCCTGCCCCAGTTGGAGGCGCGCCGGGCGGAGCTGGAGTCCGCGCTGCGGGGCGCGGCCGGCGACTACGAGTCCGCCCAGCGGCTCGGCGCCGAGTTGGCGGGCCTGCTGGTGGAGATCGATCACGCGGAGACCCGCTGGCTGGAGCTGTCGGAGATCGACGGGTGAAGAGCGCGCGCAGCGCGCGACGGAGGGTGGGGAAAAGATGGTGATCGCCGATCCTCTCGTCTGGGTCGACCTGGAGATGACCGGGCTGGACCCGGCCCGGCACGTGATCGTCGAGATCGCGGTCGTGATCACGGACGGGGCGTTGGAACACGTCGTTGAGGGTCCTGACCTGGTCCTGGCCGCCGACGAGGCCGCGCTGGCGCTGATGGAGCCGGTGGTCGTCGAGATGCACACCGCGTCGGGCCTGCTCGACGAGGTCCGCCGATCGTGCCTTGCCGTGGCCGAGGCCGAGACGCAGGTCCTGGAGTTCGTCCGCCGCTTCGTCCCCAAACCGCGGGTCGCGCCGCTGGCCGGCAACAGCATCCACGCCGACCGGGCCTTCCTCGCCAGTCGGATGCGGGAACTGAACAGCTGGCTCCACTACCGCAACGTCGATGTCTCCACCGTCAAAGAGCTGGCCCGCCGCTGGTACCCCAACGCCTACGCCGCCGCCCCAAAAAAGGCCAAAGGCCACCGCGCCCTCGCCGACATCCACGAATCCATCGCCGAGCTCCGCTACTACCGCGCCCAGCTCTTCCGCTGACCCAGCCGCACAAGCCGCGTCGCAGCGTGTACCCGCCGGGCGGGGTACACGCTGGACGAGCTGTAGCCCGTGGCGCGGGTCGCGTCGGGCCGGACGTCGTCCGCAGCCGACGATCCGATAGAGTGGCTTTGTGACGAAACGGGCTTTGCTGGTCTCCGCCTCGAACCCGTATCCGGTCGTGACCAATGGCTGCGCGCGGCTGGTCAGCGACTATCAAACACACATGTTTCCCCACTATGAGGTCTACTTCCTCCTCACCCGTCCGGGAGACTGGGCCCCTCTGCGGTTGTTCTATCAGGGTCGGCCCGTCGCCAATGACCCAGACATTGCAGGTCTGGACGCCCACGACTTCGCCTTCATCTTCTTCATCGGCTTCAAGGAGAACGAGCTCACCTGGCAGCTGGCCAGCCTCCGACCTTCCTTTTGCCTCACCGATACCTATCCTCACCCTGATGTGCCCGATGGTCTGTTCCGCGGCATCCTGTCCCATCGCACCGACTGCCCGCACCGAGACCTGCTCCTGGTCGGCGGCTCCTACGACGATGAGGTGTTCCACCCGGACCGAAAGAGCGAGGAGCTGGTGCTGACCGTGGGGCGGATCCATCCGGACAAGCACCAGCTCGAGCTGGTCTCCCACTACCGGGAGGCGATCTTCGAGGAGTACGGGCTTCCGCTCCACCTTGCGGGTGGAGTCACTGACCTCGCCTACTTCCGTGAGCTGGACAGGTACATCGACGGCGTCAGCGTCGTCTCGAGCATCGATCGCCAACGGCCGCTCGCCGAGAGCAACTGGCGCTCGGCTCAGGAGATCGCCGAACTCTGCAACCGAGCGCGGCTGTTCGTCCTGGCCTCGCCGAAGGAGAGCTTCAGCATCGCGATGATCGAGGCGATCGCCTGCGGCGCCACGTGCGTCGTGAACGGTGACTACCGGGGTTTTGCCGAGGCGGACCTGCGGCCGAACGTCTACGGCAACATCACCGCAAAACAAGGCTCCGTCATCGATCTCGCTGCCCAGGCGCTGCGCGACGACGTTCGTATCGACGGCTCCGCGTGGGCAGAACAGTACTCGCTGGGCAAGACCCGTGAGGTGCTGTCGTGGTTCATCGATGAGAGGCTGTAGGCGTCCCTCTCCTTCTCGCACCCGCGCGCCGGTGCCCCTCTGTGCCAACCAGTTGGAGCTCACCACGATGACGACCGACCAGCCGCGCTACAGCGTCACCGTGAGGCGAGAGCTCATCGCCCGCCACTTTCTCGTCGGAGGCGACTGGGGTCGGGAGAACGAGCTCAACTCGCACCGCTACCGGATCGAAACGAGATATGAAGGGTCGAGCCTGGACCAGCACGGCTTCCTCCTCGACATCGACGAGATCGATGGCAAGTTGGACGCTCTGGTGAAGCGCTACCAGGACCGCACCCTCAACGAGCTGCCCGAGTTCGAAGGCCTGAACCCCAGTGTCGAGAACTTCGCGCGGATCTTGAGTGACCGCCTGATCTCCAGAGCGCCCAACATCAGCGCTCTGGAGGTGACGGTGTGGGAAGACGACAACGCCAGCGCCGCCTACCGGCGGCCGCTCGGCGGCGGGGCTGCGGGCTGAAGGTGGCTGCCCATGCGTTCACTCCGGGCGGACGGCAGAGATGGCGATACCACCTCGGAGACATCCGATCCCGAGACGCTCTCCGCCCCAGTCCAACGCTCGAAGCACTGGTCCCAGGCCACCCGGCATGTCGCCCTGAGGAATGAATCGCCAGTGCTGGCGGCCCTTGACCACCAGCCCGGCACCGCCGATCAGCGCCTCCAGCTCGTCGACGGTCAGGAACCGGTCGGTCGACAAGTGCCGGGTGTCAAGCCCGAGGACCGGCGCGAGATGCCGGTACCAGCAGTAACCGCCGTTGGGGGTCAGACAGACGAAGACGCCTGTGGGCCTGAGCACCCGATGCGCCTGGCTCACGGCGCGGGGCCTGTCGAGCATGTGCTCAAGCGCCCCCACGCACAGCACGACGTCTACCGAACGGTCCTCGATCGTCGCCAACTCCTCCGCCGCGTCCACACCCAGCGAGATGCGGTCGCGCCACGGTGAGCCCCCGGCGCGGCGGCGAGCGACGCGCACCATCTCAGGAGACAGATCGATGCCGACGGCGCGCGAAAACTCCCCGGCAAGGGGAAGCAGATGGATGGCCGTCCCGCAGCCGACCTCGAGCAGCGCCCCGCGCCGCGCCCCCGCCAGGAGCCGGCGGATGACCGCGAGACGGTAGGCGAGCAGGCGCTGAGCATGGCCATGGGCGTCGTAATAGCTTGGAGCCAGGCTATCGAAATGGTCGGCCACATCCTGCCGAGTCCGTATGAGGCGGGTCTTGAGCCTGGTCATCGTTGCGCCCCGGAAGCCAATGCCACCAATTTAGGGTTCGCGCGGATGATAGGCGGGTGCGCCCCGGCCGCTGCCATTGGGTGGACGCCCGCCCGACCTGCAGGATTCCTCCGTATTCGGAGGAATCCTGCAGGTCGAAACGGAGATGCCGGTCCAGGGGCGCGGCTTTCCTCCATATTCGGAGGAATCCTGCAGCTTATCGCCCGGCGCAACCTCGCCGACAGCTACCGGTAAGGCAACACGTAGTCCCGCTGCCTCTGTATTCTCGGCCGCATGCAGCTCGTGAGCCAGGTGGACCAGCCCGTCCGGGTCATCCTCACCTCCGACGCGTGATGCGGGTCGGCCTGGTGATCTACGGCAGCCTGGAGACGCTCACCGGCGGCTACCTCTACGACCGCAAGCTCGCCGAACACCTGTCGGCGCACGGGGATGACGTCGAGGTCATCTCGCTCCCCTGGCGGAACTATGTTCGCCACCTGTGCGACAACGTCTCGTCATCGCTCGCTGGGCGGCTGGAGGGGACGCCCTTCGACGTCCTGGTGCAGGACGAGCTGAACCACCCGTCGTTGGTCCTGATGAACCGCCGGCTCAAGAGCCGGAGCCAGTACCCGATCGTCGCGGTCGTCCACGTCCTGCGCGTGAACGAGCACGGAGAGTCGCCACTGAGACCCCTGTACGCCGTCGCCGAACAGCGCTACCTGGCCAGCGTCGACGCCGCGGTGTTCTGTTGCGAGGCGACCCGCGCCGCGGCCGAGGGGCTGGTCGGGCACAGCATGCCCGGGGTCGTCGTTCATCCCGCGTGCGACCATCTCGCGCCCCGGGCGCCGGAGGGGGAGACGGTGATGCGGGCGCGGCAGACGGGGCCCCCAGCAGGAGCTGGGGATCCAGGCCTGGACGCTGTCGACGCGTCCGGACCCATCCGTGTCGTCAGCGTCGCCAATGTGGTCCCCAGGAAGGGGTTGCACGTCCTGATCGAGTCGTTGGCCCGGCTGCCGATCGAGCGTTGGCGGTTGACCGTCGTCGGCAGTCTGACGATGGACCCGGTGTACGTCCGCCGTGTGCGTCACCTGATCGGTCACGCCGGTGTCGGCTCATGCGTGGAACTGGTGGGGGCGGTGGCGAACTCGGAGATCCCCGCCTATCTGGCCCAGAGCCACGTGCTGGTCGTTCCGTCGTCGTACGAGGGCCTGGCCATCGCCTACCTTGAGGCGATGCGCTTCGGGCTGCCCGTGATCGCCACCACGGCGGGAGGAGCGAACGAGGTCGTGGAGCACGGCCGCGAGGGTTTCCTCGTCGCCCCGGGCGATGTCGAGAGCCTCACGAGGCACCTGGGCCTGCTGCTGCGCGACCGAGACCTGCTGCTCCGCATGGGCCTGGCGGCCCGCCGACGGGTCGAGCGTCACCCGACCTGGGAGCAGTCGCTCGGGCGCGCCCGTGCGTTTCTCTGCTCGACCGTCGACAGCCACCGCCGTATGCAGGGCCAGGAGGCATCGTGATCACCCACGAACAGATCCCCGTCTTCTACGACTGGCTGTCACGTTACGTCCAGTTCTCCAACTGGGTCGCCTACCGCGACCGTTTCGCGGCCTTCACCATGCACAAGTCGCTCGACGTGCCGGGCGAGGGGAACGGTGATCGCAGCCGGCGTAGGGTGGGCCTCGAGTATGTCAACCAGCGGTCGCTCGAGGTGGCCCGTGAGGCCGGCCTGGCGACCCGCCCCCGGGTGCTCGACGCCGGCTGCGGGTTCGGCGGAACGATCTTCCACTGGCAGCAGCGGGTGGGTGGCCGGTACGACGGCCTCACGCTGAGCAGGGTCCAGCTCAAGATCGCCGAGCGCCAGGCGCGCCAGCGCGGCATCGCCGATGCGTGCCAGTTCCACCTGCAAAGCTACGACGCACCGCTGCGGCGCGACTACGACGCGGTCGTCGCCGTCGAGTCCCTGATCCACTCCGCCGACCTGAGCCAGACGGTCCGCAACCTGGCCAGCGCCCTTCGCCCCGGCGGGATGCTGCTCGTCCTCGACGACATGGCGACGGGCGACCTCGACGTGGCACGGCCAGCCGACGCCGCCCTCGTGCGCTCGCACTGGGGCTGCTCCCCGTACCCCACGTACGACGACTTCCGAGCGGCGATCGACTGCTCCGGGCTGACGGTGATCCACGAGGAGGACCTGAGCCCGCTCATGCGCGTTCGGACCGAGACGTTCCTCGACCGGCAGGAGCGGATCTACTCCCTCATGCATCGAGCGATCCCCCTTGCGCCCGTTCGCACGGTCGTCTCCGCCTTTCTCGGCGGGGTGGCCCTCGAACGGCTCCACGGCTCCGGCGAT
This sequence comes from Egibacteraceae bacterium, assembly GCA_050743205.1. GTDB lineage: Bacteria > Actinomycetota > Nitriliruptoria > Euzebyales > Egibacteraceae > JBOGED01. Next base: position 103 of record JBOGEA010000375.1, on the reverse strand, counting down.
GTCGACTACCGGCTGATCGTCGCCCGCAACGACGGAGCCGAAGGGGCCTAAGAACGTGTTTGAGAACTGTCGTAAGGGGGTCGGGGGGGGGGGGGGGGGGGGG
>JBOGEA010000374.1:0-5660 GCA_050743205.1 Egibacteraceae bacterium | reverse complement strand
CGACGTATACGTCGCGGATGCTCCACAAGAGCCAGCCCGACGTGACCCGCGACGCGTGCAACCCGGCGCGCCGAATCGGCCACTGCCTTGACCGTGGGGTCCGCTACTGGTCTCGCAGACGCTTGAGGATGGCCAAGTACGCGGCGGTCGGAGCAATGTCCGCTCCTCCCTCTGACCGTTCGACGGCTGAGTACTCATCCCGCACCATTTCGAACGCGACCAGCTGCCAGCCCTGGGCGCCCCATTCGTTGAGCTTGCGTTGCAGGCCCTCGGCGTCGGGCAGCCGCTGCTGCCGACGCCACTCCATACCGAACAGCTCTACCCGATGCTCCCACTGCTCTCGCACGTCTCGCCTCCTGGCTAGTGGTCCAACCGGCAGCAGCTTCTGGAGGCGTTCCTCGCGCTGGCAGTCATCCCCCACGCAGCCGCCCATGGCCCCTCGCGACCGGGCCCAGCACCGAAGGCGCTAGGCTGATCATGCCCCTCATGCTCGTCAATAGAGTACGGGCTGTGCGGCCGGAGGAGCAATGCAGGACAACCCGACCGCAGCGAGCCGTCAGCGGCTGGCCGACTACCTCTACGAACAGGCCCGATGGCGCGACCTGAACACCGAGGAAAACCCCGAGGACGACCGCAACCGGCGGAGCGCCGACGGGCTGCGGGCCCTGGCGAGTCACATCCACGGCATTCACGACCGCGACGAACGGCTCTACGTGCTCGCCGCGTTGGACGCCGACGCCGACGAGGGCTTCCGGCCGGGCCAGGAAGCTGAGCGGCTCACCCGCCGGTACCTCTTCGATCTCCGCAACGAGAGCCCTGACGCGTGGTTGGATCGGTTCATCGATGCGCTCGCCCGTGATCGCGGCGATGAGGTCACCCTCAAGGGTGTATGAGCATGCCGTTCGGGCGCCTTCTGTGGCGTGCGGACATGCGTCTTCAACAGCTTCTGCCCTGGTCAGCGCTGCCTGCGGCCATCGGCTGCTGTGCCTGCGTCAACACAAGCCTTCCCTCGAAAACACGGGTGTATCACGCCCGAGAAGTGCGGAAAGCAAGACGTGAGCGGCAGTCATGGCGAACCTACTGGCCGGTTCGGTGTGCGAGGTGGCGCAGCCGACGGAGTCCGTCGCGGAGCATGGGCGCCACCGTCTCGGATGGAAAGTCGAGGAGCTGGGCGATCTCGCCGACGGTGTACCCGTCGTAATAGGCCAACGAGACGGCGGACTCGCCGCGCTGGTGGCTCACGGACGGCTGGCGTGGGACGGGGTGGTGCTGGTGCGCCGCCCGCAGGGCGCGGGCTCGATCGACGGCCACACGGTGGGCCTTGGCAAGGATCCAGCCGATGGCGCTGCCACGGGCAGGGTCAAAACGCGACGCGTGGCGCCACACCTCGACCAGCGCCTGCTCGGCTGCCCGCTCGGCCTGCGCCGCATCCCGCACGACCGTGTGGGCCAGGCCGTACACCTGTCCGGCGACGCGGTCGTACAGGCAGCCGAACGCATCCTGGTCGCCGCGGGCGACGTCACGGAGCAGCCGCTCAAGGGGTGGGCGGGGCGCCCCCAGCAGGAGCTGGGGAATTGGGCCTCGACGCTGCCGACGCGTCGGGGCCCCTCAGTCGTCTGGTGGTCGGGGGCAGGTCCGATACACGCATGTCTTATCCGATCCTGAGCCGCTCCGACACGACGTCGCCGGCCACGGCGCCCAGCGCCCGATCATGGGCGCGGGCATAGTCGCGCAGGCGGGCGAACGCCTCGTCGATGCCCACGTTCAGGTGCACCGCCGTCATGCCTGTCGCCTGGTCGAGCGTCGCCCGGCTGCTGTCCACGCCCCAGGACTGATACAGCACCGATCCGGGCAGGGCCTGGGCCTGCGCGGCCAGGATGGTGCGCCGGGTCACCTCGGCCAGCACCTGAGCGTCGGCGATGTGGTCGGCCGCGAGTTCGCCGGGGCGGTCGCGGTAGAGGTCCAGCGCCCCGATCCTCAACTGGCCGACCCCCAGCGGGAAACTGAACGCCGCGCGGACACCGGCCGCCACCGCTCGGGATGTGAAGTCGGGCCAACGTCGCATCCCGCCGACGGCTAGGTCAGGCTCGAGCACCACGAGCCCGGTGCGGTAGGCCTCCAGGCAGGGTCCCTGACCGGTGAGATCCTGCAGCTCCTCGACGACCAGGATGGCCTCATCGGAGGCCGCCACGGTGACGTGGTGCTCGCCATGGGCCATGAGCATGGCGCCGGCGCCGGTGACCGGCAGCAGCACCACGCACGCGGCGCACAGCCGTTGCAGCACCCCCGAGGCGTCTTGGTGGTCGGGGTCCAGCAAGGCGGCTAGCTGCTCCAGCAGGCGAGCACGCTCCATGGGCTACCCCACCGGCACATGGCGGCCGCTGAGCCGATCGGCCCACGAGCGCAGCCGCCCGGGCGCGTCGCCGGCATGGTTGACGAAGACCGCTGGCTCGGCGTCACAGGCTGGACAGGATGGCGTCGGCGTCTCGGAGTAGTCGGCACCCTCGCAGTAGAACCAGCGATTACAGGGAGTGCACAGGCCCCAGATGTCCACGGTAGTCACCTCGTGTCCGCCCGAAGGGCGGTTGCCGGAGTCACGCAGACGCTGCCGTGGCCGGAGTCTGTGGGCCGAAGCGGGAGACGCTCGTGACGGACGAGTGATTTCCTTGGAGTCCCGTCCCCAGAGTTTCGGGCCGGTGGAGAGGTCCGTGCCACCGCGCAGACCCGTTCGCGCCGGGCGTGCGGTGACTCCACGCACCACCTTGGCATCCACGCGCCGAGCATGCAACCCCCGAGTACGCTATGGGCACAACCCCATCCCACGGGACCTCTCGTGAGCCGCTAGGGAGCAGGTATGCAAGCCGAGCAGATCCTGCGGGCGATGGTGGAGTTCGCCGACACGCTCATCAACCACTACGACCTCCACGACTTCCTGCAGCAGCTGTGCGAGCGGTGCGTGGACGTGTTCGACGTCACCTCGGCGGGGGTGTCGCTGGCCCTCGCCCACGCGCTTGCGGTGGCGGCTGCATCCGATCCCACCGTCGAGCTGATCGAGCAGCTGCAGACCCAGACCCAGGAGGGTCCCAGCAGGGAGGCCTACTACGGCGGCGTCCAAGTGGTCGAGGCGAACCTGCACACCACTGGCCTGCGTCGGTGGCCACGCTTCGCGCCGGCCGCGCGGAAGGCCGGCGGGCCCGCCGCGGTGTTCGCGTTCCCCATGCGGCTGCGGGAGGAGCGCATCGGCGCGCTCAGCCTGTTCCGCGGCGACCCCGGACCCTTCGACGACGCCGACGTCGAGGCCGCCCAGGCGCTGGCCGACATCGCCACCATCGGCATCCTCCAGGCCCGCGCCATCGCCAACGCCCAGACCCTGACGGGCCAACTCCAATACGCCCTGGACAGCCGGGTCCTGATCGAGCAGGCCAAAGGCATGGTCGCCGCCCGCGGCGGCAGCGACACGCGCGCGGCGTTCGAGCAGCTGCGGCTCCACGCACGCCGCACCCACCGCCCCCTGCGTGACGTCGCCCAAGACGTCGTCGACGGAGCCCTCACCCTCTTCGGCGGCTCATCCTCCCCCCGCGGTCCCTGACCGCGGCTCATCCTCCCCCCGCGGTCCCTGACCGCGGCTCATCCTCCCCCCGCGGTCCCTGACCGCGGCTCATCCGCCCACCCGACCCTGTCCGCGGGCGTCGCGGGCGGGGACGCTCGAGACCCTCGTGCGCCTGCCTCCCCTGTGATCAGCCGGTTGCCCCTGCTGCGGGTGAGCAGCAGCGACCACGCCCAGGAGTACAGCGTGCCGAAGCGGTTGCCCCAGCCGATCAGGTAGAGCACGTGAAGGAACGCCCAGGACAGGAACGCCGGCAGCCCGGTGACTTTCACGCCGAACGCGTCCGCGACCGCCCGGCCCTGGCCGATCGTGGCCATGCTGCCCTTGTCGAAGTATCGGAACGCCGCCGGCACCAGCGCGCCCTCGAGCCGCGCCTTGATCACGCGGGCCACGAACCGGCCCTCCTGGATCGCCGGCTGCGCCACGCCCGGCAGCCGATTCAGCGACGCCATGTCGCCGATCGCGAACACCTCGGGGTGATCGGGCAGCGAGCAGTCGGGGCGCACGGCCACCCGGCCGGCTCGGTCGACGTCGGCGCCCGTCGCCTCTGCCAGCATCCGCGCCAATGGAGAGGCCCGCACCCCCGCCGCCCAGATCTTCGTCCGCGCCGGGATGCGCTGCTCCCCGTCGGGCCCTTTGACCGTGATGCTGTCCTCGTCCATCGCGATGGCGGCGGTGCCCAGCAGCACCTCCACCCTCATCCGCCGCTCGAGCGTGCGTTTGGTGTAGGCCTGCAGCTTCCGGTCGAATGGCGGCAGGACGGCGGGGGAGGCGTCGATGAGGATGATCCGCGCCGAGCGGGTGTCGATTGCCCGGTAGTCGCGCGGGAGCACCCGATGAGCCAACTCCGACACCTGACCGGTCAGCTCCACCCCCGTCGGTCCGGCGCCCACGATGACGAACGTCAGCCAGGCCTCTCGCTCGGCGTCGCCGCGCGCCAACTCGGCCATCTCGAAGGCCCGCAGGATCGCGCTGCGCAGCCGCCGGGCGTCCTCCAGTGTCTTCATGCCGGGCGCGTACTCGGCCCACTCGTCGTGCCCGAAGTACGCGTGCGTCGCCCCCGCGGCCACGACCAGCGAGTCGTACGGCAGCTCGAGCCGCTGCCCGTCCGGCGCCACCGCCGCCACCACACGCGCCGCAAGGTCGATCCCGGTGACTTCGGCCAACAGCGCCCGTGCGTTGCGCTGCTTCCTCAGGATGCTGCGCAGCGCGGGCGCGATCAGGCCCTCGGACAGGATCCCGGTCGCCACCTCGTACAGCAACGGCTGGAACAGGTGATGGTTCGTCCGATCCACGACCGTCACGTCCACCGGCGCATCCGCCAACGCGCGGACGGCGTTCAGGCCTCCGAACCCGCCCCCGACCACGACCACCCGATGCCGTCGACCCGTCAACCTGGTCACCTCCCTCCGGACGTTTCCCACCCCCTGAGGGTAGCGGGTCGGCTCCATCGTCCAGCTTGGACTCGGATGCGCCGATGAGGCCGGAAGCGGAGGTGGGCGGCCGGGATGACGGGAAGGCGCGCGAATCGAGCGAGATTGCCTCCGTCCGCTAGACTGGCGCGGACGAGACAGTCAGTGGGACTTGCTCGCAACAGAAGAAAAGAACAGCGTTGGCGACAGGAACAGTGAAGTTCTTCAACTCCGAGAAGGGCTTCGGCTTCATCTCTCGCGAGCAGGGCGACGACGTATTCGTCCACTACTCCAACATCCAGGGAAACGGCTACAAGTCGCTCGATGAGGGCCAGCAGGTCGAGTTCGACGTGGCCCCAGGCCGCAAGGGCGAGGAAGCCCGAAACGTTCGAGCGGTCTGACCGACTATCACCTCAAGCCGCCGGCACTCGTGTCGGCGGCTCTGTCGTGCCGAGGGCAAGGACCGAAGCGCTCCGGCGAGGTGGGCGAGCGGTCGCTGGCCCAGACCGGCCCGGGGTGAGCGGGCATCGACCTTCTCTGAGGGCGTGTTTGAGAACTGTCGTGTCGTAAGGGGTCGCGCCTCGTCGGGTTCCGCTCTTCCTTAAGGGTGGGTGGGTGGGGGAGGTTGGTGCGGTCGCGGG
>JBOGEA010000373.1:0-5696 GCA_050743205.1 Egibacteraceae bacterium | reverse complement strand
GCTCGGGACATGAGGTTGGTGGCGTTGGGGTTCACGCCGATTGGGTGCTGGAGCCCGATGGCGTCCCCCGTCCTCGTGACGTGGTTCGATGTGGCGCGGAACCCTTGGCAGTGCTCTTCAGTTCGGGCGGCGGCAGTGAGTGGGAGGACGCTGCGACGTCACTTCAGGAGAGCCGCACCCCCTGGATTATGAGTCGAAGCGCGGTCACAGATAACACTCCACCAGTTCGGGAAACTTCCCAAGGCCGGCGTTTCGGAGCGCGGCGAGGATGTCCCGTGACATCTGGGGTGGCCGCGTCTTTTCACTGGCGAGTCGCACGACTGTCTCGGTTACTTCGATGGGCAGGTCGTCGAACAGTTCGACAAGATAGGTGTCCGGATCGATCACGCGGACCCCGAGGTCCGCGAGCGGTCCAGCGGGGAATCCCCTGACGTCAGCCGTGACGAGCGCGTCTACCTCGCGGCGACCGCAGCCGCGGCGTGAGGGTGGTCATCCGAGTCAGGCCCGGGCATCGACCCGATCAGACCCCGGTAGATCGCGGGATCGACGCGGCACTCAGCGAAGAACCCTCTGATCGCGCTGGTGACCGACGACGCAGTCTCGGGTGTGCGCCGGTGTTCCCGGACGATCACCCGTTCCCATTCCGCGAGCAGCTCGTCGGTCCACGGCATCTGGTGAACGGCATCCTCGGTGAGAGCGAGGAACAGGTCCATCACAGAGAACGGGAAGAGCACGCTCGTGTCGACGAAGACTCGTCGCACTGATCAGTACGGCAGGCCGGCGTCGGCCACTGCTTGACCGATCTGACGGCGACCTTCGCGGCGACGATCCCGCCGCTCGGCGAACGCAAGCACGTCAGTGAGACGGATCCGCCGGTGCCCGCTCAGCGGCGACCGCTGTGAGGGGATGTCCCCCGCGTCCAAGAGCCGGATGACGAACCGGGGCGACAGGCCGAGCACCTCGGCTGCCTCGACCGGCGTGAGCACAGCGTCGGTGGGGAGCACGGTCACCGAGTGCCCGCTCGCCAATTCCTCGGCACTAGCGCGGACCACGCTGACCAGTGACGCGGGCAGCGCGACCGTCCGGCCACCCGGGAAGACGAGCACCACACCCTCGATGGGCTCGTCGGCTATCGCCTCGGCCACACTGCGTGCCGAACGAGCCTCATCGGCCGCCGCGTGCACCTGCACCGCCTGCCTCAGCACACCGTTCCTCGCCATCACGCCACCTCGATTTCCGCAACAAGTGTACCCCTGCTCAATTCAGTTCCGGAATCGGACCTCAGCGGGCAGCCCAGCGGACGCACACCGGCTGAGCAAGGGCTTGTTCGTCGCCGCCGCGCGGCGCAGTCCATCGACGGCAGTGTTGGGGAAATGTCTCCCCAACACCTTATAGATCACCCGAGATCGTGAACGCCGTGGCGTTCAGCCCGGACGGCACGAGGATCGCCTCTGCCAGCTACGACCGGACAGTGCGGCTGTGGCAAGCTGCCACCGGGAAGCCGATCGGTCAGCCCCTCACCGGCCACACCTACATCGTCTCGAGGCTGGGGTTCAGCCCTTATGGGGAGACGATCGTCTCCGCCAGCTACGACCACACGATGCGGCTGTGGCCGGCCACCGGTCGATGGGTGGATTCGGCATGCCTGCACGCTGGCCAAGCGCAACCTGACCCAAAACGAGTGGGACCAGTTCGTTGGCCGTGATCGACCCTATGTGCGAGCCTGCCCGGACTTGCCGTCCGGTGCTGGCGCGCCTGTGGACGCGCCCGCCGCCATCTGCCGCCTCGACTGAAGTGAGGAGGATCAGCTGGGCGTCGGGCTCGTGGCGGGTGAACGCTTCGGCGGCGGCCATACCGGGCAGGAGGCGCGGGCTCCCGGGCCAGCGCGAGCCGCTCGTCCAACTCCACCACGGGCCGCAGCCTGTCCACTCCCTCGGAAACGTCGAACGCGCCTTGCGGATCTGCGGGGAGAACTTCCCGAGCCCGTGCGCCTTCACGTCATCGAGGGCGGCGTGGGCAGACGCACGCCCGGCGGTCCGCGTCGCCCAGCGCCACGCACGACTTCGTCAGGTCGAGATGCAGCCTGGCCCGACGGACGGGCCTCGTCGCGATCGGCGATCGCCGAGAAGCTGGCAATCCAGCGTGCCTTCAGCGGAGATGATGGGGCGGCCACCGGACGAGCGGGAGCGGTAAGGGCGTCTTGGCGAGGCCCTTGCCCGACGGGGGTCTTTGATCCTGTCTGACCCAGGCATTAGCGTGACGGCTATGAGCACAGTCACAAGAGCAGACCAGGCACACAGCAACGAACAGGACTACGATCCCCGCCGTCCTTACCGGGACTACTCGGCTGTTCAGCTTTGGGAATCACTGGAAATCCAGCACAGTCGGGGAAAGTACGACGAGGCCATGGTGTGGGAGCTGGCGCTTCGAGCATGCAAGCTGGAGACCCCGCTGACACGTTGCCAGACGTGAGGCCGTTACGCATCGTCCATATCTCCCCCGGTTATGACCTCGTGGAATCTGAGAGGCAGGTCTCAGCAGGCCCGAAGAGCTGACAGCAGCCGTTCGAGACGCAGCGCCCGACGCCGTTGTGCTGGCGTCAGTGACACCGAGCTACCGTCAAGCGGTTATGGGGCTGACCGCTGAGATGCTCGTCCTCCACCCAGTCGTTGAACGCTACCGAGATCATCATGGTTATCCCCGAGAGCAACTGGCTGGCTTCGGGGTGATGCGGGAGGGTGGCCCTCAGCTTCTCGCAGACGGGGCGCTGACAGCACGCTCGACGATCGCCGAGGAGCTGGCCATCCAGCGTGCCTTCAGCGGGAGATGACGGAGCGACCCACCGGACGAGCGGGAGCGGCAGCTCCGCTCACCCCGCGAGCAGTCCAGCGGTGAATCCCCTGGTGCCGGCCGTGACGAGCGCGTCTGCCTCAGCGCGACCGCAGCCGCAGCGTGGGGGGTCATCCGGGTCAGGCCCGGGCATCGACCCCAGACAGCGGCAGATCGCGAGATTGATCTTCGCGGCGAGGGTCCCGCCGCTCGGCGAAGGCAAGGACGTCGGCGAGACGCATCCGCCGGTGTCGGCTCTGCGGCGACCGCTGTGAGGGGATCTCCCCCGCGTCCAAGAGCCGGATGACGAAGGATGACGACAGGCCGAGCAGCTCGGCTGTCTCAGCCGGTGTGAGCGCAGCGTCGGTGGGGAGCACGGTCACCGAGTGCCCGCTCGCCAATTCCTCGGCGCTGGCGCGGACTACGCTGACCAGTGACGCGGGCAGCGCGACCGTCCGGCAACCCGGAAAGGCGAGCGACGCACCCCACGAGCAGTGCGAACGTGTCCTCGTCGGCGGCGCCGCAGTCCGGCCGCAACGGCATGGGGATGGTGCGCACCCGCATGGATGCCGCGCGCCGCGGTGCTCACTCGGTCACGGAGGCGTCGCATCCGACCGCGATGGCGATTGCCGCACAGATCCGAACGAGGGTCGCGTCGCGAACGCGGCCAACCCGGTGGAGCAGCCGGCGCCGCTCCAGCAACTGCAGGTTGTCGAGGTTCACGACTGAATCCACGCGGACGCCGTCGTCGTCGCCTACCGCCACCTCGGTCGACAGGCCCCTCACCGTCGAGGTGACCGGACCCACGATCACCGAGTGCAGGAGCCGGCCGAGTGGGTCACGGGTGAGCACGACCACCGGGCGCCGCTTGTCGAGTTCGGCGAGCCAGACCTCGCCGCGCCGGGCTCGGGAAGCTCACCGGCCACCGTCCGCGTACAGGGAACCCCAATCGGTGTCGTCGGCGAGGTCGACCCAGCTGGGCGTGATCCGAGCCAGGGCCACCTCGTCATCGGTGACAGCGATCGCGCCATACGCAGCGAGGTCCCGCCGGAGCCGCGCGACGCGGATCAGCTCGCGCAGCGCGAGGTCGATGGCCGCCGAAACGCTCGCGGCCCCGGTCAACCGTCGGACCTCGTCCACCTTCGCCCGGTCAACGGTGATAGTCGCCTTCTCTTTTGCCGTACCAGAAATACTACGAAGGCTACCGTCACCACGCCATCCCGTTGCCGCCCGGCCACTCGACAGTGCGCTCGGCGTTGACGCCGCGGCGATCGCGCTTGTGCCCGACCACGTCGAGGGTCGTCTCCTGTCATCACGCGTGCCACCCGTACCAGGCAGGGCGTGCAGCGACCGCGCCGGGCGCTGCCGGGCGGTGGAGAACCCGCCCGCGGGTCTTGCACACGAGGAAGCGCACGTCGATGGAGGAAAGGGGTAGGAGGAGGCATGCTCCGCCCACAGCGCAACCAGGTAGCCCGAGAAGTAAGGATACCGGTAGCTTTGCGGGATGAAACTCAGTGTGAGCTTGAGCGACGACGACGTCGCGTTCCTCGACGAGTACGCCGAGGCACAAGGCATCGCTTCGCGATCGGCTGTCCTCCAACGGGCCGTCATGCTGCTGCGCACGTCACAACTGGCGACGCATACGCCGAAGCGTTCCAGGAGTGGGCGGCAGGCGGAGACGCCGAGCTGTGGGAGTCGACCACGGCTGACGGACTGGAAAGCCTGCCTGATGCGAAGAGGCGAGATCCTCCTCGTCGATCTCGAACCGGCGCGCGGATCTGAGGCCGACAAGCGCCGGCCAGCGGTGCTCGTCAGCAACGACGGCGCCAACGCCACGGCCGATCGGCTCGGGCAGGGGGTCGTCACCATCGTTCCAGTGACGACTGGCATCGCCAGAGTGTTTCCGTTCCAAGTCCTCCTCCCGGCCGCGGCCCGCGGGCTGAGGCACGACTCGAAGGCGCAGGCGGAACAGGTGCGAGCAGTGGCCGTCGAGCGGGTCGGACGGGTTGTCGGACGCCTGCCAGCGCCCCTTCAGGCTGCGCTCGACGACGCCCTGTGGCTGCACCTCGGGCTCTGAGTTCCACGCGCAGGATGTACGGCCGGTGAACTCTTGCGGGTCAGCCTTGACCCCGCGCATCGATATCAACCACCATTGATATCGATGCGTATGGACACCGCCACTGACCCGACGACGATCCCGACGGCGCTGCGGGCGCTCGCCGATCCGCTGCGCTGGCGGATCGTCGAGCTGCTGGCCGGCGAACAGCTGTGCGTGTGCCATCTGGTGGAGGAGCTGGGGGCAGCCCAACCGCTGGTCAGCCACCATCTGGGCGTGCTGCGCCGCGCCGGGCTGGTGACGTCGCAGCGGTTCCGGCGGTGGACCTACTACCGGCTGCGCCCGCAGGCACTGGCGGCGGTCGCGGAGCGGCTGGCCGGCCTGGCGGCAACGCCCCCGCCCGCGGGCGGGGACCGGCGGCCATGCTGCTGACGGGCAGCACCGGGTTGGCTCGGCGGGCGCTGGCCGAGGCCGTGGGCAGCGCGCTCCTGACGGCCGCGGTGGTGGGCTCGGGCATCGCCGCGCAGCGGCTGTCGCCCCACGACGTGGGCCTGCAGCTACTGGAGAGCGCCGTGGCCACCGGCGCGGGCCTGGCCGCGATCATCGTGGCGGTCGGCCCGGTGTCCAAGGCCCATCTCAACCCCGCGGTCAGCCTGGCCGACTGGCTGCTGGGCGGGCTGTCAACGCGTGAGCTGGGGACCTACACCGCCGCTCAGGTCAGCGGCGGGCTGGTGGGATGCGCGCTGGCCAACGCGATGTTCGCGGTCGCCCTCACCCCGGCCTCAACGGTGCGGGCCACGCCGAGCCTGTG
>JBOGEA010000372.1:0-5697 GCA_050743205.1 Egibacteraceae bacterium | reverse complement strand
CCGGGGAGGGGCGAATTCGTCCAAGCGGGGGCGATACGGCTTGGCGATCACCTTGAGTGGCACCCAACCCACTCGTCAGATTCAGGAGAGATCGCCAGGCTGGAGATCGAGCGCGTTGAGGATCTCGGGGTGACCGACGTCTACGATATCCAAACTGAAAGCGGCGAGTACCTCAGCGAGAACATCCGCGTACACAACTGTTTCATCCTAGCCGTCGAGGATACGATGGCCTCCATCCTCAATTGGTACGTCGAGGAGGGAATCATTTTCAAGGGCGGCTCGGGCGCCGGTGTCAACCTGTCGAAGATCCGCTCTTCGTACGAGCCCCTGGCCGGTGGCGGCACCGCCTCTGGCCCTGTCAGCTTCATGCGCGGCGCGGACGCGTCGGCGGGCACCATTAAAAGTGGTGGGACGACACGGCGAGCGGCCAAGATGGTCATCCTCAACGTCGACCACCCCGACATCCAGGAGTTCATCTGGTGCAAACAGCGTGAGGAGCTGAAAGCGCGTGCGTTGGGCGCGGCCGGCTTCGACATGGACCTCGATGGCCGGGACTTTGCGAGTATTCAATACCAGAACGCGAACAACTCTGTCCGCGTCACCGATGAGTTCATGCAGGCGGTCCTGGCGGACAAGGATTTTGCGTTGCGCTCCGTCATCAGCGGTGGCACGGTGAAGACGCTCCGGGCCCGTGACCTGATGCGTGAGATCTCCCAGGCGGCTTGGGAGTGCGCTGACCCCGGAATGCAATACGACACGACCATCAACGAGTGGCACACGTCTCCCAACGCCGGCCGCATCAATGGGTCAAACCCGTGCTGTTTCAGTGGTGAGGTCCTGGTCGAGACCGCGGTCGGGCCGATCCGGTTCGACGTCCTGGAGAAGATGGCAGCCGCCGGTGAGCCGCTGCCGGACGGACGGGCCTACGACCATCGACACGATGCCCCTGTCTACAGATCCATTCAACACGTCTGGATCGCGGGAACCACGGACACACTGATCCATGTGGCCACGGCGCGCGGCCTCGAGCTGCGCTGCACGCCTGAGCATCGTTTCCTGACAGGTCAGGGATATGTGCCGGCGTCCGAGCTTGCGGTTGGTGCGGCGCTCCTCGCCGTCGATGCGGCAAGCGGGGTCAGCGAGATCGACACAGTGACAACGGTGGATCAGGTCCGCCTCGACACTCCAGCGCCGGTCTATGACCTGGAGGTCCGCGAGCTCCACAACTTCGTCGTGGCCAGCGACAGGCCAACCGTGGCCCACGGCGTGGTCGTCCACAACTCTGAGTACATGCATCTGGACAACTCGGCCTGCAACCTCGCGTCGCTGAACCTCCGTAAATTCGAGGCGCATGGCGTATTCGATGTCGAGGCGTTCTGCCACGCGGTCGAGATCATGTTCACCGCGCAGGAGATCATCGTCGAAAACTCGGGTTACCCCACTGACAGGATCGCCGCGAACGCAAGGGAGTACCGGCAGCTCGGGCTGGGATACGCGAACCTCGGCGGCCTGCTCATGAGTCAGGGCCTCGCGTATGACTCGGAGGAGGGTCGTGCGTGGGCGTCGGCGATCACGGCATTGATGACCGGTCACGCCTACCGGACATCAGCGGAGATCGCTCGTGTACATGGCCCGTTTGAGGGCTACGCCAGGGACCGCGACGGGATGCTTCGCGTCCTCCGCAAGCATCGGGCCGCGCTCGACTCGGTGGACGGCAGCCTCGCTCCTCGCAATGTGCTCTCTGCCGCCCGGCAGGCTTGGGACGACGCCGTGGACTTGGCGGGAGAGCATGGCGTGCGCAATGCGCAGGCCTCGGTGCTCGCCCCGACGGGGTGTCTCGTCGGAGACTCGCTTGTGGCCACAGACCGGGGTCTGGTCCGGCTCGCATCGTTGGGCGACCCGTCCGGAGCGCGGTGGCAGGACGTTGACGTGCAGGTCGCAACGGACGAGGGGCCTCGGCCGGCGAGCAGGTTCTACGTGAACGGTTCCGAGTCGGTCGTCTCGGTTGAGACGTCCCGGGGCTACCGCATCCAGGGCACGCCGACCCACCGCATCAAGGTCGTGACGTCGGGTGGACGCTGGGAGTGGAAGCGCTTCGCCGATCTTGCGCGGGGAGACGTCGTGCCGCTGCTGCTGGATCAGCTCGTCGGCGAGCCACAGCGCGTGAGCCTCCCAATGCTGGGGGAGGGCTATGCTGCCGCCCCGCTCCGGATGACCGCTGACCTCGCCGAATTCCTCGGCGTGTTCATGGCCAGTGGATCGCTGCACTGTGGGGGGATCCGGCTGCTCGTTGAGGGTGCCGAATTCGATGCCGTCGACTATCTCGCGCGGCTGGGGAAAACGCTGTTCGGGCTCGAGGCCCAGGTGAGCGAGCGTGGAGGTCATGCCGAGATCGCCTTCGACTCAGTCCTCTTGGCCGAGTGGTGGATGGCGTGTGGCTTCGCGCCGGCTCCCTGCTTACCCGATGCGGTGCTCGCGACCAATGACCGTGCTGTCTACGCGGCTTTCCTGCGGGGCCTGTTCCCCGCTGCCGTTGGGGCGACAACCGGCGAACCGCGGTGCTCGACAACCTCCCCGCGGTTCAGCCAGGACGTGCAGTGCCTGCTGCTTGCGCTGGGGTATCCCACGAGCCGGAGGATGGAGGAGGCCGCCAGTCAGTGCCCGCGCGTCGTTCTTCGCCTGCTCGACGCGGTCCGCATTGAGGATACGCCTCCAACGCATAACCCTGAACCCAGGTTCTTCTATGACACGATCGCTGCCGCGCGGTTAGGCGATGATGAATTGACCTACGATCTGTCCGTGCCCGTGAACGTGACCTACATCGCGAACGGGTTCATCAGCCATAACACCATCGGGCTGATGATGGACTGCGACACCACTGGGATCGAGCCTGACCTCGGCTTGGTGAAGTCGAAGAAACTCGTGGGCGGCGGCACGATGCGAATCGTCAATCAGACCGTGCCCGCCGCGCTGGCACGTCTCGGGTATCAGCCGGAGCAGATCGAGGCGATCGTCGCCTACATCGACGAGTACGCCACCATCGAGGGCGCCCCCGCTTTCCGAAATGAGCATCTGCCCGTGTTCGACTGCGCGATGGGTGAGCGCTCGATCTCGCCCATGGGCCATGTGAAGATGATGGCGGCGGTCCAGCCTTGGATCAGCGGCGCGATCTCCAAGTGCGTCTCGGCGGATACGCTGGTCACGACGGGCGACGGCCTTATCCGGATCGGCAGCCTTCATCAGGGTGAGCCGGCGGACAGCTTCCGCGACGAGATCATTGAGGTTGCGTCGCTTGACGGTCCTGCCAAAACTGACGCCTTTTACTATGGCGGCCTCCGGAAGGTCAGGACGGTTACGCTCCGATCGGGTCATACGGTCACGGGCACGGAGAACCATCGCGTGCTCGTAGCCTCCGATGAGGGTGGATTCGTTTGGCGGCACCTCGGTGAGTTGGAGCCCGGTGAGCGCGTCGCGACGCAGTACGGAAGCAATATGTGGTCAGTGGTGCCCGCCCGGTTCGACGACTTCGAGCCGGTTCGCTTGCAGGGTGGCCAGGAGGCGGTCCGCATCCCCGCAGAGATGACCTCAGCGCTGGCCTTCCTGCTCGGCGCGTATGCCGCACAAGGGCGTACGACTGAGCAGGCGGTCGTCATCACCAGCTCAGTCGATGCCGTGCTCGAACGAACCGCCGCCGCATGGCGCAGTGAGTTCTGCCTCGAGCCAGTCATCGAGCAGGCAGAAACAGGTTCTCATGTCCGGATCGAGTCTCAGGCGGTCGTGGACTTCCTGGACTATCTCGAAGGCGACCGCCAGCACTGGGAAAACCGTATTCCTGACGCGGTCCTTCGCTCACCCCGCGAGATGGTGCTCGCCTATGTGCAGGGGTTTACGCTCCAAACCGACCGCACCCAGGCGATCTGCATCGACTCATCGGCACTGTTGAATGATCTGCAGGCGGTCTTGACAAATCTTGGCGTGGTCCATACCCGCATCTCCGAACACGAGATCTCCGTGCATAAACACATCGGCGATGTCGTTTCCGGAACTCGGCTGCGTTTCAGCCCCGTCGTGTCAGTGACGGATGACGGCCAGCGTGAGGTGTTCGATCTCTCTGTACCCACGACCCATGCCTTCGTCGGTAACGGCATCGTGAATCACAACACGGTCAACCTTCCTGAGTCGGCGACGGTGGAGGACGTGGAGCGGGTCTACATCGAGGGCTGGAAGCGTGGCCTGAAGGCGTTGGCGATCTATCGGGACAACTGCAAGGTGGCGCAGCCGCTGTCGCTGGCGTCGAAGAAGGAGAAGCCCGCCACGACGGAGCAGGCGGCCGCCAAGGCCGGGATGGTGCGGCGAAGGCTGCCGAAGCAGCGACCGTCGCAGACGATCTCGTTCCAGGTGGGTGAGGCTGAGGGGTACCTGACGGCAGGTGAGTATCCAGGAGACGGGTTGGGCGAGATCTTCGTCAAACTCGGCAAGCAGGGGTCGACGCTCTCCGGAGTGATGGACGCGTTCGCCATCAGCGTGAGCATCGGACTGCAGTACGGCGTGCCGCTGGAGGTGTACGTCCGCAAGTTCACGAATATGCGGTTTGAGCCCGCCGGCATGACCGACGATCCCGAGGTCCGGTTCGCGACATCGATCGTCGACTACCTGTTCCGGCGCCTCGCGATCGAGTACCTGCCGGCCGCGAAGCGCCAGGAGTTGGGGATCTACACGATTGATGAGCGCGGCGCGCTTGAGGTGGGAGGGTCATGGCGGTCGTCGGGCCTGCCCGCCGATGCCATTGGTCAGACCGTCCCCCCGATCGAACGGCCGACTCCGGTCGACGACACGCACGGCGCCGCGCCGATGTGCTACCAGTGCGGCGTCACGATGATCCGTGCCGGCTCGTGCCACTGCTGCCCCCAATGCGGCACCACTTCAGGATGCAGCTAATGAGTGCACGAACGCGGTTCATGGGTTTCTGGGTGGCAGCATCCCGCAACCGGCCGCTATCGAGTCTTGTATCGGAAGCCACAACCGGGAAGGACTGGCAGGTCGAGGGTTGATGCCGATAGCGACAGCTTTGACACAGAGGCGAGAGGCGATGCTCGTTTGTCCCCTTTGCGGCTGCCTGTGCCACTCCCGCGTGCAACTGGAACGGCCCTGGATGAGACGCCGGGGCCGTGACTCAGGCCGACGCCCTCTCAATCTGCCGATTGGCAGGCTATATGCAGTTCGCAGCAGAGCACAAGCCCCCCTGGTGCGACCCTGCCCTGCTCGGCCTGCGCACCCATGAGAAGCGACAACCGACCCCTGAGAGGGGAGCTGCATGGCTGCGGTCGACTATGCGTTACTGTGCGACTACGTCCGTGTCGAAGGAGGAGTCGCACACATCATAGCCGCCGGGATCGACACCATCTACTCCCCTAAAGTGCCCACTGGACACCGGTTCGGGCTTCTTGCCGGATTCAGGTTTGTCCGGAACGAATGCGGTCGACCCCACCGAGTCGACCTCATACTCCAGACCACCGATGGTCAACATCTGGCGAACGTGCACGCTGGGATAACTCCCGAGTGGACTACTGAGATTCCACTTGGCTGGGAGCCTGTTGCAGAATCAATGGGAGTGGCTCTCCAGGGATGGCTGAGTGCCGCGGGCCGTGGGTGCCCTGTGGGTCAGCCGCACTGCAGGTTTCCTCCGTATACGGAGGA
>JBOGEA010000371.1:0-5720 GCA_050743205.1 Egibacteraceae bacterium | reverse complement strand
ATGGACCCGGCGGCTACCTGCCGCCCCGGGCGTCGCAGCGCGCGCGCAAGATCGTGCTGCGCGCGCGGATGGGCCTGGGCTGGCCGCTCGCCGCCCTGGCCGCCGCGGCGGTGATCGCGGTCGCGGTCGCGCTGCTCCTGCGGGCGTGGTCCTCGCCGCCGCCCCCGCCATGGGTGGCCGCCGGCCCCCTCCAGTCCGTCGAGGCCGGCGCCACCGCCGTCCTGCCCGCTCCTGGCCTGCCGCGCGGCGCGCTGATCGTCCGTGCGGCCGGCGACGTCCGCGCGTTCACGGCCCCACCCGTCGAGGCCGCCTACTGCGCCCGGTCGGGCCACCTCGAGTCCGCGGGCGGCGCCGTGTGGGGGCTGGATGGGCGCGAGCTGGGCCCGCCGGGCCTCGGCTCCCTGGAACGCCTCCCGGTGAGGGTGTTCGATGGGACGCTCTACGTGAATCCGACGCAGCCCGAGGCGGCGCCAGCACGCCCGGGGACCGCGGTCGCCGCCTGCTCGTAGCTCAGCGCCAGCCGGCGGGGTCGGTGCCTCCGGGGACGTCAGCGTCGGGGTCGTAGGGCGTGCGGGTGAGCACGAACGACGCGAGGTCCAGGTGGGAGATCGAGCGGTCAGGGCGCCGGACGACGCGCAGGGTCTCGCCCGCGTAGTAGCCGTCCAGCCCGGTCCACGCGCCGTCGCCCGACGGCCGGAAACGGGAGGCGCGCCCGGCGCCGCCCAGCGGATCCAGGCGCAGCCATCCGCCGGCTTCGACGCGCAGGGCCAGCGGTGAGGGCCCCCAGAACCACGGCCCGGCCAGCTCGAGGCTCTCCGCGCTGGCCGGAGAGGGCGTCCACGGCGCGATCGCCGGCGGCTCCCGCTCTCGCAGGATCTCCAGCAGGTCGCCGGGCAGCTCGGCGCTCAGCCCGGCCGTCGTGTTGGTCAGCGCCACGGCGGCGTCCCTCGTCTCGACGTCGACCCGCAGCCCAGCGAGGAAGCCGGGCATCGACCCGCCGTGGCCGACCGACCGGCGGCCGCCCACGTTCCACACCTGCAGCCCCAGGCCGTACGCTGCGGTCCACGGCGCGTCCGGCCGGTCGTCGATGACCAGCGGCTCGCGCATCTCGGCCAGCGTGTCCGGGCTGAGCACGTCCCCCGTGTCGCCGCTGAGGAAGGCCGCCCACCGGGTGAGGTCGGCCACGGTGGACCACAGCTGCCCAGCGGGCGCCATCGCGCCGGCGTCATGCTCGGGCTCGGGCAGCAGGACGTCCGCCCACGGATGCACGGCGAAGCCGGTCGCGTACGGCGTGACCGGACGGGCCGTCGTGCGGGTCATGCCGAGCGGCTCGAGCAGCTCAGCGCGGACGGCCTCGCTCCACGAGGCGCCACGCAGGCGCCCGACGAGTTCGCCGAGCACGCCGAAGCCGACGTTGGAGTAGTGGAACCGCCGCCCAGCGCGGTGCCGCAGCCATGCCGGGCTCAGCGAGGCGGCCAGCGCCGGCCAGTCACCGCCCGGGGTGCGCTCCCACCAGGGGCCGTCCGTCTCGGCCTGCAGCCCCGAGGCGTGCGAGAGCAGCTGCGCCACGGTGGCCTCACCGATCGCCGTGCCGGGAACGTGCCGCTCAAGCGGATCGGACAGGTCGAGCCGGCCCTCGTCACGCAGCCGCATCACGCAGGCAGCGGTGAAGGTCTTGGTGATCGAGCCGATCCGGTACTGCGTGTCCACGGTCGGCGCCCAGTCCCGCACCTGGCCGCACACCCCCGACCAGACCAGGCCGCCGTCCCGGACCAGGCCCGCGACCACGGAGGGCAGGCGCCGCTCGGACTGCTCGCGCGCGAGGCGGGCGCGCAGGTGGTCCGCGGTTGATGGCTGCAACGTCAGATGGGACACGCGTGAGGAAGCGTACCGGAGCAGCCCCGCGGGCAGGCAGAGTCAGGGAAATCCCTGACTATCGCCACGGGGTGTGCCGGCCTCTGACATGACAGCCGGACCGCGGAACCACCGTTCCACATCAGGCGCGGCGTCCGGAGGCCAGCTCGTGAAAAGGTGATGTCTGCATGAAGCGCATCCAGAAGCCGAAGCCCCAGCCCCGCCGACCCCTGTCGGACCCGGAGCCGCTCGTCACCAAGCTCGACCTGCTCACCGTGCTGGGGCTGCCGCGCCAGAAATCATCCCAGGCCCGGTGATGAGCACATCGTGACAGATGTGGCTGGAACTGCTCATTCGCCCGGAAGCGAAGTCGCGGGTCCCCCGTCAGCACGGCGGCGCAGACCGTCTGTGTAGCCGGACCCGCAGTACAGGATTGTCTGGCACCGGGGGCTGATCCTGAAGCCGGCCTGTTCCAGCGCCGGCACCTTGTACTCCGCGAGATCGCGGATGATCGTCACGTCGAGCGGCCTGGCCGTCCACTTCGCCTCCCCCACCAGCGTGACCCGCTGACGGGCCACCCCGACGATGTCGATCTCCTCGGTACTGCGCATTCCCGAACGGCGAAGGTCGGTGGCGGGCGTGTCCCCACCAGCGCCCGATGCGGGGGGCATCCTGGCCGTGAGTCGAACGGACGTGCGCCCGGCAGAGGTCCTCGAACGTCGGCGCGACGTGGTCGGCAAGCGCGGGGGCGATCTCGGTGTGGTACAGGTCGGCGGGGTCCAGCCCGGCCTCGAGGTCGGCCTGGAACGGAAAACGCGAATCGGAACCAGAACCGCAGGAACGGGTCGTCGAGAGCCCAATGCCCCGCTCGCGCGGTGGGGGAGGCTCCGAACGGCAGCCGGCGCCGCACGAGGCGCAGTGACTCGAGCGTCGCCAGGTACTTCGAGAGGGTGGCGCCGCACGAGGCGCAGTGGCCTCGAGCGTCGCCAGGTACTTCGAGAGGGTGGCGCCGGGCAGGCGCAGTGGCCTCGAGCCGCGCGCCGCCGCCTTACTGGACGCGCGACGCGCGGTCATCCTGCTCGAGCCGACGAACCGGTTCACCAACCAGCTATCGGTCCTGCTGCGAATGGACCGGCCCGGCCAGGGTCAGCTCAGCCGGTTCGTCATCGAGGCCCTCGGGCCCGGCTACGACGTCGGCGACCTCACCCGTGGCGGTATCCCTCCCCATATCACGATCGTCAGTGAGGGCGTCGACTGGTCCCGGTACGACGAGCCATGGTGGGCCGACCTGCAGGTCACCAGGGACCTGGCCCACGACATCCGACGTCGGATGCGCCTGCGGCGCCTGGCCGCCCACGTGCTGCCTGACACCGGCGACCTCAGCCCTGGCGACTCGGCGATCGCGGCCGAGCGGTGGCTACACGCCTACGGCTACCTGGACCTGTGGCGACCCTGTGACCCCACGCTTACGGTCGTCCGCAGGGCACGAGCCTGGTTCGACGACGCCTTCGCGATCGCCGCCGCCCAGCCCAACAGCGCCTGGCGCTGCCTGGCCACGTCGCTGTCCGATCTCGGGCACGGCCGCACCGTCTACTGGGACGTCATCGACGGCGCTCACAAGTACGGCACTCGTTGACAGAACTTTCGCGGTGGCGGTAGGAGGACCCGCATGGTTAGGGGGACGATCTATCTGGACTACCAGGCGACCACACCGCTGGACCCCCGAGTGCTCGAGGCCATGCTGCCCTACCTCACCGACATCTACGGCAACCCCTCAAGTCCTCACGTTCAGGGTAGGCAGGCGGCCGAGGCCATCCGCACCGCCCGCCGGCAGGTTCAGACCCTCATCGGCGCGGCGCACCAGTCTGAGATCGTCTTCACCTCCGGCGCCACCGAAAGCAACCACCTCGCGCTCATCGGCGCGGCGGTCGCTGCCCAGGGGCGGGGTGATCACATCGTCACCACTGTCATCGAGCACAAATCGGTGTTGGCCGCCGGACGTTTATTCCTTGTGCGGGGCAGGCTACCTGGAGTGACGCGGAGGCTCCAGCCGTACGCGGAGCAGTGGCACTGGACACTCCGGCGAGCGACGAGCCGCTCAAGACAGGGACGTGACCCGGAATCTTGACAGGTTCCGGAAGGCGAGGCGGCTTCCACGTGATAGGCGTCGCGGATGAGCTGATATGCGCAAGCCGTCAATAGACGAGGCGCAGCAAACGCGATTCTGCGCATCGATTGCTCTAAGTGCCGGAGTCGCATGTCATCGGAGTGACGGCAAGCAGCGCAGCTACACTACGAACGCAGGCAGGAATACAGGTATTCCTTAAATTGTGTGCAGGGTGTCGCCAACCAGGCCAATGGGGGCAGGAATGGCGAACTCATTTCTTCCAAGTCTTATGGCTCAGTCTGGCCGCTAAACGCTCGGTGAGCGCCATGAGGGCCGTGAGGCGCAGTAATGATTTCATGGTCGCGCGTCGGCGGGCTGTCGTGATGAGGATGAGAAACGGACATAGCCGGCCGTCATCTCGGGCCTGGAGCCAGCACAGACGGTGTGATCCGACGGCTTCGCGCGACCCGCTGCGGCCCAACTGCCTGCGCTGGTGGACGGTGACGTTGGCGGCCGCAGCGGCGGCGGCCGTGGTGGTGATCGCGGCGGCGCCCGCCGCCGCCCAGGACAGCTGCGGCGTCCCGGCGGCCTCGTCGTGGACCCAGACGGAGACGACGGTGTGGCAGCAGCTGTGCGCTGGCGAGTGGGCGGACCTCAACCCCACAGGCGAAATCCTGGACCCCAGCCAGCCGGACGGCTGGGACGAACGCCGGGTGCTGTCCTCGGCGTTCGTCGAGCAGCTGCTCACCGAGCCGTACGCGACGCTGATCGACCGTCACGGCATCCACCTGATCGGCGCATGGTTCCCAGGCGGCCTCGACATCCACGAAGCCGCCATGAGCTTCCCGCTGCGCTGCCAACACTGCCGCATCGCGGAGTTGCAAGCCGACGAGACGCTCATCGACGGCACGCTCGATCTGCGCACCTCCACCATCGAAGGCGACCTCGTCCTGGTCGGCACCGACATCGGCGGCAACCTCGAAGTAGGCAACGGGTCGGTGGTGTCCGGCACCCTGAACGCCGACCGGCTCACGGTCGCCGGCAACGTGTTCCTGGACGACGGGTCACGGTTCACCGACATCATCCTGCTCGGCGCCGACATCGGCGGCGACCTCTCGGTGGTCGGCGGGTCGGTGGTGTCCGGCACCCTGAACGCCGACGGACTCACGGTCGCCGGCAGCGTGTTCCTGGGCGAGAGGTCACAGTTCAAAGCCATTCGTCTGCTAGATGCCGACATTGGCGGCCAACTCGCAGTGCAGGGCGGGTCGGTGGTGTCCGGCACCCTGGCCGCCGACGGGCTCACGGTGGCTGGCAGCGTGTTCCTGGACGGCGGGTCACGGTTCAAAGAGATCATCCTGCGCGGCGCCGACATCGGCGGCACCCTCGAAGTGGACGGCGGGTCGGTGGTGTCCGGTCCCTTGACCGCCGACCGGCTCACGGTGGCCGGCGACGTGTTTCTGCGCGACGGGTCACGGTTCAAAGAGATCATCCTGCTCGGCGCCGACATCGGCGGCCAACTCGACGTGAGCAACAGGTCAGTGGTGTCCGGCACCTTGACCGCCGACGGGCTCACGGTGGCCGGCAGCGTGTTCCTGGCCGACGGATCGCAGTTCACCGACATCCGCCTGCACAGCGCCGACATCGGCGGCCAACTCGACGTGAGCAACAGGTCAGTGGTGTCCGGCACCTTGACCGCCGACGGGCTCACGGTGGCCGGCAGCGTGTTCCTGGCCGACGGATCGCAGTTCACCGACATCCG
>JBOGEA010000370.1:0-5727 GCA_050743205.1 Egibacteraceae bacterium | reverse complement strand
CACGCGCAGAGACGGCCATCCCCGCCGATCGTCTGAAATCCCTCAATCGGGACGGCCTCACGGTCAGCGGGTCTCCACGGCTCCTGGGCAACCAGCACATCGACGCGCTGCCGCGCCAACCAGGCGGTCAACCGCGCGCAGGCCGCGGGATTCCCGAGCCGTCTGCTCAGGTTGACCGAGGCCAGCCGCACCGCAAAGGTCCGGCCACCCGGTTACGGCGACGGGACAGCCGCTGTGGCTGCCCCGTTGCCGTGCCAGACCACCCGCCCAGCGAACCCACCACGCTCGGCGGCCTTGGCTGCCCGCAGCGTCTCCAACCCCGCCGCGTCCACTCCCAGATCGCCCGCCAGGGTCAGCACCACTTCCAGGATGTCCGCCAGCTCCTCCGGATCCTCGGAAGCCAAAAACTCCCCGCCAGCCTTCCAAGTGTGGTGATGCGGGTCCGATCCCCGTCGCCCGCTCCACAGGCCAGAGGCCGTTTCTGCAGGCAAAGAAGGAAATACACGGCCGTAGCCACTACCCAGTAGTTCACGTTTGGAACCGGTCGTTTTTCGTTCTCGTGTGCACCGGATGTGCACCGGAGCCGTCAGGCATCCCCCCGAGATCGCCTCCTCGCGTGCTCGCCAAGGCGAACACCACGCGCACACGAGAGAAGAGAGCCTCCATGGACACCACGTACGCCTCGCAGACTCGGCCCGGCGGCTCGCCCACTCCCCACACCGGGGACGCCCCACTCGCCCACGAGGCGGCCGAGCGAGGCCTCACGCCCGCCCGCGCGGCGAGTTGGAAGTGCTTCGGGTCATCGTCGCGCCCGCCGGCTCATCGCCGCCCGCCGGGAACGGCGGGCGCAGCATCGGGGTGGGCCCAGACGTGGCTCAGCGAGGCGTACGGCGCCTCCAGGGTGTCCTCCGCCTTCCTTCGACGAGGCACGCGCGGAGGTCAGGTTCGGGCGCGGTCTACCTCTGCTTCACGACCTGCGGACGACAAACCGGCCTACCGGCGTCGAGATCTGCCTGTCCCTCGCGTGCGTCGCGGGCAACGAGGCGAGCGTGGAGTGGATCCTCACCGGCAACTGACAGGCGACTGATCGCGGTGTCCCCGATGGGTGCCACAGGCTGGCACCCCTCGGGACCCCCGGCGCCCGAACGGCCCGGGGGTCTCCGCTTCCCCTACGCCAGACGCCGCCTCCACGGGGCGGCGGCTCGTGTCGGGGCACGCCGCGAGCCGCGCACGGCGGTCAGGCGGCTAGGCGAAGCCGCTCGTCCAGCTCGATGGTTGACGTCCGAATGCTCCACTCCCCAGGAAATGTCCTGCGCGCTCGACGGATCCGGGAAGCGACAAGCGCGATCCCGTACGAGTCGCACTCGTCCAGGGCGGTATGGGCGGATCCTTCCGCCCGTTCGGGGTCCCCCAGGGCGACAGAGGCCTGCACGATGTTCTCGTGCAGGAAGGCGCGACGGACGGGTGCCGTCGTGCTGGCGAGCGCTCCGTCGAAGATCTGGAGCGCGTCGGCGGGGCATCCGAGCAGTAACGATCGCCGTCCTGTGAACACTTCGAGACGTGTTCCATTCAAACTGCCCAGCTCCGCATGGGTGGACCACCAGCCCCATCCGGAGCCGTCACTTCGGATGCGGGCGGCGGCGTTCCGTGCCACGTCGAGGAACCGTCCCGAGGCGAGGTCGTGGCTCAACCCGGCGTGCTGGCGGGCCAGGTAGCCGAACACCCAGGATTGTCCCGCGGGTGGCAGGTATCGCTGAAGCTCGGCGGCGGCCCCGAAGGCCGCGAGAGCCGCAGCCCGATCTGGCTTGGGGGCGTCCAAAGCAGGCCACGCGCTGGACGCGGTTGCGAGCGCTTCGAGCCGTCGGTCGCCGGCCTCCCGCGCCAACGCGAGCGCGCACCGGAACCAGCGGTCGGCCTCGGCGAACTGGCCCGCGTCTAGGCAGCCGTAGCCGACGAGCGCCGCGGCGTCGGAGGCGACCGCCTGCAGGCGAGCCCTCGTCCCCAGGTCCATGGTGGCGCCGCCGGGCCTGAGCAGAGCGAGCAGCGTGTAGGCGTGCGCTCTGGCGGCCCGGCGGGCGTCCGCGTCCGGAGCTGCGGAGTAGGCGACCGCGAGCTTGGTGGCGGTCTTTTCGGCGTCGGCCGCGTCGCCTTCGCCGATCCGGCCGCGCCCGTCCAGCCCACGGCCGCCCAGTTCCTGGGCGTCGGCGACCAGAGCGGAGACGGGGAGCAGCAGGCCGGCTGTGCCGGCCAGCCCGGCCACGCCCATGCCTCGGAGCATTTTTCGGCGGTGAAGCATTTCCTCCACGACCTCCTCAGGGGTCATCCACGTCCACCAGCGGCCAGCCTCGGGATCCCACCCGAGCCCGAGCAGGGCGGCCGACCCGACGCCGAAATATTTGCGCAAAGCGTCCGCGAAAAGGCGACAAGAGCGCGTAATACGGTGTTCATAACGCTCGAGGGTTTTGGGGTTGATTCCTCCTCCCTCTGCGCAACACGTCTCCAGAACGGCGGCCATGCTAGGCCGTTGGCGCCCAAGCGCGAGCCGCCAAATTTCCAGCTGCGTCACGATTCGCACAGAATCGAGAAGCTCGCAAATCCCGGCCTTCTCCCTATATGCCATTTATCCCCCTTTGTTTCCCACCTTGATTTTTGATCCTACGCCCGCGCGAGGGAGCGAGAAAGACGGGGTTTGTGAACTTGTCATTGTCCGCGGTCGAAACGGGGGCGGTCTGCGTCCCATTCGCGCAAGCGCCCATGTCAACGTCGTCGCATGAGCGAACCCAACGGCAACCACCCCGATTCCGAGCGTGGCGACCCGGTCCTCGAAGACGACGCCGTCCTCGTCTACCCGCCCTGCTGCCATGGCGCCCGGGTGCTTCTCCCGATAGGCGAGGCGGTGCCGGGCGCCACGCTGCGCGTGGTCTGCCCGGAGTGCGGTGAGGCGTGGTCGGTCGCGTTCGCCGCCGACGACCAGGCCGAGACCGCCCTGCGCTCGGTGTGGACGGAAGCGAAGCCCGATCCGGGGGAGGACGTCGAGGGGGAGCGCGATGGCCAGTCCTGAGCGTGGCGGCTGCGAGGCGGCCGTGGAGGCGATCGAGCGCAGCGGCCAGCATGTTCCCGAGCCGGCGCTCCCGGAGGGGTATTGGCTGGCGTGCCTGGCGTGGTCGGCCGTCGAGCGGCTGCTCGTGCACGCCGCGCTCGACCTGTGGAACGGCGCGGAGGCGACGTCGCTGTACGACGCTGTCACAAGACTGGACGAGGCCAACTTCGCCCGCCTCGTCGAGGCGCTGCGGAGGGCGCCGCGGGCTCTCGGCGGAGAGTGTGCGGTGAGCGTCCAAGACGAGGATGCGCCGCAGTGCTGGGTGGCGGTGGTACGCGGCGACCCGGGTGGCGTGTTGGTGGCGGTAGGCCCGGTTCCGAACTGGCCGAAGGGTTCGAAGGGCTGGAGCGCTCGGGCCGGCCCGGCTGCTCAGCCCAGACGAGGCAGGAGCACGGCTGCGCGAGCGGCGGGCCTGCGCGCGTCCCCTGCTTTGGGCCGCTGTGGACAAGGCGCCCCGGCGAGCGGTGGAAGCGTTCCCGGGAGGTGGCCAGACCCTGCGAAGAAGGGACTGACGTGGCGAACCCTACCCAACACCCTGATGCGGGCGCGATCGGTGAGGTTGAGGCGTTGTGCGCCGAGCTGGTCGCCGAGCTGCGCGCCATGGCGGACATGCTGGCGCTGTACCGCGAGACGGTCGCCGACGCCGCCCGCTACATCGCCCGCGGGCTAGCCGATCAGCTCATCTTGCCGGTAACCGACCCGGCCGGGCACTACCTGGCCTCGGCGTTGGCGCGGATGGGCGGGATCACAGTTGAGGTTGAGGAGCTGCTGGCCGTCCCGGTCGCGGCGTTGCGCGCTGCGGTCACCCGGTAGCCGGACCCATGAGCTTGGCGGTCCTGGTGCGTCTGCTGTCCCGCGTCCCCGGCGGGCAAGCGTCGCTGCCCGGCCCGTCTCCCCGGACGCCGCAGGCCCTCGACGCCCGCACGGGGGCCTGCGTGCGTCGCCCGGGGGATCGACGCACGACACACCGAATGAAAGGAGCAGCGATGGACTGGCGTCACAAGGCAGCGTGTCTCGACCTTGACCTCGAACTTTGGTTCCCCTGCGACGCGAGGTCGCACAGTGCAAGTGAGCGCATCAAGGAGGTTCGGTTGATGTCGAAGGTGTAGCTCCAGGCCAGTGCTCAAGGCCTGTCCCTACCCCTGACCTGCGTCGCCGGTTAACGGCGGGGTTGGAAGCATCAGGGGGAAAGCCCAAGGGTCCCTGTTCCATCCGGGGGCTACAGGTCAGGGAAGACCGGACGGGTGAACGCCAGTGAACCCTTGCTGATGCCTCGTTAAGAGTAGCCCCGCCGATGGGATGCGGCAGTGGGGTACAGGACGGGCCGCTGGAATGCGGCAGCGCCAGCCGGACAGGGAAATACGGCTGGGAGAGCACCGCCGTCCCGGGGTAGAGAGGGCACCCTCCCCGGTCGCCTCTTGTGTGTGCGGAACGTGGAAACCCCGACGGGGTCCGGACCTGGTCCGGTAAGCCGACCGTAAGGAAGGCCCAACCCCCCGGCGGGACAGGATGCCCAACAAGCGAACGCCGGCGCGTCGAAAGGCGACAGGAAACCGGGACAGCCATGGCTGGCTCCTCCGCCAGCGGTTCTCGGATAACTGGCCGGATACAGGCGTAGGCCTGGCCCGAAAGGGCGCTGACGTGGGCAGGTGGCCCGGCCAAGCGAAGACGGACACAAACCCGAACCGAAGGACAAGTTAGACGCCGCGACCCAGCAGACGGCGGTTGCCGCCTGCGTGGTTGTGGTGAACGGACCGGAGGACATCCTCGTATAGGGGTATGGATGGTGAGGCGCCCGACGGGTCTTGGTCAGGCTGCTTGAGCCGTGTGCCGCGATGAGTGGCATGCACGGTTCTGAGGGGGCTCCGGCGCAGCAATGCGCGGAGCTACCCGGCCATAGGGACCACCGGCCCGGCCATCGAGCAGACCGAGAAAGCCAAGCGCGTATGCCGACAATGCCCCGTCGAGGCGCAGTGCCTCGAGTGGGCGCTCGAGACCCGCCAGGACGCCGGGATCTGGGGCGGGATGGACGAAGAGCAGCGACGCACGCTGCGCCGCGCCCGGCAGCGGCGCAGGCGGCCCGCCGACGGTTGACAGAACGGCGGCCCGGGAGGCCGGGGAGTCCGCGCCTGCCCCTTCCACGGGCTCGGGCAGCACCCCCTCCCGGACCGCCCCCAACCGGGGAAGCAGCCGACACGGGCTCCTCGGTGCCGGCGACGAGCCGCCGGCGGGCCGTCCGCGCAAGCGTCGCAACCGGTGGGCGTCGCCGTGCCCGCACGCCCCGGCGGCGCAGCCGCCGCCCTTGACAGTGGATGCTGCCCAGTGGTGACAACCGCGCCGTCGGTGCGGTCACCGGTCTCGACGTCGATCTCAAGCGGTCAGCGCAAGCGCACACATACTCCCAATGTTCGTCACTGCCAACAGGCGCAACGGTCAGGTCTGTACGAGAAGGCTGCCGAGCCAGCCGAAGATGAACAGCGTCAGCAGCCAGCCGAGGAGCGTCTGGACGGTCAACCAGTGCCCCTGCGCCCGGGTCGGTGCCGGGAACTCATCGGGATCGACGAGGTTGACCGCGGGCAGCAGCCGGTCGAGGCTGTACAAGGCGGCCTGCCCCGCCGACCACTCAC
>JBOGEA010000369.1:0-5748 GCA_050743205.1 Egibacteraceae bacterium | reverse complement strand
CCGCCAACACCCGACCGCTGTGGCCCTCCAGCGTGCGCGCCAGCTCGCCGGTCGCGGTGTCCCACAGGCGCACCGACCCGTCGTCGCCCCCCGAGACGATCAGCTCGCCGTCCGACGACACCGCCACCGTGTTGACCGGCGCGCGAGCGCTGGTCACCGGCGCTGCCGGCAGACCGGGCAGCGCCGCGCCGAAGGTGCTGGCCGCCGAGCGCAGCGCATCGGGGTCGAGCGTAGTCCCGACCAGCGCGGCCCGCCGGAGGTTGGCGCCGTCGAGGCGCGCGCCCCGCAGGTTGGCGCCGAGCAGGCGCGCCCGCGTGAGATCGGCGCCGTCCAGGCGCGCGCCCCGCAGGTTGGCGCCGAGCAGGCGCGCCTGCGTGAGATCGGCCTCGCGAAGATTCGCGCCGTCCAGCTCGGCGTGATCGAGGTTCGCCGCCGTCAGGCGCGCCCCCTGGAAGTTGGCGCCAGCGAGCATGGACCTGTGGAACACAGCTCCGGCGAGATCTGCCCCCGCGAAGCTCGCGCCCACCAGGTTCGCGCGCGCGAAGTCGCGTCCGCGCAGGTCCTGGCCGGCGTAGTTCACGGCCCCGACCTCGATCCCCCGCCGCTGGAGGATCAGCGCGGCGGTCGCCTTGGCCGCCGGGCCAGGTGCCCGCGCCGCGCTGACCGTCCGGCGCGCCCACGCGATCACCCGGTCCGCCCCCGCCAGGTCGCAGAGGAAGTCCGCCATCAGCGGGGTCAGCCCCCGGTCGGCGAGCGCCTCATCGGCGCCGTCGAGACCATGCCGCTCAAGCCGGTCCGCGACGTGGTTGGCCACCAGCCACTCCATGACCGACTGGTGGATGAAGCCGAACTCCTCGTCGCCCCGCCTTACGAGCAGCGTGCCCGACCCGACGGCCTGGACGACCTCGCTCAGGCGCAGCCCCGGGTCATCGTGGACCTGGCCCACGATCGCCTCGAGGTCGTCGAGGGTCACGCTCGGCTCGCCGGTCCGCCACCCGAACAGCGCCACCTCGGTCACGGCCTCCAGCCGCTGCTCCTCCGACAGCACCGGGTTGCGGGCGGTCTCATACGCCAGCCACGTGCCGAGCAGCAGCCGGTACAGCGCCCCCGCGGTCATCTCACCCGACTGGTCCGCCGCCGCGCGCAGCTCGTCCTCGGTCACCTGGTGCTCGCCCTCGCCGAGCCAGCCGGCCATGAACGACAGCATCCGCGGGTTGGCGGCCAGGTCGGGCAGGTTGGGGATCCTGCAGAGCAGGTCGAGGAACCGCTGTGCCGCTGGCTCGTCCCCCCGGAACGCCATAACCGCCAGCTGGCGCCGCTGGCCCTCGTCCAGCGGGAGCAGCCGGATGATCCGCCCGCCTGCCAGACGGCTCACCCGGGCGCCGGTCGCCTTGAGGATCGCGCTGTCGGTCGCGAAGTACTGGTGGCGGCTGGTGACGACGACCTTCGCGTCCTCGTCAGCGGCTTGGATGAGGGTCTCGAAGTGCGCCAGGAAGTGCTCCGGCACGCGCCTGAAGGTCATGCGCAGGGCCAGCTCGTCGAACCCGTCGAACAGCAGGACGACCCGCCCCCGGCGGAGCAGGTACCGCAACGCCTTGACCGAGAAGGCGTCCTCGCCGTTGGCCGTCATGTGCTGGGCGAGCAGCTCGTCGAGCGAGCGGCCCTTCTCCAAGTCGCGCATCGTCACGAGCACGGGGACCAGGTCGCCACGCTCGGCCAGCTGGGCGGCCAGCCTGTGCGCCAGAAACGTCTTGCCCGTTCCGAAGTCGCCCAGCACCAGCACGAAGCGCGGCTGGTCGGTGTCGAGCAGCCGCAGCACCTGTTCGGCCACCCGATCGCCTCTCGGCTCCTCCTCGCCGAGCGGCGCCCACCGCTTGTCCAGGTACAGGTCCAGCGGATATTCGGCGTCGCCGAGCAGCTGCGCGGTCTGCCGTTGCAGGTACCGGTCGTGGTCCCACAGCGCTCGCTGGTAGTCGTCGAAGTGGCGGAGCCACACGCCCTGCGTGGTCGCCCAGCGGAACAGCTCGTCCGCGGCACGCGCGCCCCGGTAGACGAGCTGCGGCTCACGGCCGAGGCCAGCCTGGCCGACCAGGCCGGTCAGCGCGTCGATCAGCTCCCGGGTGACCCGGCCCTCGCACGCCCCGACCAGCTGCCGCTTGACGAACGGCCCCTCGCAGTAGTTGACGAGCAGGTGGGTGACCGGGACGTCATCCGCTCGCAGCTCGATCTCGGCGCCCTTGGTCGCCGGGTCCATGTCCAGGTGCAGCCGGCACACCTCCCGCACCTGGCCCAAGAACCCGCCACCCAACCACCCGAGCGCCTCCCACCCGCGCCCCCGGCCCATCCCCTGCCGATCCGCGATCACCGCCTCATCCTACGGCGCCCTCAGCCGGGCCGATGCGGCAGACGATCACCCACTACCCGTCGTTGACCGTCCATGACGCCGGTGTTGCCGAAGTTCGTGCCCCTGATCTGGGTGCCCCGATACGCTTCAGGTCATGATTGCCCATGATGACGAGCAGCGGCGCTGGATGGATCAGTGGCGGTATGCGGCCGTCGCGCTGGAGTCCGCACGCCGTGAGGAGCTTCAACGCCTCTCAGACGAGGACGCTCAGACGATGATCGAGGATGTGCTGGGCCTGGCCGACGAGTTGCCGGTCCGGGAGGGCTCGACAGGCCTTATAGAACAGCAGCGGCTCTTCCATATCGGCATAGCGTGAACCGACTTTTAGCCGCGGCGGTCGAAGTTCAACGTCTCTGCCGTGAACACGGCTGGCGATTCTGCTTCATCGGTGGTCTTGCGGTGCAGCGGTGGGGTGAGCTCCGTCTCACCCGGGATGTCGATCTGACCGTCTTGAGCGGCTTCGGGGACGAGTCTCGGTTCGTCGATGTGCTGCTGCAACGATTCGAGGGCAGGATCGACAACGCCTATGAATTCGCGCTGCGCTCACGCGTAGTCCTCGCCCGTGCGAGCAACGGGGTTCCCCTTGACATCGCACTCGGCGCGGGCCGTTGAGCGAGCGACCGACTACCGATTTGCGGACGGAGTCGACCTGCAGACCTGCAGTGCCGAGGACCTCATCGTGCTCAAGGCCTTTGCTGGTCGGGCTCGCGACTGGGCCGATATCGAAAGCATCGTCATCAGGCAGGGAAAGCTGGACCAGACGCTGATCTGGGCTGAGTTGGAGCCCCTTTTGTCACTCAAGGAGGCGCCTGAGGACGCGACCCGGCTTCGAGCGATCTTGGCTGCATCAGAGAGCTGACACGATTCGGCTGGGAATGTTGTGGTGGCCAGCGACACCACTGATGCGCCTCGGCGCGGGCTTTGATCGCCTCAGCCTCTGCCACCCCGCAGACGGACGGCTCGCCCTCGGCACTGCCCTTCGCTGGGGTGGCGCCTGCCTCGCCTCACCGATCAGCCGTGGCAACGGTCAGCCGTCGGAGGTTGTCGGGGTCGCACGTCGCCGGGAGCGCAGCCCCGGGGGGCTAGACGGCGCAGTTGTAGATCAGGGGCAGGGAGCCGTCTTTCTGGCGCAGGATCAGGAAGCGCTCGACGACCAGGCGCTTCGCCTCGGCGATCGGCGTGTCGGGGCCGGCGAGGAACATGTCCGGACTGGTCTCTATGTCCGCGCCGGCCGGGTGCCAGTGCCATCCGTCGCTGGTCACGGACAGCTCGGGGACGGTGTTGTTGTCGTCGATCACGACGCCGGAGTCGGAGAATCCGCGCCTCACCAGTGGCCGCACCGCGAACGCGGTGCCCGTGATGCCCATGCGCGCGAGCAGGTCGCGCAGCTCGGGCACCTCGTGGGCGTTCTCGGGCGTCTCGGTCATGCCGACGCGGATCGGCAGCCCGAGCGACTGGGCGATCTCGACGCCCTCCATCGCCTTCGCCCACGTTCCCGGCCCGCGGTTGCGGTCGTGCGTCTCAGCGCGGGCGCCGTCGATCGAGGTCTGCAGGACGAGGTCGCGCCGACCCGCCAGGCGGCGCAGCTGCTCCAGGCGATAGCCCTGGTAAAGCATCCCGTTGGTGAGGCACACGGTCAGCAGCCGGTCGCTGGCGTAGCGCAGCATCTCCACGATGTCGGGCAGCAGGAACGGCTCGCCGCCCGTGACGTACAGCTCGGTGAACCCCTCGGCGACGGCCTCGTCCACCAGGTGGCGGAAGCGCGCCAGCCCGATCTCCCTCCGCCGCGCCTTCGGGTGCGACGCGACGGAGCAGTACCAGCAGGCCAGGTTGCAGTGGAAGTTCGTGTAGAGCCACAGCCGCGAGGGGAAGACCGCCGAGCCGAACAGCGGCACCACCGGCAGGTCGCTGTCGGGCAGCGCGGGCGCGTCGCCCCAGCTGACGTCATGGGCGGCGAACTCGGGCAGGGCGCTGCGATACAGCTGGTAGCGGCCCCGACTGCGCTCGAGCGGGGGCACGATCTCCAGGCACGTCGTCCACCAGCCGGTCTCGATCGTGTCGATGAACGCCTCGGGCAGCCCCGCCCGGCGCATCGACGCCGCCTGCGCCCGCCAGTCGTAGGACAGCGGCACCAGCTCGGCGCTCGCTTGGCCGTCGTGGAGGTCCAGCAGCGCGTACCAGACCTCGCGCCGCCCGTCGTTCGCGGGGCGGCCGATCACCCCGACGTTCACGACCAGGGTGCCCTCGACCCGCTTCTGCCACGGCAGGCCGGAGTGCGTGCAGCAGATGACGCCGGCCCCTGATGCCCGGACCCGCTCGCGGTGCTCCTCCTCCGACAGCGACTCCCACCAGAAGTCGTTCAGCCGCAGCGTCGAGCCGTGGACGAGGTGCAGGTCGACCCCGTCGATCGTCTCCCGGTGCTGCGTCGGCAGCGTCCGCATCCACGCCGCGAACGCCCGGTCGGTGCTGGCCAGCGTGAAGTCGTACATGATCTGCGCGAACTCGTTGTCCTTCGAGTCGCGGTAGCCGCAGCCGCAGTCCTCGTCGCCCCGCCCGATCGCGACGTCGTAGTTGCCGGCGATGCACTCGACGCCGTGGTCGCCCAGCAGCGGCCAGACCGCGTCCGGCTCCGCCCCATACCCGCCCAGGTCACCCAGGCAGAACAGCCGCCGCGCCCCCCGCGCCCGCGCGTCCTCGACGAAGCGCGCGAGCGCGTACGGGTTGGAGTAGACGCCTCCGCACAGCGCGATACGGGTCATCGGTCTCCCTTCTGACTGATTCGGAGCCAGTGGCTCAGCGCAAGGTCGTCACGCCCGCGTAGCGTGACGGCCACGCCAGCGATCACACAAATCGACCGGCCGGGGATCGGGTATACACCGCTGGATGGCTGAGCTGGTGGTGGGACCGTGCCTGCGCTGCGTGGACAGGACGCGGGCGGTCGTGTGGGTGGAGGCCGACACGCCGTGCGAGGTGGAGGTGAAGGCCGAGGCTCCGTCGGGGCGAGCGGTGACCGGGCGCGGCCGGACCTTCCACGTGGAGGGCCACCACTACGGGTTGATCGTGCTCGAGCCGCTCATGGAGCGACCGCTGACCTAACGCCGCGTCCCGGCCCGACGAGCATGGGTGGGTGGGGCGGTGGCGAGCGGAGTTGGCGACTGTTGTGTGCTGGATACCCGACGTATACGTCGGGTATCCAGCACAGATCCAGCCCGACGTGACCCGCGCACGTTGCGCGTCACGCCGGGGTCAACTTCGCGCGCCACCGCCCCACCCACCCATGCTCGTCTGGTTGGGCGAAGCCCCGCTAGATGCCTGTTCCCCCGAAACAGCAATCTAGCGGGGCT
>JBOGEA010000368.1:0-5768 GCA_050743205.1 Egibacteraceae bacterium | reverse complement strand
GGGGCGAAGCAGTCGTTGGGGTCGGCCGACGCGATGTCGCAGTCCGCGACCGCGCCGCCGGCGCCCCCATCCTCGCCGGTGCCACCGTTGCCGCCTCCCCCGAATGCGGTGTCGTTGTCAGGTGGCGGGCTGGCCGTCTACTACCTGCCGGAGGGCGACGTCCGCAAGGACCTGTTGGAGCTTACGGACCGCCGCACGCGCTGTCCGTTCAAGGGCGACGCCTCGTACTGGTCGGTCCGCGCTGGGGGCCGGGTCGCCGTCGACGCCGTGTGGGGTTATGAGCGGCCGTTGGACCATGCTCCTCCGCTCGCCGGGCATCGCGCGTTCTGCTGGGAGCGGATGGATCACTGGTTTGAGGAGGACGAGGAGGTATTCGTCCACCCGCGCGATCCGTACACCCGCATCGATGTGCTCAGCAGCTCGCGGCATGTCCGGGTGCTGTGGGGCGGCGAGGTGCTGGCCGACAGCCTGCGGCCGAGGATCCTGTTCGAGACCGGTCTGCCGGCCCGCTATTACCTGCCGGCCCAGGACGTCCGCGCTGGGCTGCTCACGCCCACGCCTACGCTGACCCGCTGCCCTTACAAGGGCCTGGCCAGCTATTGGTCGGCGCGTGTCGGTGGGGGGGGTGGTGCCTGACCTGGTGTGGAGCTACGCCGACCCGCTGCCCGAGGCGCGCCCGATCGCCGGTCGGTTCTGTTTCTTCAATGAGCGGGTCGAGCTGCAGGTCGACGGCCGGGTGCAGGTCCGCGGCCCCTCGTCGTTCTCCTGACCATCTCTTGCGGACAACGGTCGAGGGACCGGAATGGCTTCCGGTCCCTCGGTTTCCGTCTGTCGCTGCTGGCGGCTACAGCCCGAGCAGTGTGAGCGGGGCGAAGCAGTCGTTGGGGTCGGCCGACGCGATGTCGCAGTCCGCGACCGCGCCGCCGGCGCCCCCATCCTCGCCGGTGCCACCGTTGCCGCCTCCCCCGAATGCGGTGTCGTTGTCAGGTGGCGAGGTGGCGAACGCCGCCGAGGCTGACCCCAGCGCCATCAGTGCGGCAAGGATCGTCAGGGAGAGGACCGTCCGCAGCTTCCGTTGCTTCATCTTGTACCCCCTATGGGTGGGTGTTCAGTGAGGCGTCAGCATAACGGGACATCCGGTTCTTACGCCTCTTTTGTCACAGACCTGGAGATTCACCGCATCCCATCGGCTGCGTCCCAAAGATAGCCGAGTCACCTATAAAGGGTCAAGAGAATCTCTCAGATAACTCGTACTTCTTTGGATATACCGGTGAGATGGGCTCGAAGCGGATAGTTCGATCATCTAGACAGCAGTCGAGGGACCAGAAACTCCGGTCCCTCGACTGGTCCGACTGGTGGCCAGAACCTACGACGGACTAGTTGAAGTCCGCGATGGCCTTGCCGCCGCCGCCGAAGCCGCCCTTGGCGTCACCGACGCCGTTGTCCGGGCAGCCAGCGGGCGCAACCACGCTCACGTTGACGGCACAGACGCCGACACCGACGCCGATGCCGCCGTTGCCGCCGTTGCCGCCCTTCGCAACCGCGACATCGTTGTCCGAGAGGACCTCTTGCTTCTTGGGGGGCTCTTCCTTGGGGTGGGTGGCGTAGGCCGCCGGAGCGGAGCCCAGCGCCATCAGCCCCGTCACCATCGCGCTCATCAAGACCGAGCGCAGCTTGCGATGTGTCATGGCTTTACCTCTGTGTGCGTGCTTCGGGCGGATACGCATCTCCAAGCAGATACGCCCTCGATGGCACATCCGCCCGAGGCTTCTCAGTTGACGTCGGCGATAGCCCCGGCGTCGCCGCCGTTGCCACCACTCGCGTCACCGACGCCGTTGTTCTGGCAGCCAGCGGCCGCAGCCAGGCTCACGTTGACGGCGCAGACGCCGACACCGACGCCGATGCCGCCGTTGCCGCCGTTGCCGCCCTTCGAAACAGCGACATCGTTGTCCTCGACGACCTCCTTGTCGGTGGCGTAGGCCGCCGGAGCGGAGCCCAGCGCCATCAGCGCCGTCACCATCGCGCTCACCAAGACCGAGCGCAGCTTCCCTTGCATCATCTGCTACCCCTTCTGACGTGGGTCTTCTATGACGGGACATCAGCATAAACCGCAGGATCCGGTACTTCCGTCGTCTTCAAGGACAGACCGGTAGATTCAAGGCATCCACGTCGGCGGTCGCTAACCGTAGCTGAGAGCCCATAAGGGGTCAAGAGAGTTCTCCAGATAAACCGTGTCCAGGGGTGCAGACCGGTGGCGCTGGGGGTGAAACACCTGTCCGACAGGTCAGGCAGCGGCTTCCCGGCGCGCCAGCGCCTGGGGCCGGACAGCAGTCGAGGGACCGGAAAATTTCCGGTCCCTCGGTGTTCCGGCCGGTGGGGGGCCGGAGACTGCTGCTACTTCTTCGGCTCGTCGTAGTCGGCGATGGCCGCGGCGTCGCCGCCGTTGCCGCCGCTGGCGTCGCCGACGCCGTTGTTCTGGCAGCCAGCGGGCGCAGCCAGGCTGATGTTGATGGCGCAGACGCCGATGCCGACGGCGAGACCGCCGTTGCCGCCGTTGCCGCCGACCGCAGTGGCAACGTCGTTGTCGAGGGTGGCAGCGAGGGCCGCCGGGGCGGATCCCATGGCCATCAACGCTGCCAGCGAGGTGCTGGCAAGGATTGTCTTGAACTTCATTTCGTGCCCTATCCTGTGATCCAGCGGACGACTAGTTGAAGTCCGCGATGGCCGAGGCGTCGCCGCCGTTGCCGCCGCTCGCGTCGCCGACGCCGTTGTTCTGGCAGCCAGCGGGCGCAAGCAGGCTCACGTTGATGGCGCAGACGCCGACGCCGACGGCGATGCCGCCGTTGCCGCCGTTGCCGCCCTGGGCCGTGGCGACGTCGTTGTCCTCGACCACGTTGTCGGCGTAGGCCGCCGGGGCGGACCCCAGGACCGTCAGGGCTGCCAGCGCCGCGCTGGCAAGGATCGTCTGCAGCTTCCGTTGCTTCATCTTTTGCCCCCTATAGGGTGGGTATTCATGAGGAGACGGCGGCACCGACCAGGAATATCGGGTGCTTCGCCTTCTTCACCACAGGCCGGGAGATACACCGCATCCCCACCAGCCGGTGACTAACCGTAACCGAACCACCCATATTTGGTCAAGGGAAATTTTCGAGATAAATCACCGTTGTCCGGACAGACGGGTTGCGGCCTGGAGAAGAACCCGATCAATGAAGGTCAGGCCACGGATCCCTGCGTGCGGCGCCGCTCCGACACAGTCTCAAATCCGGGCGGAGGTGGTGTCTCCTCCAGCCGGCGCGAGGCGGGCGTGCGCTCTGAGACGTGCGCAGCGGCGCTGCGAGCGGTGTTCAGCCATCCAGCGCTTGACCAGGCGATGAGGGCCAACCCGCCGCACGCGGTTCTTCCCTGCCCGACTGACCGAGAGGGCCGCCACCGCTCGGGTTGGATACAGGCCCAGCCGCCGTGCCGGGATCTCCGCAATGGGCGGTAGGCGCATCGAAGAATCCGCCCACCGCGCCGTCCATGCCTCGTCAGGGGCCACCCGCCGTTGAGAATGCGGAGGAAAGCCGTGGATCACCGGCTTGAAGACCGTCGGGCGCGGGTCTGCCTCGAATGCGGGGGGGACGCCTGCCGCGCCGCCGGGAACGGCGGATCCGGGCTAGAGGGTCTCCGCCTCGGTGTGGGTGTCGGCGGTGTCGGCTGGGGGGAAGCGCGTGATGAGCGTGATGA
This sequence comes from Egibacteraceae bacterium, assembly GCA_050743205.1. Lineage (GTDB taxonomy): Bacteria > Actinomycetota > Nitriliruptoria > Euzebyales > Egibacteraceae > JBOGED01. The sequence continues at coordinate 2,042 of JBOGEA010000368.1, read as the reverse complement.
TCAGGTGGGCGAGCCCCAGCAGGATCGAAATCGTCAGCGCCGTCTGGTCGAAGCCGAAGATCAGCGGGGCAAGGAGGAGAAAGAACGCGAGCACGTAGTCGAGGCCCGCATGGAGGGGGTGGGGGAGCAGGCCGAGCACACCCGCGGGACCCTTGCTGAGGATCGCGACCACCAGGATGAGGACACCGACGCCGATGAACACCGGGAACGCCGCCGGCTCCTGCTGAAAGCTGAAGAGGAAGGGGGCGAGGATGACGAACACCCCGGCGACGTACTCGATCGCCTCGTGCAGGACCCATGGCAGCAGGCGGATCGGTGACACCGCGCACCTTCTTTCATGCTCGGGACTTGAGGCGCCCCGCCGAAGCCGTGGCTGTCGCCTTCCGGGACGTCTGGGAGAGTGGCGAAGAAATCGCGAAGTCTTACCGCGTGCGAGCCTTTGACCAGCAACGCTGCAACTTCGGGCGGCCGTCTTGGCCTTATTCGCCCAACCTCCCAGCAGCATGGATGGTACCCGCCCGGAGGCGGCGTGTTAGAGCGTGTTTGAGAACTGTCGTAAGGGTCGCGCCTCGTCGGGTTCCGCTCTTCCTTGCAGGGTGGGTGGGGGAGGTTGGTGCGGTCGCGGTTCAGGCGGCCCTTGTGTCGGGGGGCTCCCCCGGCCCCCTGGCCGTCTGAACCGCGCTCCGTTGCGCTTCGCCCGCAAGTCAAGGCCCGCGCTTCTCAAACACGTTCTTACTCGGCATAGGGCTCTGGGTCGGCGGCGGCGAGCGGGACGCGCGGCTCGAACCAGCGGCCGTCGGTGGGCAGGCGGGTGAGGTCGACGCGGGGCAGCGGGACGCTGAACAGGGAGGGGATGTCCGCGAAGTCCACGAATTGGAGCGGCTCCGCCCGGCTGAGCCGGCCGGCGTGCTCCGCGAAGCCGATTGCCGTGACCGCGACGCCGTCGGCGGCGAGCTTCTCGAGCGGGTCCAAGAAGTTGTTCGCGTCATGCGACGCGACGACGACCTCGACGAGGTCTCCCGAATCGGCCAGCGCGTCCAGGTAGGCGATCATGTCGGCGTCCACGTCCGAGCCCGGCGTCCGGGGCTTCGCGAACACGCGGTAGCCGACGGAGAGCAGCCACACGACCCACTGCTGCAACCGGTCCGCGTGATACTCGGGGACGTTGACGAACACCGCCGCCTCGTTGGCCATCCCTTCCCCGCCCGCCACGAACCAGCGGGCGAGCGCGAGAAAGTCGGGGCGCTCCGCCGGAGTCGGCCGGGCGCCTACGATCGATGCGATCGCCATGTCGATGTTGGGCGCGTCCCACACGAGGCATCGGCGTGGCGGCATAGATCCTCCAACGGGGGCATCCCGTCCGAACCCCCAGACGTTTGTGCTGACCAGCGTAACCTCACGCAGCGTTTGTGAACAGGAGCCAAACGATGGCTGACGCTGAGCGCCGGGAGCTTCTGGACATCGACGTCCCGGGCGGCGCCCTGCGCGTCGCCCGGTGGGCTCCCGCCTCGGGGGGCTCCGGCGGGCGGGCCGTGCTGGCCGTGCACGGCATCACGGCGTCGCACGCGGCATGGCGGGTCGTCGCTGGGCTGCTGCGGGACGAGGTCACGGTGATCGCTCCTGACCTGCGTGGCCGCGGTGGCAGCGGCGGCCTTCCAGGCCCGTACGGGATCGCCGCGCACGCCCGCGACCTGCTGGCCGTCGCCGACGCGCTGGGGATCCGGCGCGCGGTCGTCGCCGGCCACTCGATGGGCGGGTTCGTCGCCACGACGGCCGCGGTCGCGGACCCCGATCGCGTCCGCGGCCTTGTGCTGGTGGACGGCGGCCTGCCGTTACCGGCCGCCGCCCCTGACCTCGACCCCGACGAGGCCGCCGAGCTGAGCCTCGGGCCCGCCCTCCAGCGGCTGCGGATGACGTTCGCCAGCCGCGGCGCCTACCGCGACTTCTGGCGGCGGCATCCGGCGTTCGAGGGGCAGTGGAGTCCGGCGGTCCAGGCGTACGTCGACTATGACCTGGAGGGCGAGCCCGGGGCGCTGCACTAC
>JBOGEA010000367.1:0-5814 GCA_050743205.1 Egibacteraceae bacterium | reverse complement strand
TCGCCAGCTTCTGCTGGGGGCGCCGGCGTGTCTGCGGCGTCGTGGCTCTCTTCGCCAGCTTCTGCTGGGGGCGCCGGCGTGTCTGCGGCGTCGTGGCCCTCCTTCCCGGCTCCTGTTGGGGGTCCCGGCGTGTCTGCGGCGTCGTGGCTCTCTTCGCCAGCTTCTGCTGGGGGCGCCGGCGTGTCTGCGGCGTCGTGGCCCTCTTCCCCGGCTCCTGTTGGGGGTCCCGGCGCGTTTACGGCGTCGTGGCCCTCTTCCCCGGCTCCTGCTGGGGGCCCCAGCCGCGCGATCCGGGCCCGGCGCATGCCGGCGCCGTCCCGCGAGCGGGTGTCGAGCTGGGCGACGTCCTCCCGCAGCATGGCGGCGGTGAGGTCGCCGAGCGTGGTCATGCGCGCGCGGGGGAGATGCGCGAGGAAGGCGCCGGCCAGGTGGGGCACCTCGGCGCGCAGGAAGGCGAGGGTGCGTTGCTCCTCCTCGGTCATCGCGCCGGGCCCCCGCTGGCGCGCAGGGGGTTTGGCGCGTCGACGAAGGACTCCTCGGTCACGGCGCCGGTGAAGCGCATCGCGAGCATCGTCTTCAGCGGGAGCGGCCGGTCGAACAGGGCGCGCTCATCCTCACCTGCCGCGTCGCCCGCATCCTGGCGCAGCAGGGCGAACGCGCGGCGGGCCTCGGCGGCGAACGGCGCCCACAGCGCGGCCTCTGGGCAGCCCGACAGCCCCGCCAGGCAGGCGAGTAGCTCACCGAGGTGGTTGCCGAAGAACGAGAAGAACAGCTTGCCGCGCATCTCGTCGTCGGACCGCGCGGCGATCGCCGAGCCCCCCAGCAGCCGCACGCGCAGCCCGGCGCGGGCGAGCCGGTCCGCGCTGATCCGCACCGCGCCGAGGTCGCGGATCGCGAGCCGGACCGGCAGCCCGCCGCGGATGATCACCACAGCGTTCTGCGGGCGCGCCTCCAGCGCGATGCCGTAGCGGGTGAGCAGCGTCAGCAGCGGCTCCACCGTCACCTCGGCGTAGGCGGCGGCGAACCTCTGAGCCGCGGCCGCTCGGCCCGCGAGCCTCTCGGTGGCGGCCAGCTCGTCGAGCACCTCGGCCGCGATCGGGCCCGGCGTCAGCGGCGAGCGCGCGTACAGCGCGGCCACCGGCAGCGCCATCTCGCCAGCGGCCAACCCCTCCTCCGGGTTGGTCCGCGCCACCGCGCCCAGCGACCGGGCGAGCGCGGGATCGTCCCCCTCCCCCGGCGCGAAGTGCGTCCCCGCGCGCTCGGCCAGCACGACCAGCCGGCCCGCGAGCCCGCGCTCGCGCCGCACCACGCCGGCGAGCAGGCGGGACACCCGCGGGCCATTCTCCGCGACCTGCGGAGACACCCCCCGCAGCGCGCCCGTCAGCCGCACGTCGACCGCGGTCTTCAGGTGCGACGGGCAGCGCGCCGTCCCGGTCGGCGCCGGCGCGAACGTCCGGAAGTTCATCAGCGGCGTCGCCGGGATGCCGGCGCCCGCCACCATGACGACGGTCCCCGACGCCAGGTGCCGGCCGTATTTGCGGGGCAGCACGCGCGCGGCCTGCCACGGATGCACGGGCACCAGCTCATAGGCCGCCGGGTCGCCGCCGGCGGCGCGCACCGCGCGATCGGCGGCCTCGCCCAGCCCGCGGTGCTCGGCGCGGAGCAGCTGGGTCAGCGAGACGTCGCCGCTGGCGCCGCCCGCGTGGCTGCTGTGGACCACGGCGACGCCCAGGGTCAGCCGGACGCCCCACTCCGGCGAGTACGCGATGACCTCCTCGGGGGTCAACCCGAGCTTGATCTTGGCGCCAGGGTGCAGCGGGTGCCCGTCGATCACCCACTGCTCGAAGAAGGCCAGCGCGCTGAAATCCGGGTCGGCCGCCCGCCGCGCCCGCGCCCACTCCATGGAGGTGCGGATCCCGGCCGTCGCGGCGGCCGGGGCCAGCTCCCGCCGCCGCGCTTGGGCGCCGACCATCGCCAGCGCGTAGTTGCGGACCGAGTCGGCCAGCTCATGGCGCACCACGTCGATCGCCTGCGGCGGGTAGCCGTCGAGGGCGCCGCCCCGGGCGAGCGCGTCCAGGGCATGGACGGGATCCTCGACCGTCTCCAGCCCGCCGTCCCGGTCGATGGTGGCGGGGCCGGCGAGCACGAGCCGGCCCGTGGCGGTCGCGGCCCTGAGCTCTGCCCTGACGTGCGGCAGACCGATGCCCTCGCGGGCCAGCGCGCTCAGCAGCCGCTCGAGAATGGCGGCGCCCGCGACCGGCAGCCACCTGACATACGCCCCGGCCAAACCGGCGCCACGGGCGGCCAGTGCCCGCATCACCTCGTCATCTTCGGCCGTCGTCGCCAGGCACCGTGTGTGAGCGCCCATGAGCCGAGAGCATAGCCGCCCCCTTCCTGGACCGTGGGTCCTTCGTGGGTCGCATCGTTTCTGGGGCGTGGACAGCCGTTCCCACACACGTTCTGACAACAGCAACGGCACGGTGGCATTCTTAGGAGTGTTCCCGCTGGTGTGCCGTCTTTGGACAGCGGGCGCAGTGCAGACCGTCTGCGTGTCCGCGGCGGGATAACCGGGGGGTGGTGGATGAGCCGGGTCGTTCAGGTCAGGGTGCGCGTCCAGGCTGGTGAGCAGGTCGACGCCGTCGACCTGGCTGAGCTGGCCATCAGATTGCGGGAAGAGCTGCTTGCGCTTGACGTGGCAGGGGTCGACCTGGCTTCGGCGGGTCCGGCGCCTGCCGGGACCCGTGGCGGTGACGCGCTGGCCGCGGGCGCGTTGATCGTCAGCATGGCCGCCTCGTCCGGGCTGCTCAAGGCAGTGGTGGATGCGGTGTCGTCGTGGGTTGCACGGCCTGGCCAGCGCAGCGTGCGCCTGGAGCTGGACGGCGACGTGCTCGAGGTCGCCGGGGTGTCCGGCCGTGAGCAGCGAAGATTGATCCAGACCTGGATCGATCGACACACCACGTCGGTCAATGACGATGCCGGCGGGTAAAGCCGCGCTGCTGATCGCGGCGGCCGCCTATGACGACCCGAAGCTGGGCAGGCTGCGGGCGCCGGTCCAGGACGTCGACGCGCTGGCGCGGGTGCTCGCTGATCCCGCTGTGGGCAACTTCGACGTGCGCACCCTGATCGACCAGACATCGTGGATGGTCAGTGAGCAGATCGAGGGCTTCTTCGCCGACCGCAACCGCGACGACCTGCTCCTGCTCTACTTCTCCTGCCACGGCGTCAAAGATCCAGCCGGCCGGCTGCACTTCGCGGCGACCAACACCAGGGTCGACCGGCTGGGCTCAACCGGGATCTCCTCAGCCTGGGTGAATGAGCAGCTGGACCGCAGCCGATCGCACAGCATCATCGTGCTGCTGGACTGCTGCTACAGCGGCGCCTACGCCCGGGGCCTGGCGCCACGAGCAGACGACAGCGCGCACGTCGTCGAGTATCTCGAAGGGCGAGGCAGGGCCGTCATCACCGCCTCAGACGCGATGGAGTACGCCTACGAGGGCGACGAGCTGTCCCTCGACGCGGGGCAGCCCTCGCTGTTCACCGGGGCGGTCGTCCGTGGGCTGGAGACGGGTGAGGCCGACCGCGACGGCGACGGGTGGGTCACCATCGAAGAGCTGTACGCCTACGTCTACGACCAGGTCCGCGCGGCCACCCCTCATCAGACGCCGACCTGGTCCGCGCATGGGTTGGAAGGCGAGCTGCTCCTGGCGCGCAACCCCCATCCACCGCCATCGCCCCTCGAGCCGGCGCCGCTGCCGTTCGAGCTGCGCCAAGCCGTCGACAGTGAGCTGGCCTGGCACCGCCACGGCGCTGTCGTCGGGCTGAGACGGCTGCTCACCCACGACCGCCCGCAGGTGGCGCTGTCAGCAACGCAGGCGCTGCGCCGATTGATGACCGACGACGACCCTGACGTCCGCGCCGCGGCCGCAGCAGCTTTGGAGCCAGGCGGGCACGCCTCAACCGGGGCTCCGCCCGCCGCAGCGTCTACACAGACGGCTGCTGCGCAGCAGACGCGGCCGACCCCGCAACCGGCGCCTGACAAGCCGACCAGGCCGCGACCAGGGCCGACGCGCGAGCCAACACCCCCACCGCGGGCCGAGGAGCAGGCGCAGCCGATCACCCTGCTGGCCCCGGTCAAACGGGCCGTCACCGCCCTGCTGACTTCGGTCCGCAGCCACGCCCACCGTTCGACCCTCGCGACCATCCTGCTCGTGCTCATCCTGGCGGGTGTCGCCACCCTGCTCTCTATTGGACGCAACCAGACACCTCAGCCGCCCTCAGCCGATGTGCCTCAGGCACCTTCACCAGATGTGCCTCAGGCACCTTCAGCCGAACCTGAACGCCTTCCGGGCGTGGATCCAAGCCCGGCCACCGCAGCCCAACTCGTCAACCCCCGTGGCGTTGCGGTCGACGCTGCCGGCAACCTCTACATCGCCGACGCTGGCGACAGCCGGATGCGCAGGGTCGACCTCTCCGGCACCATCACCACCTTGGCCGGCACCGGCACTCGAGGGTTCTCCGGCGACAACGGCCCCGCCACGGCAGCCCAACTCAACTCCCCTTTGGGCGTTGCGGTCGACGTCGCCGGCAACCTCTACATCGTCGACACCAGCAATGCCCGGGTGCGCAGGGTCGATTCCTCCTCTGGTGGCGTGATCACCACCGTGGCCGGCAACGGCACCCCAGGGTTCTCCGGCGACAACGGCCCCGCCACCACAGCCCAACTCATGGGTCCCCGCAGCGTCGCGGTCGCCGCCGACGGCAACCTCTACATCGCCGACTTCGGTAACCACCGGGTGCGCAGGGTCGACCTCTCCTCTGGTGGCGTGATCACCACCGTAGCCGGCAACGGCACCGCAGGTTTCTCCGGCGACGGCGGCCCGGCCACCGAAGCTCAACTCAACTACCCCGCAGGCGTTGCGGTCGCCGCCGACGGCAACCTTTACATTGCCGACAACGGCAACCACCGCCTGCGTAGGGTCGACCTCTCCTCTGGCATGATCACCACCGTGGCCGGCAACGGCACCCAAGGTTTTTCTGGCGACGGCGGCCCGGCCACCGAAGCCCAACTCAACTCCCCTGTGGGCGTTGGGGTCGCCGTCGGCACCATCTACATCGCCGACCGCGGCAACGAGCGGGTGCGTAGGGTCGACCTCTCCTCTGGTGGCGTGATCACCACCGTGGCCGGCAACGGCACCCAAGGTTTTTCTGGCGACGGCGGCCCGGCCACCGCAGCCCAACTCAACACCCCCCGTGACGTTGCGGTCGACGCTGCCGGCACCCTCTACATCGCCGACTACGACAACCATCGGGTGCGCAGGGTCGACCCCTCCTCCGGCGGCATCATCACCACCGTGGCCGGCGGTGGCTGACGCGCCTGCCTGCTGACCATGACGGCGACACGGCGGCGGCCTGCGGGTGGGGCATAGGGGACGGCTGGGCGGCGGTGACGGTTCACGATCGCGACATCGCCTGGCTGGTGGCGGCAGGAGGCAGCCACCAGAGACCGCCGTCGCGCGCTGTTGACCTGTCTGAAAGGCCACGTCATTCGGCCGCTGGCCAAGAGGTCGGCGCCCGTTCCCGCGCTGCGGTCAGCGCCGGCTGGCAAGGCTCGTCAAGCCGGAGCAGGTCCTTCGCCTCACGGGACGCGCTCGGCCACTGTTCACTGGCGACCAGCTAGCGGGGCTGCGCCCCGGCCCGACGAGTCATGGGCGGGTGGGACGGTCGCGCGCGGAGTTGGCCGAGGTTGCGTGCTGGATACGCGACGTATACGTCGCGTATCCAGCACAGATCCAGCCCGACGTGACCCGCGACGCG
>JBOGEA010000366.1:0-5822 GCA_050743205.1 Egibacteraceae bacterium | reverse complement strand
GAGGCGAGGTCGTGTCCGGCTGGGTGTCGACAGGGAGCGTCCCAATCAGCTGAGACTGGGAGGGACCCGAGTGCCGGTTGTGGGGCACAGGGGCGGAGGAGTCCCGTGGCAGCGTCGAAGCCTCTGTAATGGGGGTGGAGCCAAGGGGACGGGTTACCCAGTCGAAGACGCCGGTCAACCATTGTAGGGCGACAGCTTCGGTGAGCGGGGGAGGGTGCTGAGGCGGCAGTCAGGGTGAGGATGGTGAGGGCAGCCTGCCAGGGTTGCCCTTTTTGCTGTGGAGAGTGAGCCTTGTGTGGTTGAGGTGAATCGCGAGGGCCCTCCCACAACTCTTGGTGGAGACGGGAGGGCCCTGCTGCCGGAGCACCTGATGGTGATCGTAGGGTCGGACCCGAAGACAGTCGAGCGGCGACTGGTCGCCGGCAGGCTGGCCTGCCCGGGCTGCGGGAGTGCGCTGGGCCCTTGGGGCTGGACCCGCTGGCGAAACCTACGCCATGCCGAGGCTCGGATACACGCTGGCGTCCCCGGCGCTCCCGCTGCCGCAAATGCAAGGCCACCCATGTGCTCCTGCCTGGGATCCTGCTGTTGCGGCGGATGTATGACCTGCGGGTGATCGGCGCGGCGGCCGGCGGCCAAGGCCGCCGGAATGGCGCACGCCCAGATCGCCCGCCAGTTGAGCCTGGCGCGCTCGACGGTGCGGGGCTGGCTGGCCCGGTGAGGACCAGCGGGCCGAGCGCATCCGGACGCATTTCACCCGTTGGGCGTATTGGCTCGACCCGTCGTTGGGCGCGATCGATCCGCGCGCGTCGCCGTTGGGCGACGCCGTCGCCGCGGTCATGACCGCCGCTGACGCTGCCGCCCGACGGCTGGGAGCCGCAGAGGTTTGGGCGTTCGCCTCGGCGGCCACCGGTGGACTGCTGCTCGCCAACACCAGCGCGCCATTCCCCGACCCGTGATGAGCCGGCATCCTTTCCCACCAGTCACTCAGGCCAGGGCTGCGGCGAGGTCGTGCCAGTGGCGGAGGGTGGCGGCGCGGACGGGGGCGCTCTGACCCTGCACGAGCAGGAACAGGCCGGTGCGAGCCAGGCGCCCTGCGGGCGCGTCCGGGGTGAGCGCCCGGCCGCCACCCGCGGCCACCGCCGCGGTGGTCGCCAGGGTGAGCACGGCGCAGGCCTCGGCGCGGGCGGCGCGGCGCTCGTCGAGGCGCCGCCCCTCAGGGTCGGTGTCGGCCAGGCCGTAGCAGCGGGCGCGGACCTCGTCGAGCCGCGGCGAGAGAATCCGGGCGAGGCCGGCCGCCTCGGGATCGCCTGCCTCCTCCAGCAGCCGCAGCGCCGCCGCGGTCACCCCGAACACTGCCGGGTTCGCGTCCGACGACGAGCCCGCCTCGTCGGCGGCGCGCCAGTCATGGAACGGGATCCGCGCGATGACGTGGCGATCCGGCACGCGCAGCCCGTCGAACTCTAGCTGGACGGTCAGCGCCCCGGTGACCGCGGTCAGCTGCATCGGCGCCGACGCGCGCAGCCCCGGCTGGGGCACAGCCTCGGTCAGAGTCCACACCGTGTGCGCGTCGTCATCGACCCCCGCGAGCAGCGCGATGTCGTTGAGGGTCCACCCGGTGTACCAGGGAGCCGTGCCGCGGAACCGCCAGCCGCCGGCCACTCGCTCGGCGACCACCGGACGGTCGGGAAAGCGCCGCAGGTGCGCGAACGCCAGGCCTCCGATCAGCTCACCCGTGGCGAGCTTGGGGAGCAACTCGTCCCGCAGCGGCGCGTCGCCGGCGGCGAGCATCACCACGGGCGAGTGGTGCTGCACCTGGACGAACCAGGTCGTCGGGCAGGCACCGGCCATGATCTCGTTGACCTGCCGGAACACCGGCAGCGGCGCCGCCGACCCACCCGCGTCGGCCGGCGCCCGCAGTCCGAGCAGCCCCGCCTGGGCGATCGCGTCCAGATGCGCGCGCGGCACACCCTCCCGCTCGACCTGCGCCGCCACCGGCTCCAGCAGCTCGGCGGCGATCCGCGCAGCCGCTTCAACGTGCTCTTCGTTCACCCCCCGACCCTACCCACCCGTCGTCCACTCTCCTAAAGCGGCCTGGACTTCCGGGCGAATGAGCAGTTCCAGCCACATCTGTCACGATGTGCTCATCACCAGGCCTGACTCCTAGCTAGCCTGGGATCACCCGGGCGGCGAGCAGGTCAGCTTCCGCGATCTGGACGACCGTGCCGTCGCGGCGCTCGACGTGGAGGACGCCGTCGGCCCACGAGCGCAGGAGGCCCACCGTGTCAGTGCTCGACGGCTCGTGCGGGCCGGCGTGCGTGCGCGCTCTGATCGTGACCCGCTGGCCCACATCAGCCGGCGTGATCCGCACGATGTAGCGGGCAGGCATGCGCTCACTGCTCTTCGGGGCGGCGGAGCGCTCGGGAGACCACGTCCGCGACCTCCTCGTAACGGTCGGCCATGAAGTGGTCCGCGCCGGGCACCACATGGACGACGTCGGGGTCGAGCACGGCGACCGAGCCGGGGGGGTACAGCTGATCGAACTCCCCCACGATCACGCACCGGCGCGCGCGCCAACCCGGCAGCGCCCGGTACGGCGGATCGACGATCGGCAGGGCTTTCAGGCGCCGAGTCGGGGGGCCGATGCCGACCCAGTCGCTGACCGTGATGGCGTGCTTCGCGAGCAGCAGCCCGACGAGGGCGCCGAAGCTCCACCCGACCACGGCCCGCCGGTGACAGGAGCCCGCCCCGCAGGTCACCTCATCGAGAAAGGCCAGCGCACCCAGGGCGTCGAGGACCTCGCCCGACCCATCGCTGCTCTCACCCTCAGAAGCCCCCACCCCACGGAAATTGAGCCGCAGCACCGTCCATCCCTCCGATGCCAGCCGTCCGGCGACCCGTGACAGCAGCCATACATCCATGCTGCCGCCGAACATCGGATGCGGATGCAGCAGCAGGCAGGCGCCAGCCGTCGCCGCCTCGCGGTCAGGGCGATGCAGCTGGCCTTCGAGGCGGATCGGCGGCTCACCAGAGGCTTTGAAGGTGACGTGTGATAGCTGGGGCATTACGCTTGTCCCGAAACGGATTCCAGCCGTTCCAGACCGGATCAAACAACTTGCAGCAGCCGCGACGGAGGATGGACTTTCCCATCAGCCCCTCGTCGCGTGGAGGAGCATAGGATGACGTACACCATCGCAGAGCCTTGCATCGATGTGAAGGACAAGGCCTGCATCGAGGAGTGCCCGGTGGACTGCATCTACGAGGGCGACCGGATGCTCTACATCCACCCGGACGAGTGCGTGGACTGCGGCGCCTGCGAGCCGGCGTGCCCGGTCGAGGCGATCTTCTACGAGGACGACGTTCCCGACGAGTGGAAACTGTTCACCCCGGTCAACGCCGAGTACTTCGAGGACTCGATCACCGGCCTGGGCTCTCCCGGCGGCGCCGCCAAGGTCGGCCCCTCCGGCGTCGACCATCCCACAGTGGCCACCTGGGCCTAGTCGTCTCGATCGGAGGGCCCGCGCGCCGCGCGGGCCTTTCTCATGCGGATCCGGCATGATGAGGCGCATGGATCAGAGCCTGCACATCGTGACGCTCGGGGTGGCGGACCTGGCGGCCAGCCGGGCCTTCTACACGGACGGCTTGGGGTGGACGCCGTCGTTGGACCTTGACGAGGTGGTCTTCTACCAGGTGGGCAGGGGCCTGCTGCTCGCGCTCTTCCCGCTCGACCACCTCGGGGCCGACGCGGGCCGGGAGGCGACACCGGGAACCTCCTTCAGCCTCGGCCAGGTCGTGGGCGAGCCCGCGGACGTCGCCGCGACGCTCGACCGGGCCCGCAAGGCTGGCGGCGCCGTGCTCAAGGATGCCCAGCGGGCCGCATGGGGTGGGCATCACGGGTACTTCGCAGATCCGGACGGGCACCGCTGGGAGGTCGCGCACAACCCCGGCTGGACAGTGTCCCCCGACGGCACCGTCACCATCGGCGAGATCGAACCCGATACGCCGACCCCGTAAGGCGCGCCGCCCCAAGCGATGCTCTCCGGCGGCGGTTGGTAGCCTTCGGCCATGAATACACCTTCTGTCGGCAGGGTCATCGGGACGGAGGACGCGACCCCGCTGGAGTTCTGGGTTGCGGTGGGCCCGGGGGAGTTCCTCCAGCTCGACGACGTCGTGGCGCTGGAGCGGACGCCTCCGGGGCGGGGGCCGGTGCGGATCTACGGAATGGTGTCGCAGGTGCGGGCGCGGCACGAGGGAGCGCGGTTCGACAGCGACGTGTTCCTGATCGCCGACGGCCTGCTGCCTGCCGAGGTGTGCGAGGCGGCGCAGGTGATGGCGACCCGGTTCGAGCCTGAGGTGTTCGTGCCGCCGCTGCCCGGCTGCCCGGTGCGCCGCGCGGTCGGGGACGAGCGCGACGCGGCGCTGTACTTCGACGGGATGCGCCAGCGCCTGGCGGCGGGGCTGTCACGCGACGACGAGCCGTTCTACCTCAACTTGGAGTTCTTGGACGGTACCCGCGGCGCTCATGTGAACATCAGCGGGGTGTCCGGTGTGGCGACGAAGACGACCTATGCGACGTTCCTGCTCTACAGCCTGTTCACGTCGGGGGTGCTGGGCGCGGACGCGCTGAACACGAAGGCGCTGATCTTCAACGTCAAGGGCGAGGACCTGCTGTTCTTAGACCATCCGAACGCCCGGCTGGACGAGGAGCAGCGGGCCCGATACGCGGCGTTGGGCCTGGACCCCGGGCCGTTCCCGTCGGTGGCGGTGTACGCGCCGCCCAAGCGCGGCGCCCGCACGGCCGCGCCCGACGTCGCCAGCCGGGCTGAGGGCGTGACGTCGTTCTTCTGGACGCTGGCGGAGTTCTGCGCCGCGGACCTGCTGCCGTTTCTGTTCGCCGACGCTGAGGACGACCGGCAGCAGTACACGATCGTGGTCGGCAACGTGATGGCGCGGCTGCGTGAGGCTGAGGCGCTGGCCGACGGCGGGGTGCGGATCGAGGGCCGCGAGCTGCGGACGTTCGGTGAGCTGGTCGAGCTGGTCTGCGACCGGGTCAGCGACGAGGACGACCGCTGGCGGTGGGCGGGCCGCGCGGTGGGGCAGGGCACCGCCAACGCGTTCGTGCGCCGGCTGCAGGCGTCGGTGCGCCACATCGAGCAGCTGATCCGCGCCGACGTGGCCGAGCCGGAGCGTCACCGGATCGAGCGGGACCGTCAGCTGACCGTGGTCGATCTGCACAACCTGCACGACCGGGCGAAGCGTTTCGTGGTCGGGGTCACGCTGCGCCGGGCGTTTGAGGAGAAGGAGCGGTCCGGCCAGGCCCGGCCGCTGCTGTTCGTGGTCTTGGACGAGCTGAACAAGTATGCGCCGCGGGAGGGCTCCAGCCCGATCAAGGAGATCCTCCTCGACGTCGCCGAGCGCGGCCGGTCGCTGGGGATCATCCTGGTCGGGGCGCAGCAGACCGCCTCGGAGGTCGAGCGGCGCGTGATCGCCAACTCGGCGATCCGGGTGGTCGGCCGGCTCGACAGCGCTGAGGCGATGCGTGAGGAGTACGGGTTCCTGCCGGCCTCCCAGCGTCAGCGCGCCACGATCGTCAAGCCGGGCACGATGATCCTGTCCCAGCCCGAGCTGCCCGTCCCCGTCGTGGTCCAGTTCCCCTTCCCCGCCTGGGCCACCCGCGCCAGCGAGGCCGCCGCCCCGGCCACGACCGGCGCCGGCTTCGACGCCTGGCTCGGCCGCTGAGCCGGGCACCGAGCGTCAGTAACTGTTCGAGAATCGCGGCCTTGGCTTGCGGGCGCAGCGGCTGCGTGTCGCCTGCGGTTTTCCTT
>JBOGEA010000365.1:0-5825 GCA_050743205.1 Egibacteraceae bacterium | reverse complement strand
GGTTCCACGATTCCGCGCGGGAGCCCAAGCCAAGCTCACGCCACCTCCATGCCCGACACCGCCTGGCCAGTAAGCAGGACACCCGCCAGGCTCATCCCAGGATGCATCCGTTACCCTGGTTTTGATGTCGTCTCTGCGCTTTCGACACGTCAGCGGTGGCTCACTCGCGTTCGTCTTCTTGGCTCACACCTGACACGCTCACGGCGCGCCTTTTCCGCGGGCGCCCCACCACCCCGGCTCTTGACCGACGCAGCTTGCGGTGGTTTGAAGCCTCCCCCCGCAGAGCGGCTCCGGAGGGCCAAACCTCCATCTCCTGCACAGCATCACACTCAGCGACCATGATCTTCTACATCACGCCTCCTCATGCATTCGTGTCACACCGGATCCAGCACACCCAACCCCAGAGGAGACTCCGCGTGCACCCGTCCCTCTCTCCCGCCCACGCCTCGTCGGGTCGGCGAGGGCACGACGTTGTGCGGATCGACCGCGACTGGCTCCTGGGATTGGTGCGGTTCGTGGAGGCTCAGCGGCGCTTGCCGGGTTGATGAGCGTCAGCGGCGTTGAGCCGCGTTACGGTGGATCGATGCGAGAGCAGCTGTACATCGACGGTCGGTGGGTGGCCTCGGCTGGCACAGCGACGATCGACGTGGTCAACCCGAGCACCGAGGCGGTCATCGGGAGGGTCCCGGCGGGTGTCCCCGACGACGTCGAGCGGGCTGTCGCGGCGGCGTATGGCGCGTTCGCCGGGTGGGCCGGCACCCCTGTCGAGCGGCGCGCCGAGCTGCTCCAGGCCATCGCCGGCGGGCTCGGCGCGCGTGCCGACGACATCGCCGACCTCATCGCCCGAGAGGTGGGGATGCCGCGCAAGCTCGCGCGGCGCGTCCAGGTGGGCATGCCGATCGCGACGTTCGCGTCGATGCCGGCGCTGCTCCAAGAGGTGAGGTTCGCCGAGCAGATTGGCAGCTCGCTCGTGCTCCGCGAGCCGGTCGGCGTCGTGGGCGCCATCACGCCGTGGAACTTCCCGCTGCACCAGATCGCCGCGAAGGTCGCGCCGGCGCTGGCAGCCGGCTGCACGGTCGTGCTCAAACCCAGCGAGGTCGCGCCACTGAGTGCGCTCATCCTCGCCGAGGTCATCGACGCGGTCGGCCTGCCGCCCGCGGTCTTCAACCTGGTGATGGGCGCCGGCCCGGTCGTCGGCGAGGCGATCGCCAGCCACCCGCTGGTCGACATGGTCTCGTTCACCGGCTCGACCCGGGCAGGCCGGCGGGTGGCCGAGCCGGCCGCGGCCACCGTCAAGTCGGTCGCGTTGGAGTTGGGCGGCAAGTCGCCCAACGTCATCCTCGACGACGCCGACCTGCCCGAGGCGGTCCGCGACGGCGTCGCGGCGTGCTTCCTCAACTCCGGGCAGGCCTGCAACGCGCTGACCCGCATGCTTGCGCCCCGCCCCCGGCTGGGCGAGGTCGAGCGCCTGGCCGTCGAGGCCGCCGCCACGTTCACGCCCGGCGACCCGTTCGACGAGCGCACCCGCCTTGGGCCGCTGGTCTCCGCGATCCAGCGCGACCGCGTCCGCGCCTACATTCAGGCGGGCATCGACGAGGGCGCGCGGCTGCTGACCGGCGGTCCGGGCCGCCCGAGGGCATGGACCGCGGCTGGTTCGTGCGCCCGACCGTGTTCAGCGACGTCTGCAACGACATGGCGATCGCGCGTGAGGAGATCTTCGGCCCGGTCCTGTCGATCCTGCCCTATACGTGCGAGGACGAGGCCGTGGCGATCGCCAACGACACCGACTACGGCCTGGCCGCCGCCGTCTGGTCGGGCGATCCCGACCGCGCCCAGCGCGTCGCCCGCCGCCTGCGCGCCGGCCAGGTACAGATCAACGGCGGCGCGTTCAACCCGCTCGCGCCGTTCGGCGGCTTCAAGCAGTCGGGCCACGGCCGCGAGATGGGCCGTTGCGGGATCGAGGAGTTCCTGACGACCAAGTCGCTGCAGCGATGATGGACCGTCGCCTCGAGCCGGTCGTGAAATGGCTCCAACGGCGGGTGAATCCGGTGGTCCGGCATGCGTTGGCGTGCGGGCTGCCCGTGCCGGGGGTCGCGCTGCTGGAGACGACCGGGCGGCGGTCGGGACAGCCGCGCGCGACGCCGGTCGCCAACGGCCTGGCCGGCGACACCTTCTGGATCATCGTCGAGCGTGCGGGCGCCGACTACGTGCACAACCTGCGGGCCGACCCACGCGTCCGCGTCAAGGTGCGCGGCCAGTGGCGGACCGGCCGCGCGCAGATCCTGCCCGGTCAGGATCCCCGGGCCGTCGCCCGCCTGATGCCCTCCCGGATATCGGCGACGGCCGCGCGCCTGCTCGCGACAGATGTGGCCGTGATCCGCATCGACCTCGACACGACGTTATCCACAGGGTGACCGTTCATGGGGTGGACAGGATCGCAGATCGCCCATACCGTCGATGCCGTTGCATCGCGTGGGGGGAGGGCGGAACATGGCAGTTGATGAGCGGTCCCGGCACGACCTGTATCTTCGTCTCGAGTCTGTGCTCGGTGGCACAGAGGCGGACACCCTGATGGCGCACTTGCCGCCGGTGGGCTGGGCTGACGTGGCGACCAAGCAGGACGTCGCCGCAGTGAAACAGGACATCACCGCGGTCAGACGCGATATCGACGGGCTGGAGCAGCGGCTTGACGAGCGCTTCAACGTGATCGACGCGCGCTTCAAGGTCGTCGATGAGCGCTTCAACGGGCTTGAGCAGTGGATCGACGCCGCGAAGAGCGACATGCTGGCGGTCTTCCGCGGCGAGCTGAACACGGCGATCATCTCGCAGACGCGATTGATCATCTTCGCCATGCTCGGCAGCGTCACGACCAGCACGACGCTGGTCTTCGCGGTCACCCGCTTCACGTAGGCCGGACGCCGCGAACGCTGGGCGTGTGCACGTTCCAGCTGCGCCCCGCTCGCTTCGGCCGGCCGGCCCACCAAGCGATGTGCCCGACAGCCTCAGCAGCTCCCCAGGATTCGCTTCAGGCGACCCGGCGTGTGAATGCGCGCCACGTCCGCACCTATTCCACACGCTCACGGCGCACCTCGCGCGGGCGCCCGCCTCGGTCTGCTCGGCTGCGGGCCACGGTGCGCTCGATGGCGAGGAACGCGGCCTTGTCGCGAGGGTCGCGCTCGGAGGGGACGAGCGCGGCTCGGGGTCCGACCGCGAGCCGCGCTCCCACCGACGTGTGACGCGGCGCCGGGTGTTAGCGTCATAGGACCTCTGGGGGCATCACTGCTATCGGAGCATTTCTCATGACGTGGAAGCTGGAGCAGCCGGCCCGCCCGCATAACCGCAAGTGCGCGGCGCGGATCCGCACCCGCCGGCTGCTGGAGGCCGGCGACCCTCAGGACCCGCCGACCCCGCTGCGCCACGGCATCGCCCAACAGATCCACGGCTGCTGCGGCGCCAGCCTGCTCAAGGCGCACCGGCTGGCCTACGACTGGACCGTGGACGAGGCGGTGGCGGCGTTCCACGCGATGTGCCAAGCGAACGGGTTGAAGGCGCGGGGGCTGACGGGGCGGTCGTGGACGGAATGGGAGGCGGGCGCCAACCCCAACGCCGACTACCAAGACCTGCTCTGCCGCCTGTTCGCCACCGGCCCGGTGCAGCTAGGCTTGGCCACCGACTACAGCGACCGTGTGGGGCCGTTGAGC
Source organism: Egibacteraceae bacterium (assembly GCA_050743205.1). Taxonomy (GTDB): domain Bacteria; phylum Actinomycetota; class Nitriliruptoria; order Euzebyales; family Egibacteraceae; genus JBOGED01. Next base: position 2,124 of record JBOGEA010000365.1, on the reverse strand, counting down.
GCGGGGCCGGAAGCCGAGCGTGGGCCTGAGGGGCCCGCGCGGGAGGAGGAGGCCACGAACCGTCGGGACGCGCTGAAGCGCATCGGCTCGGCCGCGGCCATACCGGCCGTCGTGAGCGGGGCGCTGGCGGAGGGGGCCGCCGAGGCGTTGGGCTTCCGGGCGCAGACCTCCGCGGTCGGCCCTGGGGCGTTGGAGCATCTCGAGCTGGTCGTGGCGCGGTTCAGCCAGACCTACGCGCGTACGCCGCCGGCTGCGCTGCTGCCCGCGGTGCGTTGGTACCGGGGGGAGGTCGACCGGATGATCGCCGGTCCGCATACGCTGCGTGAGGGGCGATAGCTGTATGTCTGGGCCGGCTGGCTGTCCGAGCTGCTCGCTGGGCTCGCCTTCGACCTGGGGGACCTCACCACGGCGCAGGCGTACGCGGTGGACGCCTGGCATCACGGCGAGCAGGCCGGTCATGACGAGCTGTGCGCCTACGCGATGGTCGAAAAAGCATAGGGTGCGGCTCTTCTGAAGTGAGCTGGGTTAGGCGGCCATTGCTTCTCCGGGTATCTGTCCGCCGAGGTAGCGGGAGCGGTGCACACGTTCGTGTTCTTGTGTGAGGTGGTAGTCCCAGTAGTCGTCGAAGTCGCCGTTGCTGACCAGCGCGCGCAGTTTGAGGATTGCTTCGGCTCCGGGCAGTCCCCAGCGTGCGCCGGTGATGTCCATCCTGTCTTTGACGAGGTGGCGGCAGGCGCCCTCGATGACACCGGTGGCGATCGGCCAGCCCGAGGACAGCGCGTGGGCGTAGCTCAGGTAAGGACGCTTTGAGATGAGGTAGCCGGCGCAGGCATCGGCCCCCTTGCGTTTGTCGGGGGACAGCTTGTTGGCGGTGGCTTTGCGCCTGATCGCCGCGACGACGACGCCCGAGTCTCCTTCAAGGAGGCGCAGGGCGTGAGTGGCGACCCATCCCTCGGCGGCGGTGTCGCCTTCGGCGAAAAAGCTCCAGGCCGCTTTCCACAGGTATTCCAGCACGTGGACGGGAGTCCACGATGATGTTCACCTTGACGTCGCGTTGGGCTGCCTCCGCTTGGATGCGGCTGATCTGGTGGGCGTTGCCGTCGACCAGGGCCACCCAGGGGCGGCGGTGGGCCTGGTCGGGGCGGCAGGCTTCGTCGAAGACCGCCGCGATCACCTCGGCGGTGGTCTTGTCCACGCTGGCGGTCAACCACTTGTCGCGCGCTTTGGGCCCTGGCGTGGGCTCGGTCTGGCGGGGCTGGCCCGAGCCGATGATGTCTGCCGGTGCGCGGACCACTGGCGTGATGTCGTAGACCGCTCCGACCTCGGCCATAATGCGGCGCCCGCGATAATGCGGAACTGGCCTGTGGCGGTGAGCGTTCTTGCTGCTCGTCGATCGTGTGAGCGGTGAGCCTGTTCGCATAATCGCAGGTATCTGATCGACGCCCCCTCTGTGAAGCGGCCGAAGGAAAGGAAGGATTGACCAGACCAAACCGTCCCATATTCAAATCACAGGACGGCGTTACTGGGCCCCCCGATGCCTTGTTCGCCTTCCTCCGGACGTCTGTGATTATGCGGACCCGCTCAGGGATCCCACCCTCAAGACCAGCCACAACGCCCACCACCTGGCCACACTCCGCATAATCGCGCGTTCCGCATTATGGCCGTAATGCGAAATTCTGCATTACGGCCATGCGTTTGCGGTTGCGTTTTTCTCCCCGCGACAGGCGGGTCGCCAGCTTGTTGCCGCCGCGCTCCGCCGCCCGGGCGGTCTGCTCACGCAAGCTTCCCGGTCGCATCACGATGCCTTTGCCGTCGGTGGAGATGACCAGCACGTCACTGTCGGGGCAAGCCCGGCGCTCGCGGGCCTCGTAGAAGTCAGCGACGTCCCCGGCGGCGCGCGCGGCCAACTCCTCAGTTTGGCGTTTGCCGATCGGGGTGCCCGTGGCGCGGCCGATGGCTTGGGCGGCGTCTTCGAACGACCCGCGCGCGGCCTCGAGGGCGGCCAGCTTGCGCAGCCCGTGGCTGTGGCGGGCCACCGGCAGGCTCAAGGTGGCGTCGGCTGGGTGCAGGTTGGCCGCCCCGAGCGCGCGGTATGCCTTGCGCTCGACGCTGACCTGGCCGAAC
>JBOGEA010000364.1:0-5841 GCA_050743205.1 Egibacteraceae bacterium | reverse complement strand
GTATACCGCCGCGATCCAGCACAAAACTGCCGCCCACCGGCGCGCTGCCGTCCCTCCCGTCCACGGCTCGTCGGGTTAGGCCGGAAGCCCCGCCAGTGAGCCGGTACCCCACCCTGGGCGTCGACGTGGGGACCGTGCGTGTCGGGTTGGCGATCAGCGACCCAGCGGGCCTCGTCGCGACGCCGTTGGATACGATCGCCGGCGGTGCGGACCTGGTGGCGCGTCTCGCCGCCGTCGCCCGGGCGCGCATGTGCCAGACTGTCGTGGTCGGCCTGCCCCGAGCGCTGTCCGGCCGTGACACCGCGAGCACCGCTTCAGCGCGGGCGGTGGCGGACGGTCTGCGTGACCTCGGCCTCAGCGTCCAGCTGTGGGACGAGCGGCTGTCCAGCGTCGAGGCGGAGCGCGTGCTGCTCCGAGCCGGTGTCCGCCGTGCTGCCCGGAAGGTCGGACGCGACCGGATCGCCGCAACGATCATCCTGCAGGGCTGGCTCGACGCCCAGCCCGGAGGGGAGTGAGTCGATGGCCCTATCGAAGGGATCGAAGGGCTTTCTCGCCGTGCTTGCCCTGCTCGTTGGGCTCACCGGCGCGGGCCTGTGGATGCTGCGGGGGCCCACGGGACTGGCGAGCCCACATGGGGGGGAGACCATCGTCATCGTCGTCCCGGAGGGCGCGGGCGTGTCGATGATCGGTGACCTCCTGGAGCGCCAGGGGATCATCCGGTCGTCGACCGTGTTCAATATCCTCGCGCGCCTGGACGGCCGGTTGATCCAAGCGGGCGAGTACGAGGTTGCGCTGGGGAGCGGGCTGGAAGCGGTGCTCGACGTCCTGGCCGCCGGTCCGGCTCCGCCGCCCACGTTCACGGTCACGATCCCCGAGGGACTCACGGTCGAGCAGACGCTGGAGCGCATCGTGGAGGCGGACGGCAGCCCGTTCACGATCGGCCAGTTGCGGCAGGCGCTGGAGGGCGTCGCCGTGCCCGACTGGGTGCCGGTCACGTTCCTGCCCGAGGACGCTCAACCGTTCGAGGGGCTGCTGTTCCCCAACACCTACGAGTTCCGCCTCGACGCGAGCCCGCCCGACGTCCTGGAGCGGCTGGTCGCCCAGACCGACCGCGTGCTGAGCGCGATGGCCAGCTCGACTGGCCTCGACTTCTACGAGACCCTCATCCTGGCCTCCCTGGTCGAGCGCGAGGCGCGCCTGGCCGACGAGCGGTCGCGCATCAGCGCCGTCATTCACAACCGCCTGGAGGAGGGTGTTCGCCTGCAGATCGACGCGACCGTCCTGTATGCGCTGGGTGAGCAGAGGGACCGGGTGCTGCGCGCCGACCTCGAGGTCGACTCGCTGTGGAACACCTATCTGCACGACGGGCTCCCGCCCACGCCGATCGCGGGGGTCGGCGAGGCCTCCATCCGCGCCGCCGCGCAGCCCGCTGACGAGGACTACCTCTACTACGTCGTGGATCCCGAGACCGGCCGCCACCGCTTCAGCCGGACGTTCGCGGAGCACCAGCGGGCCATCGCCGAGGTCCGCGCCGGCTGATCGACGTGAGCGGCTCCTCCACCCGCGCCGTGTGCCTTCTCGGGCACCCGGTCGCGCACAGCGTCTCGCCGCAGATCCACAACGCGGGGTTCGCCGCCGCGCGGATCGACGCGGTCTACCTCGCCTTCGACGTGCCGCCCGAGCGGATCGCCGCCGCGATCGGCGGGCTGCGGGCGCTGGGGCTGCTCGGCGCGAACGTGACCGTCCCGCACAAGCGGGCGGCCTGGGAGCTGGCCGACGCGCGGACGCCGGAGGCGCGGCTGGTGGGGGCCGCGAACACGCTGTTCTGGGACTCATGCGCCCTGGTCGCCGACAACACGGACGCGCGGGGCTTGCAGGAGGTGCTGGAGCGCGACGTCCGGCTGCGGCCCGGCGATCCGGTGCTGCTGTTCGGGGCGGGAGGAGCGGCGCGGGCGGCGGCGGTGGCGCTGGGCCGCCTGGGCGCGGGGGTGCAGGTGCGCGCCCGGCGCGCCGAGGCCGCCCGGCAGATCGCCGACCTGGCCCGCTCCAGCGGCGCGAGCACACCCGAGTCCGGGGTCCCGCGCGTCGTCGTCAACGCGACCCCGCTCGGCCTGCACGGCGAGCCGCTGCCGGACCCGCTCATGGCGCTTGGTCCAGGCCAGATCGCGCTGGACCTCGTTTACGGCCCGGCGGACACCCCGTTCCTGGCCGCCGCCCGGGCGCGGGGCGCGACCGCGATCGACGGGCTGGGGATGCTGGTCGCCCAGGCCGGGCTCGCCTGGACGCGCTGGACCGGCCTGCCCGCCCCGATTCCCGCGATGCGCGCCGCCGCTGAGGCGGCCCTGGGCCGCTGACTGGGTGCTGGATCCGCGCGGCATGCCGCGCGGATCCAGCACCCACCCGCGCCCGTCGAACTACCTCATTGTAATTTGTCGTTCTTCTTGACCCTCACTGTGGCTCATGTTCAAGATGGTGCGGCTGTTGTGAACCTTGGCAGAGGGAGCCGACAGCGCACCGAAGTCCGGTCAGGGGCGGCCGGCGCAGAGTGGGGAACGCCCCCGATATGAGCACCAGGGGAGCCGGCCAGTCGCCGGTTCGGAGGAGACCGTGTGATGGCGTTGACTGAAGAGGACCATCTGTGGACGGTGGCAGAGGTCGCCGAGCACATGCGCGTGTCGAACATGACCGTCTACCGTCTGATCAAAGGCGGCCAGCTGCCCGCGATCCGTGTGGGGAAGAACTACCGGATCCGCGGCGCTGACCTGTCCGACTATCTGGACGCGTCCCGCACCGGCCGCAGCCAGACCGGCACCGCGATGTAGGCGGGCCGCAGGCGGTAGCCTCGGCGCCCATGGTCCTGCGCTATCTCACCGCGGGGGAGTCTCACGGTCCCGCGCTCGTCGGCATCCTCGAGGGACTGCCAGCCGGTGTGCCCGTCGATCCCGCTGAGCTGGACCGCCAGATGGCCCGCCGCCGGGTGGGCCACGGCCGGTCGCCCCGCATGGACTTCGAGGCCGACCGCCTAGAGGTGTTGGGCGGGGTGCGGCACGGCCTGTCCATCGGCTCGCCGGTCGCGGTCGTCATCCACAACGCCGAGTGGCCCAAGTGGACCCAGGCGATGAGCGTCGAGCGGCCCGAGGACCCCGCGGCGCTCGCCGCGACCGGGCGTGGCGTGCCGCTGACCCGTCCCCGGCCCGGCCACGCCGATCTGGTGGGCATGCAGAAATACGGGTTCGATGAGGCACGCAACGTGCTGGAGCGGGCCAGCGCCCGTGAGACCGCCACCCGGGTCGCCCTCGCGTACTTCGCCCGGGCGCTGCTGGAGCAGGTCGGCGTCGGCGTCGTCTCGCACGTCGTGCGGATCGCCGAGGTCGCCGTGTCTGACGAGGCGCCCACACCCGGCCCCGACGACCTCGACGCCGTCGACGCCGATCCCGTCCGCTGCCTCGACCCCGGCACGTCGGCTCGCATGCGGGAGCGCATCGACCGCGCAAAGTTCGAGCGGGACACGCTGGGGGGCGTCGTCGAGGTGCTCGTCTACGGCCTGCCGCCCGGTCTCGGCAGCCACGTGCACTGGGACCGCAAGCTCGACACCCGGCTGGCCGCCGCCGTGATGAGCGTCCAGGCGTTCAAGGGCGTCCAGATCGGCGATGGCTTCCACAGCGCCGAGGTGCCGGGGTCGAAGGCGCACGACGAGATCGCCCTCGGCGCGGACGGCCGGATCACCCGGCGCACCGGCCGCGCCGGCGGCCTTGAGGGCGGCATGACGACCGGCGAGACGCTGCGGCTGCGGGCCGCGATGAAGCCGCTGTCCAGCCTGACCCGGCCCCTGGCCACCATCGACGTCCGCACCGGCGCGGCGGCTGAGGCGATCCAACAGCGGTCCGACACCTGCGCCGTGCCGCGCGCCGCCGTGGTCGTCGAGGCCGTCGTCGCGCTGACCCTGGCCGACGCGCTGCTGGAGAAGACCGGCGGCGACCACCTCGAGGAGGTTACGCGCAACCTGGCGGCCTACCGCGCGACCACGCACCGGCCGTGATCCTCGCGCCCGGCCGCAACGTCGTCCTCATCGGGATGATGGGCGCCGGCAAGACGGTGGTCGGCCGGCTGCTCGCGGCCCGGCTGCAGCGCCCGTTCATCGACACCGACGCGATCGTCGAGGCCGAGGCCGGAGCCACGATCGCGCGGCTGTTCGCGACCCGTGGCGAGCGGGCGTTCCGGGCACGCGAGGCCGAGGCGGTCCGCTGGGTCTCAGCGCTGCGTGGGCAGGTCATCGCAGTGGGCGGCGGCGCGATCCTGGACCCGGCGAACGTCACCGCCCTGCGGGCCACCGGTGACCTCGTGCTGCTCCACGCGGAGCCGGCTGAACTCGCAAAACGACTCGCGACCTGCGACAATCGACCCTTGCTTGTAGGCAGCGACGATCTTGAGGAGCGGCTGGTCCAGCTCCGCAGGCGTCGTGGCAGCGCCTACCGGCGAGCAGCCGCGCACGCCGTCGACACCACCAGGCGAACCCCCGAGGAGGTGGCGACCGCCGTGCTGACGTGGGCTCGCACCCAACCGGGGCTCCTCACCAGAGATGAGCGGGAGTAGCGAGAGTCACAACAATGACGTACTTCGATGCTCACCTGCCGAAGACGCCTCTGCAGTCCCAGGCCGTCCAACGGATCGAAGTGCCCGTGGCGGGCCGGGCCTATCACGTGGTGGTGGGCGCTGGCCTGCTCGACCGGCTCTGCGCCCATGTGCCGCCACCGCCGCACGCGCGCCGCGCCGCGCTCGTGACCTGCGCGCCGGTCGCGACGCGCTACGCCAACCGGGTGCGGCGCGCGCTGACGGCCGGGGGCCTGTGCGTCGAGCTGATCACCGTGCCCGACGGCGAGGAGGCGAAAAGCCTGGACGTGCTCGCGAGCCTCTACCACCGCTTCGCGGCGGTCCCGCTGCGCCGGGACGACGTGGTGGTCGCGCTGGGAGGCGGGGTGGTCGCCGACCTGGCGGGCTTCGCGGCGGCGACGTGGAACCGGGGGGTCGCGCTGATCCAGGTGCCGACGACGCTGCTGGCGCAGGTCGACGCGGCGATCGGCGGCAAGACGGCGGTCAACCTGCCCGAGGGCAAGAACCTGGTCGGTGCGTTCCACCAGCCGATCGGGGTGGTCGCCGACACCAGCACGCTCGCCACCCTGCCCGTCAGGGAGCGCCGCTCCGGGCTCGGCGAGGTCGCGAAGTACGGGTTCATCGCCGATGTCACGGTCCTCGAGCTGCTTGAGCAGCGCCCCGACGACGCCGTCGCCGGGGATGCGGACCTGCTCGCCGAGATCGTGCGTCGCGGGGTCGCCGTGAAAGCCCGGATCGTCGGCGCCGACGAGTTGGAGTCCGGCGAGCGCGCGCTGCTGAACTACGGCCACACGGTCGGCCACGCGATCGAGGCGCTCGCCGGGTACCGGACGTACCGGCACGGCGAGGCGGTCAGCCTCGGGATGGTGTTCGCGGCCCGGCTCGGCGAGCGGCTGGGGATCTCGGAGCCTGGGCTGGCCGAGCGGACCGTCGCGCTGCTGCGCGGCCTCGGCCTGCCCACCGGCGGGCTGCGCGTCGATCCGGCGCAGGTGTGGGAACTGCTCGCCCGGGACAAGAAGGCCCGCGGCGGGGTCCGCTTCGTGCTCTGCAGCCGCCCTGGTGTCGCGATGGTCGTCGACCAGCCCGAGCGCTGGCTGGTCGACGAGGTCCTGCGGTCCCTGGCATAGCCCAAAGGGCGGTGGACCTGAGCGCGTGTTTGAGAACCGCGGCGCTTGAGTCGCGGGCGAAGCGCAGCGGAGCGCGGTTCAGGCGGCTCGATGCCGCCTGAAC
>JBOGEA010000363.1:0-5874 GCA_050743205.1 Egibacteraceae bacterium | reverse complement strand
TAACCGCAGGTTCATGCCGCTGGCTGGCCGGCCAGAGCGGTGTCGGTGAGTTTTCTGGACGTTGACCGGACTATATGTCCGGTCAACGTCCAGAAAAGTGTGGCAATGAGATCGTTGACATCTGCGGCAGTGAGGCGCTGCTGATCTATTTCAGCTGCTCGGCGCGAGGGCGAGGACGCTGCGACGTCACTCCAGGAGAGCCGCACCCGATCCCCTTGGCGTGGGGCCGTGAGGAGTATGTCCGCGAGCTGCTCGGCAAGGCGTTCGAGCTTGAGATGCAAGAGTGTGTCTCTCCTTTCCGCGCCCCAACGGGGGAGGACGGCTGGCAGCTGCTCTCGTCGAGCTTGGGCCGACGAAGGCGGCCGTGAAGATGCTCGGCGAAGACCGTAGGGAGGAGCTCCACCGGACGTACGTCGACTTCTTCGAGAGCCGGTACCGGTCGAAGGGGGAGATCGTGCAACCACGGGAGTACCTGCTCGTGATTGGTACACGGCGCTGACCGTGCCGAGGCGGTTCAGGCGGGGGGCAACGAGGTCGTGAAGGGGTGGTGTTCTCTTCCTACGGCCCACCGGGCGTGTTGCGGGTGATCGACCCATGCACCGCCACACCCGTGGGCGGCGGGGTGATCGGATCGGTCGCGTTCGCCCGGACCTGGATGGTCGCCATCATGCCCGCGTCCTCGTGGTTGAGGATATGGCAGTGGTAGACGAACCAGCCGGTGAAGTCTGTGAACTCGGTCCTTATCACGACCTGGCCGTTCACGACCTCGCCGCTCTCGTTCCTGTACCGCTTTGGGATGTTGACCACGTCCTGGAGACCACTCGCGTCATAGGGCTGGCCATTCACGCTCATCACCTGAAAGTCGTTGACGTGGATGTGGAAGGGGTGGTCGTCGGACGTCGCGTTCTCCAAGGTCCACTCCTCGACCGTGTTGAGAACCGGTGAGACGGCAGGCGTCATGCCCTCCGTGAATGCCACCCCATTGATCACCGCCCTGAACGGGTTACTGCGGTAATCGAAGACGAACGGCCCACGCTTGACGACTTCGTCAGTGCCCGAGAGAGCATTGATGACGGCGGGGTCCGAGAGGGAGAGCCCCTCTTCGGGGACGAGGCCGTCCGGCAGCGCGGGGGCCTGTGCAACGCCGGGGGCCGCAGCGGCCACGGTGACGGTGGCCAACGTTTCGGTCTCCGTTGGGACTGGCAGGGGATTGAGGTTGCCGTCCGCGTGTTGGGCGTAGGGAAGGCTCTGGAGGAGGTACTCCCCCGGATCGCCCCCCAAGACAAGGACGTCGAATCGTTGGCCCGGAGGCAGGAGGAGCTCTGATCGGGGAGGGAGATCCCAGACGGGCACACCGCCCTCGGCGGCGACAAACAGATCTTCCGGGTTTTCCGGGTGGAGCCCGTTCACGAACTGGATCCTGTAGAAGACGTCCGACCCGATATTCGCCAGTCGCCAAAGCTCGTACTGGCCCGACTCCTTCGAGAACGTCGGCTGGTACAGCCCGTTGACCAGGCGAATGGACGGCCGGTTGGGGTTGGGCGCCTTGGTGATTGAGCCGCGGTCGTCCCCGATCCCGACCTGGAAATCTGTCTGGACATCTCGGAACGCAAGTTGACGCTGCGTGGTGCCGCGCAAGTCCGCGGGTAAGAGCTGTTCGAGGCCCTCAACGATCAGCAGGCCGGATAGCCCGCCCATCACCTGCCCATCACTGTTGCCGTGGTAGTGGACGTGGTACCAGTACGTGCCCAGCCGGTGGTTTTCCGGCAGCGTGACCTCCGACTGATACGTGTTGCCATCGGCGAACCTGCGGAAGACGTTGTCCCCGATCCCCGTCGGGTCCACGTGCAGCCCGTGATAGTGAATGTTCGTCGGCTCGCCGTCCCCCAGCTGATTGACGAAGGTCACCTTGATGGTGTCGCCCGGACGGACGTGGAGCGTGGGCCCGTTCAGCTTGGCGGGGAAGGTCTGGCCCCCGGCGCTGGCGGTGAAGGGCCGGGCCCCAAGGGGGCTTCCGGAGACATCGATTGTCTCGGTACTGGCGGTCAGCGTGACCTCAAGGACGCCAGCGTCGTTCCGGAAGACCTGATCCGGTTCCTCGAGTGGCATACCCGCGACCGGTGTCCAGCCTGCGGTTGTCGGGCCCGCGGTTGTCGGGCCTGTGGGGTTGCACGCCGGCAGCATCAGCGCCGCGACTGCCGCAATGACCGCCAGAGCCCTTTTCACGGTCCGCCTCTCACGACACGGGAGAACGCGGGCAAGTTCCCTTGCGCTCGTCCATCGAACATGCTCTCGATGAGCCGGGGACCGGCCTCGTTTGAGTCCAGAGGCGTGGTGTACGAGGAGGTGATGCCCTCCTCGCCCGGAAGGCGAGCATAACAATCGTCCACGGGTCGGCGCCACTCGTGGAGGCGGGCCGGAGGTGTCCTCCGGGCGCGGCGCCCTCACTGGCCACTCAGGTGGTACCCGAGCGGCTCAGCGGTCCGGCAGTGCTCACGGATGAGCCTGGTCTCCTCGTTGTCCTCTTCGGTCGGCTCGGCGGCACGACTGCGCGGCGGCCGTATATGTGCAAGCGGACGCGAGAGATCAGCCCCGAGGAACGTTCCGAGCTCGGAGAGCAGCGCGTCCTTTTCGGAGAGCCAACGCTCGTACCGGACCACGAACACCTCGGGTCGATCGAGGTGAGGAACGATGCGCTCGTAGGCGTAGTCGTACAGAAGCACACGGCGGAGCGCCACGTCGTCAGTCGCAGCGTGCAGGCTCTCGTTCATCGAGCGGTTGAACGGGACCTCGTAGTCGAGTCCCTCAGCGAGCCGCCCCGGCGACCTCCGGTACGACGCGATCACCTCACGTGGGTCGCGAACACACACCACGAACCGCGTGGTGGGCAGACGATCGAGGTAGCGCCAGAGCATCGGGAACTTGACCGCCAGGGTGTAGTCGGCGTCGAGCGTGACGCGAGCTAGCTGTTCGGCGTCTACGCAGGTGGCGACTGATCCTTCGGACCTCAGCGCGGCCACGTCGAGGTGCCCCCGGCGCAGCTCGCCTGAGCGCAGCTCAGAGCGGAGTGAGGCGAAGAGCTCTGCCGGCGGCATACGGAGCGCGTCCCAAGGCTCCATCACGCTGACGGCGGCGGGCGGTTGGAACAGCATCGCCGTCAGCAGGGTGGTTCCCGACCTCGGGGATCCGCAGACGAGCACGTCGTTGGGCCCTGGAGCGCCGAGCGGGTCCGGGAGCTGATCCGGGTCGAGCGTCAACGTGGCAAGGAGTTGCTCCCATGAGGGCGTCGGCGGTCCCAGGCTCGCGTCCGACGTCGTCACGTCAGTCCCAGTCGAGCTGGCGGCCCAGGAGCTCGCGCAGCCGATCGTTGTGGGGACGGTAGAACGCGGCGAGCAACGAACGCTCGGCGGGGGGGACCTCGGCCGGCGTCGCCCGGTTGAAGCGCCGGGTCAAGGTGTCGCCGTAGTCGTGGTTCGGCAGCTCGAGATAGTCCTCGAGTTCGCTCATGATCCTCCGGGCGACGCACGGATCACCGAGGTCCTCGGTCAGGAGCACTTTGATCCGGCTCTGGCCATAGACGGCAGCCCACCGTCGCAGCAGCTCGTCGTAGAGCCCCGGACCGAGGTACTCGGTCCGCTCACCCCGCTCGTACGCCGCCAGCTCGGCTCGTATGTCCGCACCGAACTCTCCGACCTCGAAACCAGGGTCCCACCCGGCGTCTCTGAACCGCCGGTACATGCGATGGTGCGAGTACGCCCGGTCGACGGGATCCCGCACCAGCACGATGAGCTTGACCGCGGGGAGATGCTCGTGCAGCAATGTCGGCGGGACGTCGTGGAAGGTGTTCGCACTCGCTTCGCCGGTGATGTAGCGCCGATCCGGCCGACGATCCACGACGACGGTGGTCAACGTGGACGTGCCAGCCACGTCGGAGGCGTGCCACTCGAACGTCAGCGGCCCGCCACAGTCGACGGTCGGGAACATGGCGAAGTAGTCGTCGAGGTGGCGGGCGATATACGCGGGCGAATGCTGCCCGAAGAAATTCGGTTCCTTCTCCGCGCATGGCAGGACAGCGGGATTCGTGACGAGGTACCGGTAGAGGGATGACGTGCCGCACTTGTTGGCGCCGATGATGAAGAAGCTCGGTCGCATGCGCGTGGGCCTCATGGCCGGCCGGCCCTTCCCAGCGACGAAGCGCTTACCCGATGGCCAGGATGTGGTCGAGCTCTTCGAGGTGGTGGATCGAGAGATCGGGTCGATACGACTCGCAGCGCTCCCATCAAGGTCGGTCACGCGTCCGCATCAGATCCCGGAACGGCCGCCAGCCGACGACCTGGATGCCCAGCGTGCGGATGTGGCGGGCCAGCTCGTCGTCGCGGAACGTCTCGAAGTCGGCCACCCGCTGGCGCCAGTCGCTGGTGATGGCACGCAATTCGGGGGTGTCCCTGGCCGGATGGGTGATCAGGTACGTGAGGCCTGCAGGCAACTGGTCGAACAGCAGCTTGGCGCGGTCGAGCCAGTTCGCCGTCGGCCTGTTCAGCGGCATCTCCCTCAGGTGGTCGAAGACGGGGAGCCCCTGCTCCTCCCACGCGGCGATCTTCGACTCGGACAGAGCCGCCACCCATCCCGGCTGGCGTGTCAGCAGGACAGGCGTGCGGCGGGCGAGGCCGAGGCCGACGTACTCGTCCGCCAAAGAGCCGTGCAGCACCGCGAACATGTGGCTGTCGACGTGGGTGAGGTCGACCCCGGCGGCAAGAGCGCGGTCGACCTGGGCGTCCATCTCGCGGCGGACCGCCTCGCGGTCGATGGTGCGCCACCGGTCCTGGTTCCGGTGGAAGTAGCCCTCCTCGTCGAGCAGGCCCGAGGACGGGTCCCTGGTGGAGATCGGCCCCCAGCGGTAGCCGTCCCACTCGCTGGTGAGGGTCAGGTGCACGCCCATATCGAGGTCGGCGCGGCCTCGGCAGCGGGACGCTGCCTCCGGGAACCAGGGGCAGGGCACCATCATCGATCCCGAAGAGGTCACGCCGCCCTCGGCCAGCTCGAAGAAGGCATCGACGGTCGCCCCGCACATGCCGACGTCGTCCGCGTGGACGATGACCACGCGATCCCGCGGCTTGAACCCGAGCTCCCGGAGCGCGGGATTGAGGGTCACGCCTCGGCCTGACCGTGGCGGATCTCGTACACGGTGTCCGTGACCTTGGCCGCTTCCACCGGAAACCTCTGGGCCAGGGCGACCAGGTCCGCGTAGGTCAGCCGCCATCGAGGATCATCCTCGACGGTCCAGTCCATGCCACGCTGGTCGGTCAGCACCCGCCCTCCCCGGCGCAGACACCACAGATAGTTGTCGAGCATGCGGTAGAAATGGTATTTGCAACAGGCGAAGCTGGCCAGGTTGTTGTCCACGATGTAGTCGTATCGGTTCTCGATCGTGACCAGGAACTCACGGGAGTATTTGCTGAGGAGATGAACCGTGTAATTGGTGATGTGGAGTGAATCGGCGAGCTTCTTCTCGGCCTCGCAGACGGTGAGGCCGTCGACGAGGCGAACCCGAGGCGCGAAGCGCTGGGCAAACCGGGAGTTGCCGACCCCGACGTGGAGGATCCGCCGGCCGTCCAGGTCCATGCTCTCGAGGGCGTCCTCGATCCGGGCCTGGTCGACGGTCGTGTCGAGACCGGTGTGATCGATCCACCTCGGCATGTCGGTCGCCAGCCCCGGATGCTCGAGCCGCCCGCAGACCTCAATGCAGGTGTCATATCGGCTTGCGGGCCCCGCCATCACTTAGACCGTGTTTGAGAATCGCGGCGCTTGAGTCGCGGGCGAAGCGGAGCGGAGCGCGGTTCAGGCGGCCAGGGGGTCCGGGGGAGTCCCCCGGAG
>JBOGEA010000362.1:0-5902 GCA_050743205.1 Egibacteraceae bacterium | reverse complement strand
CCGCGATCCAGCACACAACCACCCAGAGGAACGTGACGCGCAACCACCCGCCAGACTTGACTCACGCGCAACGGATTCGCGGACACGAGGTCCGCGAATCCGTTGCGCGTGATCCTCTTAACAGCAGTTTTGCTTCTTCGGGGCGGGCCCCGTCTTGGCCCTTATTCGCCCACCCTCCTGATGCCCTGGGCGAGCGCTTTGGCCACCAGGTCGCCGATGTCGAGGCGGCGGGCGCGCTGCTGGTCCTCGCGGTATTTCAGCACGGAGCCCAGGGTGGCGGTGGCGCGGTCGGCGTCGAGGTCGTGCGCGCCCAGGGCGACGAGCGCCTCCGTCCAGTCGATCGTCTCGGCGATGCCCGGCGGTTTGAGCAGGTCCTGCGCGCGCAGGGCATGGACGGCGGCGGTGACCTGCGCGGCCAGGCGCGCGCTGGCGGCGGGGACGCGCAGCCGCACGATCGCGACCTCACGCGCGAAGTCGGGGTGGTCGAGCCAGTGGTAGTAGCAGCGGCGCTTCAGCGCGTCGTGGACCTCGCGGGTGCGGTTGGAGGTGATGACGACCACGGGAGGGACCTCGGCGTGCAGGGTGCCGATCTCCGGGACACTGACCGTGAAGTCTGAGAGGAACTCCAGCAGGAACGCCTCGAACTCGTCGTCGGCCCGGTCCACCTCGTCGATCAGCAGGACGCTCGGGGTGGTCTCCAGTGACGCCAGGATGGGGCGGGTGAGCAGGAAGCGCCGGTCGTACAGCTCGGCCTCCAACTGGCTGGCGTCGTGACGCCCAGCGGTCTCGGCCACCCGCAGGTGGAGCAGCTGGCGCGGGAAGTCCCAGTCGTACAGGGCCTGCGAGGCGTCGATGCCCTCGTAGCACTGCAGCCGGATCAGCGGCGCGTCCAGCATCGACGCGAGGGTCTTGGAGACCTCGGTCTTGCCGACGCCGGCCTCGCCCTCGAGGAACAGCGGCCGGTGCAGGAGCAGGCCCAGGTAGCAGGCGGTCGCCAACCCGTCGTCGGCCAGATAGGAGTGCTCGGCCAGACGGGCCCGCAGCCCCTCGGGATCGTCGATCCCAGGGGGCAGCAGGCCGCGCGAGGAGCTCAGGCTCAATCCGGCGAGCCGACCGCGCGCTCCAGCGCGCGACGGGTCAGGACGCGGGCGAGGTGCCGGCGGTAGTCGGGTTGGGCGTTGAGGTCGGCCGGCGGGCTGGTGCCCTCATCGGCCCGCGCGGCGGCGGCGGCGATCGCGTCTGTGCCCTGGCCGGCCAGGGCGGCCTCCACCGCGGACGGACGAATCGGGACGCTGCCCATGTTGGTCAGGCCGACGCGGGCCTGGCTGATCGTGCCGTTGACACGCGCCACAACGGCCAGCGAGCCGACGATCGCCCAGGCCTGGGCGACGCGGTTGAACTTCTGGTAGTTCCAGCTCCAGCCGGTCCCCAGCTTGGGAAAGCTGACCGTGACGAGCACCTCGTCAGGGCGCAGCGCGGTCTCCAGGTAGTCGACGAAGAAGTCGATGGCCGCGATGATCCTCTCCCCGCCCGGACCCCGAGCGGTGAACTCGGCGTCGAGCGCCAGCGCGCAGGCTGGCAGGTCACCGGCGGCGTCGCCGTGGGCGAGGGCGCCGCCCAGGGTGCCGCGATGGCGCACCTGGGGGTCGCCGACCTCGGCGGTCACGTGGGCGAGGACGCCGCAGTGCCGCTGTACGAGCGCGTCCTTCATCACGGCCGCGTGGGTCGTGGCCGCGCCGACCACGATCCGGTCGCCCTCCTCACGGACGCCTTTCAACGCGTCGATGCGGCCGACGTCGACCAGCACGGCAGGGGCCGCCAGCCGCAGCTTCATCAGCGGGAGCAGGCTGTGCCCACCGGCGAGGACCTTGGCGTCGTCGCCGTACCGCGCCAGCGCCGCCACGGCCTCTTCGACCGAGCCTGCCCGGACGTACTCGAACGGGGCGGGAATCACCGCGCACCTCCCTGTGCATCCTGGATGGCTCGCCACACCCGCTCGGGCGAGGCGGGCATGCGGACGTCGCTGACTCCGAGATGGCGGATCGCGTCGACGATCCCGTTGATGATCGCGGGGGTCGAGGCGATCGTGCCGGCCTCGCCGACGCCTTTGACGCCCAGCGGGTTCGACGTCGCCGGGGTCACGGTGCGGTCGGTCACGAAGTCCGGCAGGTCGGGCGCGCCGGGGACGTAGTAGTCGACCATCGTGCCGGTCACGAGGTTGCCGTCCGCGTCGTAGACGGCCTCCTCGAACAGCGCCTGGGCGATCCCCTGGGCGAGGCCGCCGTGGATCTGGCCTTCGACGATCTGCGGGTTGATCACGACACCGCAGTCGTCCACGCAGACATAGGCGCGGATCGTCGCCTGGCCGGTCTCCGTGTCGACCTCCATCGCGGCGAGATGCGTGCCGTGGGGGTACGAGAAGTTCTCCGGGTCGAACGTGAAGTCGGCGGTGAGGTTGGGCTCCGCGCCCTCGGGGTAGTCGTGGGCCGCGAACACCGCGAAGGCGATCTCCTGTATCGCCTTCGCGGCCTCGGGCGAGCCGCGGACGCTGAACTTGCCATCCGCGAACTCGATGTCGCCCTCGGACGCTTCCAGCAGGTGCGCGGCGAACTTTTTCGCCTTCTCCACGAGCCTCTGCGCGGCGAGGTGCACCGCGACGCCGCCGACGGCGAGCGAGCGCGACCCGTACGTGTCCCAGCCCTGGGGCGCGGTCTTCGTGTCGCTGTGGATCACCTCAACGTCCTCGAACGGCACCCCGAGCGCGTCCGCGGCGATCTGGCTCCACGAGGTCACGTGGCCCTGGCCGTGCGGCGAGGTGCCCGTGACGACCTCGACCTTGCCGGTCGGCGTGACCCGGATCGTGGATGTCTCCCAGCCGCCGCCGGCATAGCGCAGGCTGCCGAGCACTCGCGACGGCGCGAGGCCGCACATCTCGGTGTACGTCGAGATGCCGATGCCGAGCTGGACCCGGTCGCCGGCCGCCCGCCGCTTCCACTGCTCCATGCGCAGCTCGTCGTAGCCGAAGAGCTGGAGCGCCTTGGCTGTCGCGGCTTCGTAGTTGCCGGAGTCGTACGTGAGCCCCGACACGGTCGTGTACGGAAACTCCTCATGGGTGATCCAGTTGCGGCGGCGCAGCTCGAGCGGGTCCACGCGCAGCTCGGCGGCCAGGTCGTCCATGATGCGCTCGATGGCGTAGGTCGCCTCGGGCCGTCCGGCGCCGCGGTATGCGTCGGTCGGGGTCTTGTTCGTGAACACGCCGGTCGTGGAGAAGCTGTACGCGTCCATCTTGTAGATCGCGTTGTACATGAACGCGCCGAGCAGCGGGATTCCCGGCGTGACGAGCTGCAGGTAGGCGCCCATGTCTGCGGTCAGATCGACCTTGAGCCCGCGGAGGCGGCCGTCGCGGTCGGCCGCGATCGAGAGGTACTGGATCATCTCGCGGGCGTGGATCGTCGCCTGGTAGCCCTCGCTGCGGCTCTCGGTCCACTTGATCGGGCGGCCGAGCCGCTTCGCGATCTGGAAGGCAAGCACCTCCTCGGCGTACACCTCCAGCTTCGAGCCGAACCCGCCGCCCACGTCGGGGGCGATCACCCGGACCTTGTGCTCGGGCGTGCCGGTGATCAGCGCGATCATGACCCGCAGGACGTGCGGGATCTGAGTGGACGAGTAGAGCGTGATCTCGCCGGCGGCGGCAGCCGGCACGGCGACGACCGCCCGCGGCTCCATCGCGTTGGGGATCAGCCGGTTCTGGTGGTAGCGGCGCTCGAGGACGACGTCCGCCTCGTTGAACGCCGCGTCGATGTCCCCGCAGGGCATCTCGAACCGGTAGCACCTGTTGTCGGGGACGTCGTCGTGGACGAGGGTGGCGCCCGTGAGGGCCTCCTCCAGGTCGATCACCGCGGGCAGCGGGTCGTAGTCGACGACCACGCGCTCGACCGCGTCGGCGGCCTGGTAGCGGTCCCGGGCGATGACCACCGCGACGCCGTCGCCGACGTGGCGCACCTTGTCGGTCGCGAGCGGTGTGTGGACCGGCATCTTGATGTCTTCGGTGACCGGCCACGCGCAGGGCAGGCCGACGTTCGCCTCGCCCAGGTCGGCGCCCGAGAACGCGGCGACGACGCCGGGCTGCGTCAATGCGGCGGAGACGTCGACGCCGGTGATGCGGGCGTGCGCCATCGGCGAGCGCACGACCGCCATGTGGAGCAGGCCGGGGAACTGGAGGTTGTCGGTCCAACTGGTCTGGCCGGTGATCAGGCGGGCGTCCTCTTTGCGGAGACGCGCCGCCCCGATGTTGCGCTCGGCGACGTCCGTCATCGTGGAGCCCCTTCCCGCATCTCGGCCGCCGCAACCTCCACGGCGGTGACGATGTTCTGGTATCCGGTGCAGCGGCAGAGATTCCCCTCCAACCCATGGCGGATCTCGTCACGGGTCGGGTTGGGGTTCTCGGACAGCAGCGAGATCGCCGACAGGATCATGCCGGGCGTGCAGTACCCACACTGCAGGCCGTGCTCTGTGTGGAATGCCCGCTGCATGGGGTGCAGCTCGCCGTTGGCCGCCAACCCCTGGATCGTCGTGACCTCGCCGCCGTCGGCCTGGACGGCGAGCATCGTGCAGCTCTTCACACTCTGCCCATCGAACAGGACCGTGCACGCGCCGCAGTTGGTCGTGTCACACCCGATGTTGGTGCCGACGAGGCCGAGCGAGTCGCGCAGGTAGTGGACGAAGAGGAGCCGGGGCTCGACCTCGTCCTCATAGACCATGCCGTCGATCGTGACCCTGATCCGTGCCATCCAGCCCTCCTGGCTCGAGTGGGCATGAGGGGGATCGAACGGGTGCTCCGGACCCCCGTGCGAGTCACCGGAGTGGACCAGCGCCCAGCGGGATCAGCACCCGCATGGGTCGGGCTCTCCGGGACGGGCTGCTTCTCTCTGGGGTGCACCCTAGGTCAAGTGCAGGCACTTTGAAAAGGGGTGTCACCCGTCTGACGCGGCCCGCGGCAACACAGAACCCCGTTCGGACCGCCGATGCGAGCGGTGACACCGGCCGGTGCCACGATGAGGACTTGACGATAGCCGCCAAGAGGACGACTGTGGCAGTACTCGGTAACGCGTGCGCCAACGGTGCCCTCGAGAACGAGCAGGTTGGGAAGGGGGTCCGGCTCGCGGAACGAGTGAGGTGGATGATCCCGCCGAGTGAGGGGGTTATGAGGCGGCTGCAATTGGGACGAAGTCGTCGAGCGGCTCGTTCATGACGGGGCTGTCCACAACGCGCGGTTCGCTACTTAGGAGGTGCGTATGACCGCACTGAATCCGATCACGATTGCGTTCATAGGGCTGTTCCTCGGCCTGTGGATAGAGGGGATGGCGTTCATGGGCGCCTATCCCGCGCAGGAGGGCGGCGCCCCGGTGGCGCCCACCTTGGCATTGGGCGGGTTCTTCCTCGCCGGAATCACGCTGCTGTTCGGAGGGCTGTGGCTCCTCCTGAGCACGAGGACTTCGGCTGCGCTCGGCTTGGACCAGATCCCGCTGCTCCTGAGTGGGACAATGTTTATGTACGGCATCATCCTGTTTTTTGCAGGTATCGCGCAGTTCAACGGCTGGGATCTCCGACCTGTCGGCCAGCTCGGGATCGCCGGCACCATCCTCCAGCTCTTCGTGACGCCCGCGCTGGTGGTCGCGCTTGCGGCAGCCGGCGTCTCCACCACGGGCCTCACGATCGCGCTCGTGCTCCTCATCATCCTGATCGCCGGTCTCTTCCTGTTCGTCAACGGCAAGCTCCCCGCGAAGGCGGTGGGCTTGGTGGCGCTGCTGACGTCACTGGCCTGCCTCTGGGTGGCCGTCGGCTTCACAGGGGCCGTGGGCTTCTTATAGTTGGCTTTTCTCCTGAGTGACACCGACTGTGG
>JBOGEA010000361.1:0-5907 GCA_050743205.1 Egibacteraceae bacterium | reverse complement strand
CCGGAGCATCCGCGACCTATACGCCGCGGATGCTCCACACATGAGCCGTGCGCGGATCACCGGTACATCGATTCCACGAAGTCACGGAAGCCTGCCGCGATCGCGGCACGCTGGAACCCTCGCTGGCGCGGTGTCCTGTGCTCCTCTCCTACCACGGACCCGCGGATGGGCTCGATAGTCGAACATGTCCACATTCTTCACCGGCGGTGTCGCAGACGCCAGGCGGGTGCGTCGAACGCGCTGATCGCAGCGTTTCGCTCAGGAGCCGTATGTGCCGGCTGCGAAGGTTCCTCTCAGTGCGTGCAGTGGGTTGGCCACCGGCCAGGCAGACGGAGCATGGGGCACGATGAGCGAGAGCTGTTCATCGCCCGGATGAGGGGCGGCCTGAGGGCGTCTCCGCGGCCGGGACAGCCTTCCGACCGCTCACGCGAGGACGCGGAGCAGCCCGTCGAGATCGGCCACGCAGCCCAGCGCGTTCCAGGGTTCGGGGAAGCGGGCGCGCACCCCGAGGATGCGCGCCACACCCATCGCGTACCCGGAATCGAGGGCGAGATCGAGCGCTTGCCGCAGATGCTGGCACGCCTGCTCGGGCTCACCCTGGACCACCCACGCGAGCGCGATATCGGTCAGCGCGATCACGCCGGATCCCGGAAACGTGATCGCGCTTGATCGCGGATTCGCCGGGATGAGCATGACCCTCAACGCGTCCATGGCCTCGTCGGCGCGGCCCACCCGCACCAGGCCGATCCCCTTGTTGGCGGCCTGCTCGGGTTGCAGCCGCCAGGACATCATGCGGCGCGCAAGATATCCGCGGCCCTCCCCGTGCCCGGTGTGCTGGGCAAGCCGCCCAGCGACCTCATACGCCGTGAGGAAGCCGCGCTCATCATTGGCCGCAGCCAGCTCCAAGCCCAGCCAGGCGTGCACATAGGCGCGCGTGTCGGGGTCGGCCCGCCGCGACAGGTCCGCGGCCTGACGCATCAGCTCAAGAGCCCGTCCGCTGGCACTGCCGCGCCCGCCGCTCTCGATCGACGTGTAGAGGATGCGTCTGCTTACCAGCGTCTGGGCGCGGAGCGTGTCGTCACCGGCGTCGTCGGCCACGTCCCGCGCGAGCGCCAAGTAGCGGCGGGCTCCAGCGCGGTCGGCAAGATTGAACGCGAGCAGGCCGGCCTGAGCGTGGGTCGAGACGACCAGCGCGTCGAGCCGCCGCCGCTCAGCAGTCGCCATCGGACGGTCCAGCAGCTCCCACAGCTTGCCCGCCTGGTGGGCGACCTGGTCGAGCAGCACGTCATGCTGGGTGCTGGAGTGCCGCTCGGCGAACGCGTCAGCAATGTCCTCGTGCGCGGTGATGAGCTTCGCGTCCACGGACCGGTCCCCGTGCTGGCGGATCCGCTCGAAGGCCTCTCGCGGGAACAGTGCGGCGAGTCCTCCCACCACGATGGCCTTACCGGCCTGCCTGCGGTCCGCCTCTTCCTCCTCGCGCGCGCTGCCGTTCGAGCATGCGCCGTCCAACGTAGGTGTCCGGTGAAGTGCGCGCAGCTCGGCCGAGCCCAGCTCCAGCCCTTTCTCCTCCAGCCCATGCCTCAGCGCCTTGATGATGGCATTGAGGTTGGCCGTGCCCGGCCTTTTCGCCTCACGCTCGTAGGCTGAGATGTGCTGGGGGCTCAAGCAGCACCCGGCGGTGTGCACACAGGAGGCGTTGGCCAAGTCGAGCTGGTCCATCCCCGCCAGCGAGCGCAGCTCGGCCAACGCTTTGCCGTTGATCGGCACGCCCTCAGGCATCCACACCCCCCTGCTCCCCGTCGGTAAGAGCCGCAACCGTAGCAGAGGTCGCGCCTGGGGCGGTAGGGGAAAGGCTTGTGTGGCGGTGCTGTTGCGTTCCCCAATTCAGGGGGTCGCCGGTGATGCTTGGTGTGCGCGCACCAGATGTGCGCGTGAGTTGTATGGGAAGACGGCCCGCCATTGACTGACCCGGGATGGCGGGCCGTGCCCCCACATCAATGCGTTGACGACAGTCCCAATGCTGAGCCTCGTCGTCCCCCTTGACCAGCCTCAATCGATCGGGCGAGCGCAGGGTGCTATTAGGCGCCGGTGATGCGGGCGACTCCGAATAGGCGAAAGGAACCCCTGCCACCTTCTGGGCCGTCCGCAGCATCGCTGAGCTGGAGGTTCTCGGCCGGCTGGACTCGAGCTTCCCAATGTGCGGGAGGGCGTGAGAGGTCATGTGTGGTCCGTGGCGGCCGTCAACATGCGGTCATGCGGTGTGGGTCGAGCAGCAGCCGATGGGACAATAGAGCGGCTGTGATTGTACTGTTCATGACGCCTGCTCAAGGAGGACTCGTGACGCATCACGAGCGCCCACTCGTGCGCAGCACCCCGCATGATCGGTTGATGGCCGCGGTCCCCTCTGTGTCAAGCTGTAGCGAGGCAGGATATAGCCGGTAATTACTGACAGAGGGCGAAGGCATCGCATGCGGGCGCGGTGCGTTACCGTATGCCTCACTTCGAGGCGATGTCGCTTCGTCTTGTCGCTGCTGATCTGCCGGTTCCGCCGGACTGGCGGACTGGCGATCTCCTGGTGATGCGAAAGGTGGGAGCACCACGGATTCCCGTGATCGCCGGATTCGAGGAGGGTGTCTGGCATGAGGCGCGGTTCGGGCCGGTCCGCATCAAGCTTCGCGCGGCCGGGGGACAGAAGAACCTTGGCGCGCTCGTTCCGGGGGATGTCCTTGGCACGATCAGCCGGCGTGATCCTGTCCGTGAACGTGTCGGTCTGTGGACGAGCGGCAACCGTGTCTACTCGCTGGCTGATCCTCGTAGGATCGGTGAGCTCATCGAGCTTTGTGACGCCGATCTTGCGGACATGACATTCAGCGCGGCGCGTACCCACCAACACGCCCGTCGGCTGAGGCTGCCGCCGCGGACTGCGCAGAGGCTGTTCGACGTGCTGCTCGTCGAGTTGCAAGAGCATATGTATCTGGCAGGAGCGTAACGCCTGTGAGCGGACAGCGTATCATTGACAAACTGCGAGAAGCGTCAGTGCGATATGGCGCGTGGGCCGCGGTGCCCGAACTTCTCGATGAGACCGTTGGGATACACGTAGCGGTGATGCGGGAGCCGTTTCTCTCCTTTCTCTTCGATGGCAGCAAAACGGTCGAGTCGCGGTTCTCCAAAAATTCGATCACGCCGTACCGGCGAATTGCCGTGGGTGATTTGGTGTGCCTAAAGGCGGGCCCTGTGGTCGGTTCCTTCAGGGCTTCCTCGACCGAATTCGTTGCGCTGAACGACGCCGAGTTCGAGCGGTTGCGGCGAGACTATCGCGCCGCTATCTGCGCGCACGATGAGCGGTTCTGGGCAGCGCGAGCCGACAAACGCTACACGACGCTCGTCGGTGTGGAAGACGTGCGCCGGCTGACGCCCGTGCCGATCTCGAAACGAGACAGGCGCGGATGGATGACGCTGCGGACACCGGTGACACCCACGTGAGCCCGAGAGATCTCAACAGTCACGTAGCGCTACTGGTCATAGGTCCACGAGCGAGCGGCAAGTCAACCGTCGGTCTTGCCGTTGCCCACAGGCTGTCCTGGGGCTATGCGTCTTTCGGCTCGTACGTCCGCGAGCAGGCCTCGAGCGCGAAGCTGGACCGCCGAGCCTGCGGCTCGAAGAGTCGGGGGCGTCGGCTCATTGCGGAGCGAGGCGCCGCTGGCCTGCTCACGGACGTGTTGGCATCCCAAAGGACCACCGTCGAGAACGTGGTCCTCGACGGTGTCCGACACTGCGGCATGTTCGAAGCCGTCAACGATTTGTACTCAAAGATGGTCAGCATCTACCTCGAGGTGCCCGAACGAACTCGCTATGAGCGCTGGCTGCGGCGTGAAAGATTGATGAACTCGAACTTCAGCCGCCGCCTGTTCAAGGAATTATCCAGCGCAGGGGTCGAACGGCACGTGTTTGTACTGCGCCACCTTGCCACCTGCGTCGTAGATGGCTCACGCCCCATCGACGAGTTGGTCGAACAGGCAATACGTCTGTCGCGCTTATGAGGTATTCATGCGCCTACTCATCGGGGCCATAACATATTGAGCATGGCGACTGGTTGTCGGTCAGGGTTTGAGCCGTTACTAAAGGCCAAGGACGATTTCTGCTCCATGACGGCGGCGACCGATGCGATCGCCGCGATCTCGGACGGCCCCTGCCGCGCAGACCCAGCGGCGCATTGTTCGGATCCCAACCCAGCTTTGGGAGTCCTTACACCCTAAATCGGAATTCGGCGACGGCACATTCGCCGGGTGTGCTTCGCCATTTCCTGCTCACGGCAATACCCCCGGCGCACCCATCCCCGGCCGCGCCAGCCCGTCGGCGTCGTAGCTCGCCAGCCCCGCGCCAGCCGGTGTCCCTTTAACCGCGACATCCCGAACTCCTCGACGACTGCCTCGACGGGTCCGCCCAGGCGTCCACCCCGCGCCAGCCCCTCGGGGCGGAGCGCGGCGGGTCTGCTGCAAGTCTACGCTGACCCCATGGTGTTTCCCCTTCCCTTATCACGACTTTCAGTCACATCACGTGATGCATCCTCCGCCCGGGTTGTTGGATTCACATCATTTGGGGGTGACTGCGCCAGCCGGCATGAGTTGCTGTGCTGCGTTTCCCGCGGGTGAGGGGCTCCGGAGGATGCTCTGGTGGCTGAGTACGGGCTGACCGAGGGCGAGTTGGGGATCGTCCATCTCTCCCCCGGTTATGACCTCGTGGAGTCTGAGCACCCCTCTCCAGCTGTCGTGAGGGAATCCCGGGAACGAGAGTTTGGCCGTATCTTCGGTCAGAACATCGAAATCACATATCTCTCAGAGGTAGGTCTCAGCAGGCCTGAAGAGCTGGCAGCAGCCGTTCGAGGCGCAGCGCCCGACGCCGTTGTGCTGGCATCAGGGACGCCGAGTTACCGTCAGGCGATTATAGGGCTGATCACTGAGATGCTCGTTCCCCACCCCGGCCGAACACGTCACGGAAGCGGGCATGCTTGTCAGACCGCCCGGCCTTTGGGACGGTCAGGCGCTCCCATGCGAAGCGGTGTGGGCCGCGCATGCCGATCGCCCGCACCAGACCGCAGGCCGGGAAGGCCCGCATCTGCTCGACGGCGCCCGCCAGGTACGCGTCGTCAGGCCCGAAATCGAAGTTGTGCAGGAAGTAGATGTCCAGATAGCCGGTGCCGAGGTGGTCGAGGGTCTGCTCCAACTGATGCCGCAGACGCAGCCCGGGCGGTGGAGGCGTTGGGCGCCGTCCCGGCGAGATAGCCGACCTTGCTCGCGATCACGACCTGATCGCGGGGCACCTCGCGAAGGAACCGACCGAGCGGTCGCTCTGAGCGGCCACGGCCGTAGACATCGGCGGTGTCGAATAGGGTTGCCCCCAACTCGAACGCGCGGAGCAGGCCTTGCAGGGACGCCTTGTCGTCAGCGGTGCTCCAGCCCATCGGCAAGCCGAGATTCACGTCTTCCCCGCCGATCGCCCAGCAGCCGACCCCCAGCGGGAACACCTCGATCCCGCTGGTGCCCAACCTGCGATAACGCATGTCGGCTGCCCCGATGCTCGCGTTCGCCATGCCTGCATCCGCCTCTCCTATCACGACGGGTCACCCGCAGCCTCACAACGGCTCGGCGAGCATAGACCGCCGGCCCAGCCCTCATTCTTATACCCGCTCGACCTCCTGCGTGCCGAACAGGCCGTGGGGCCGGACCAGCAGGACGAGCAGCATCAGCAGGTAGGGCGAGACGACGGAGAAGTCATCGCCCAGCCACGGCGCGTGCTCGGGCTGGTAGA
This sequence comes from Egibacteraceae bacterium, assembly GCA_050743205.1. Classification (GTDB taxonomy): domain Bacteria; phylum Actinomycetota; class Nitriliruptoria; order Euzebyales; family Egibacteraceae; genus JBOGED01. Next base: position 99 of record JBOGEA010000361.1, on the reverse strand, counting down.
CCGCTGTGAGCGCCTCGAACACGCCGATGGCCAGCCCGCCGATGACCGCGCCGCCGATCGACTCCAGGCCGCCGAGGACGATCACGGGCAGCGCCTTGA
>JBOGEA010000360.1:0-5928 GCA_050743205.1 Egibacteraceae bacterium | reverse complement strand
CGGCGAGGCCGACAATCACGAGAGCAAGATGATCCAGATGGCGAGTGAGGCTGCGGCTCGAGAGTTCGCCCAAGCATGGATCGCAGGCGCTACGAACGATGAATTTCAGCACTTGATTGCCCAGCAACCCGTTATCCCCAAGGAGTTGGACGTCCAGTTGCTCCAGCATGTCGAGACCTGCGGTGGCTCTCTGAAAGAGCGAGAAGCTGATCGTAAGAATGCACGCAGGGTCTTTTGTGAAACCATGCGCGGCAGCCGTCAGTAATATCAGCAATGCAGGCATTGATGGGGTGCGACAGTAATCCGGAAGACGTGGCGCAACGGCTGTTCCGACGCGACTCCTTCTCTTTCTTCAGGGGCCAGATTGGAGCATGGCGTGACGTGTTCACATCGGAGCATGTCCGACTGGCGCAGGACCGTTTCGCCGAGGTGCTCCGGATGTATGGCTACTCCCGATGCCCATCGCCATGGCCAAGCCACTCAGAGTAGGTAAGAGAGGTCTGCTAGTGATATATCTAATCGACGAACAGCTCAAACTTATCATCCTCGAAGGACGGCCCTACGGCAGGGGACTCGCTGCTACAAGGTCGCTAACGCCTAATGAGGTGATAGCCGACCTCAGCGGGTGTGTGGTCACCGACGAGCCGACCGTATACAGCATCGCGCTTGGTGACCGCAGGTACATCGACGAGCCGCCGGTGTCTTACCTCAACCACTCGTGCATGCCCAACGTATTTGGTGACACAGGCCAAATGCGGATGAAGGCCATCCGGCCGATCACGGCGGGCGAGGAGCTGACCTTCTTCTACCCATCGACCGAATGGGAGATGGTGGGGCCGTTCAAGTGCATGTGTGGCGCCCCGGCTTGCCTGGTCTGGATCGCCGGTGCCATCGACGTGCCCGAGGAAGTTCTGTCGCGTTATGAACTCAATGATCACATCAAGCAGCGCCTCAGGCAAGACCGCTGATCACCAGAGGCGAGCGTGACAGGTCTTGGGGCCGTCACCAATGCCTTATACCGGATAGGCGGCGTGTATCGCAGGCAGATGAGCACGTCACTGAGAAAGGGGAGCCGAAGGTGTGAGATACTGGGCACATGTCACCTAGTCGGTCGGTGCTGTTGATCCTCGCCGGGGGTCAGCGCGAATTACGCCACGCCTCGTCCGCTCGTAGTCCGCACTTCCGATAAGAAAGGCGGTTCGTCGTCGTAGCTGGGTGCTTCGCGGATCTGAGCGCGCGACCTGGATGCCCGTTGGCACGGGGCGAGCACGTTCGGGCTTATCGATGCTCTGGACGCCATTGATGGAAAGCGCAGGGAGGACGCGACCTCATCGGAGGCTCCACGTTATCTGGTGACGTCAAGGACGGACGGATGCCACGATGGACGGGCGCCCCCGCGCGGTCGCGGATACGATGCCAGGGGCGACGCCCGGCAAGCCAGGTCCAGGTGAACGGCGACGGCGTCCCTCATCGTGCGCATCATCCGGGTTGTTTTCGCTCTCTGCGTGCCTGACGCGTGTGAGGAGTTTCTCTACCACTTCAAGGGCGGCGGCTGCGCCGCCGCCACGTGCGGGCAGGCCGGCGTCCGCCGTTGAGGCGGCGCGCGGGAAGACCAGAGAGTGCAAGGGCGGGCCTGCGGGCGGCGGCAAGCCGCCGTCCTCGGCCCGCGCGCGTCTCGGCCCGGACGGTCGCCGGCTCAGCCCGCGCATCAGTCTCGGGAGCCCCCGCTCACCCGTGGCTACCAGACTGACTGCCTACGGGACGAACACGCTCGGTGTTCGACGGCTCACAGCGGACTGTCACCGGTTCACGAGCTGCGCGGATGCATCCCGATCGCATCCGCGTGGACGGTGGCCTACGGAGCTTCAAAGACCTCGGCGCGGAGCAGCCGGAGCGCCTGCTGGACGAGGCGGTGGCCAAGGTGGACGAGCACGACATCGTCATGACCGCCGGCGACCGCGTGGGAGAACGTGATCGGCCGGCGCTCGCCGGTGACCGGATGCTCCAGGTCCGTGCCCGCGCAGCGCGCCCAGCTCCCGGTCAGCCGGGGCATCTCGAACACCGGGCCCTGTGCCGCCCGGTCCAAGGTTGCGGGCCGCAGTCCCGGCTGGCGGGCGAGTTCCAGACCCACGCGGACAACGCGTTCGACGGTGGCCGGGGTGATGTCCAGCTCGTGGATGCTTGCGTCGAGCTGCTGGCGCAGACGGTGAATCTCCTCGCCTAGCTTGCGCTCCAGTTTGAGGACCCGGCGCGACGGCGACGCGGCCTCGGCGGTCGTGGTGTCGAGGGTCGCAACACCGCCGAGCATGGCCCGCTCGACCCGCTCAGCGATCACCGGGCCGACGTTGCCGAGGTCGTCGCGGATCGCCTCGACCTTGCGGGCAGCGGCGAAGAGGAACTGCAGGTCCCCCTCCAATGAGCCCGGCTCGGCCCGCTCCCACCCGGCGCCGACGAAGTGGTGCACCGTCACGACCGGCGACGGCTGGCCGTGCCGGTCGATGCGGCCGTTGCACTGCTCCAGCCGGTTCGGGTTCCACGGGATCTCGACGTGCACCAGCCGGTGGCAGTGGCGCTGCAGGTCGATACCCTCGCTGGCCGCGTCGGTCGCGAGCAGGATCCGCACCGGCGCGAGCGACGGATGGTGCTGGAACTCGGCCTTGACCCGCTCCCGGACCTCGCTGTCCATCCCGCCGTACAGCAGCGCGAGCCGGTCTCCCGCCAGCCCGCGGGCGGCCAGCCGCTGCTGCAGCCAGATCTGGGTGTGGCGGTATTCGGTGAACACGATCACCCGCTCGTCGGTCCACGAGCCGCCGGGGCGAACGATGCTCTCCAGCCAGTCGAGCAGGACTGCGGACTTCGCGTCGCCGCGGTCGGCGGCCTTGCCCGCCCAGCCGCGCAGCTCCTCCAGCAGGCCGCGCTCGCCGGGGGTCAGCGGCGCCGCGAACCGCTCGGCCGCCTCGAAGGCGGCGTCCCACGCGGTCTCCAGCTCATCCTCATCGGCGAAGTCGGCCTCGACCTCGTCACGGGCGGCGGCAAGCACCTTCGCCGAGGGGGCTCGTCGCGTGCCGGCCGCGCGGGTCAGGGTCTCAAGGTGGCGGTCGAGCGTGTGAAGAAACGCGGCGGGCGAGGAGAACAGCCGTTTCTTCAGCAGCGTGAGCAGGAACTCGGCCGCCACACGGCCAGCCGCGCCCCCGGTGCGCTCCGCCGCGGCTGCCCGCGACTGGGCGTACCGGTCGAGCGTGGCATGCACAGCGCGCTCCTCGTCGGAATAGCTCACCTCAAGCGGGACGATCTCGCGGACCGGAAAGCGCGGGCTGCCGTCGGGTTTGGGGGGCAGCTCGGCACGCAGCTCCGACTTCAGCCGGCGGACCATCACCCGGCGCAACTGCTCCGGGCTGGGCCGCACACCGCGGGCGAAACGCTGGGGGTCGAGCAGCTCCAGCAGCGCGGTGAAGCTCTCCGTGTACCCGTTGTGCGGGGTGGCCGACAGGAACAGCCGATGCTCGAAGTGCGGCCCGATCCCGCGCAGCGCCCTGGTCCGCAGCGAGTCCGTCGCATACCGGCCCCGCCCCGACGGCGCCGCGCTGTGGACCTCATCGACGATCAACAGGTCGAACCTGCGCGGGTAGGCCGGCCGTGCGGGCAGCACCTCGCGGAGCAGCCGCTGCGCCCGCTCGCGCTTGAGCCAGTCGATCGAGACGATCAGGCGCGGGTAGTGCGTCCACGGGTTCGCGTACAGCCCCTGGCGGCGGCGCAGGTCGCGAAGCAGCTCGGTGTCCACGATGCGGAACTCCAGACCGAACTTCTCAGCCATCTCGTCACGCCACTTCACGCACAGGGCTGGCCGGGCAGACGACCAGCACGGTGCGGGCGCGGTGGCGCAGCAGCAGCTCCTGGACCACCAGGCCCGCCTCGATCGTCTTGCCCAGCCCCACATCATCAGCGATGAGCAGGTTGACCTGGGCATCCGCAGCGCCCGGACCACCGGGTCTAGCTGGTAGTCCTCAATCGAGATGCCGGCACGGAACGGCGCCTGAAGCGCCCGCGAGTCCGCCGACGCGATCGCACCCCAGCGGACAGCGTCGAGGAACGCGTCGAGCCTGCCCGGGTCGTCGAACCGGTCCATCGCGGGCGTCGGCAGCTGTGCGTCGGCGATCACCTCAACGCCGGACTCCAGCTCCCAGACGACCCGCAGCTCCTCTGACAGCCCATCGTCCTCCACCGAGACCAGGCTCACGAGGTGCTGGCCGCCACCCTCCACATCAGCGACCACCCACAGGCGATCGCGCACACGGACAAGCTGGTTCAGATCAGGCACAACCGTCGCAACAGGCATCCCACCCCCTACAGGCCACTGAACCCGCAGCGTAGATGAGGAGGACGATGGCCTGCTCAGCGATTCCGGCGATAATCCTTCGGATCCCGTCCCGAGTCCTCGTTCCGGTCGACCGGCCGACCTGGGCCGGCTGATCGGGTCCGACCGCACCGCGCCCGGGTCCGTTGGCGGATAGGCGAGCTGGCCGCCCAGCACATCACGACATAGAATGCTCTTTCTGCACTTCTCGTTCGGGTTTCCTCGATTTTCCCCTCCGTAGCCCATCGACGACAGTGTTGTGGAGACTTGCCCCACCAGGTGGGGCAAAGTCTCCACAACACCTCGGGTTACACGTTCGGGGCAGCACGATATGGCGATTCGCCACCATCTCGGCGATCGCCGTCACCCGAGCCGCGAGTTTGCTCGTGGCCTCGCCCTACGGGTCTCGCTTGGAGACGAGGTGTCTGCGACGACCACCATGCCGACCGGCTCGCACTCTTCGTCCTGGTCGCAGTGCTGGACGTAAGCGCCCTATGGTCCAAACCGGACGAGGCGTCTGCGCCCACGACCACCACTGGCGTCCCGTAGTGTGGCGCTGACGCGCCACCAGATCGCCAATTTTTGGGGTCTTCTCACACATCCGTGGGTGGCTGGGTCCCTGTCGTGCATCCCAGGCCTGGTGATGAGCACATCGTGACAGATGTGGCTGGAACTGCTCATTCGCTCGGAAGTCAGCGACGCGGATCAGCGACTACGAGCAGCGGGCCATGGCGATCGGTGGCGCCGTCCGCGCTGAGTTGGGCCGCAACCCGACCATCTCGTTGATCCGGTTCCTGCCGGCCGAGACGCGGCTGTACCAGCGGGCCAGCTTCTTGGGATCGTGCTCGACGACACCGGTCTGGCCCGCCTGCCCTCCCAAGACGTCGACGAGTTCGCGGCGCCTATCAGCGAGGAGCGCATCCCCGACGCCACGCGGACTGCATCTTCGTCACCGTGACCGAGGGTGGCGAGTCCGCGCAGACCAGCGAACGGTTCCGGGCCAACCCGCTGTGGCGCTAGCTGACGGGGAGAGGCCCACGAGGTTCAGCGACACCTTCTGGGGCCTGTCGGTGGGGCTGCAGGGCGCTCACGCACTGCTCGACGACCTCGCCCGCGTCTTCGGTTTCGACCCCGCGACCCCGCGCCCCCGCGCCCCCGCGTTGACGCCATGGCCAGCCGGACGCGGCGTCAGCGGATCCTGGCCGCCAGCGTCAGCCAGCCACAGGCCGTGACCAGGCCATTGACCGCGCCGCCCGGCCGCTCGTAAAGTGATCCTAACCTATTCGCGCGAGCGCGGGCTCGCGGAGGGATATGGGCGGCGGCAGATCGTGGAACAGGGCAATCGGTTCACGAGCGGGTCGTCGCGCACGGGCGCGAAGGAGCACCAATGACCATGACCCTGCTCACGGATCCCGTCAGCGAGTTGACCCGGCGCCGACTGTTGACGGGCGCGGGTGCGCTGGGGGTCCTGAGCGTCCTGCCGGCCTCTGCGTGGGGTCAGGAGGCGGGCGCGTTTCCGGTGACGGTCGAGCACAAGTACGGCGGCACCACGATCACCGAGGAGCCCAAGCGGG
>JBOGEA010000359.1:0-5931 GCA_050743205.1 Egibacteraceae bacterium | reverse complement strand
CGGACTTCCGCTCGGGACATGAGGTTGGTGGCGTTGGGGTTCACGCCGATTGGGTGCTGGAGCCCGATGGAGTTCCCGTCCTCGTGACGTGGTTCGATGTGGCGCGGAACCGTTGGCAGTGCTCTTCAGTTCGGGCGGCGGCAGTGAGTGGGAGGACGCTGCGACGTCACTTCAGGAGAGCCGCACCCGAATCGAAATCGTTGCGTTCGCCCCGAGCGTGTCCATCCGGACGAACGAAACGATCCGTGTGGGGAAACTGCACTACTCCCCATCGCCTGACGGCTCAGGCTCGACGGTCCCTCCTTGGGGACCTCTGCTGGTGGTGTCCTCAGTAGCCGGCTCAGCGGCCGGTTCCGCCGGCTCAGCCTGGGGGGCCTCTGTGCCTGTCGTGCTCTCAGGAGCCGGCTCAACGGCTGGTTCGCTTGCAACTGTCGGTGTCGGTGTCGGCTCGGGCTCGGCCCGGTCCTCCTCAGACGGCTGCCCTCCGGAGGACTCCCCTCCGGAGGGCTGGAATTCAGACGGCTGTTCCTCGGACGGGTCACCTTCAGACGGCTGTTCTTGGTAGTCACTGGTCGGCGGTGCGGGGGGCGAGGGTGGTGATGGTGCAGGCGGTGGTGACGGTGCAGGCGGTGGTGACGGTTCGGCGACCTCGGTTCCTGGGGAGAGGTCCCCCTGGGCAGGCTCCGTCTGGTCAGCCAGCTCATCTTCAGTGGTTTGATCCTGCACCGCGCTGTCTGTCGCATCCTCACCCGCCGCCGCCGCTGCATCCCCCTCGGCGCCCTGGCCTTGCGTGCCAGAGTCGGCCCCCGGCTCCGCAGCCGCCACACTGGGCGGCTGCGGGGCCGGGGGCTCCGCCACCTCACCGGGCGGTGTCGCCCGGCTGGCGTCGGCTGCCTCGACGCTGGTCGCCGAGGCATCCTCCCTGGCCACGTCGAACGCCTCACGTGTGTCTGCGTTCGACTCGGGCATTTGGCTCCCCAGCTCCCCCAGGTTCCCGGCGATCTCGCCTGCCCCCATGGCAACCTGCTGGTTGAGCCCCGGGTCGTCGTCCGCGATCCTCTTGGCCTCGCGCAGCAGCGGCGCGACGGCCAGGACGGCGGCTTCGACCCGCTCTGGTTCGGCGCCCTGCTGCATCAGCAAGTCCGCCTCCACGGTGCGACGCTGTGCCTGGTCCACCAGCGTCGCGACCTCCCCCTCTTTCGTCAGCGCCGCAGCAAGCTGCACATCCTCTACGAAGAGCTTCACCCCGTAGAGGGACTCCCCCGGCAGCGCGCTCTGCGAGGCTGCCGCCAACGCTGACGTGCTGAGCGCTGTCGCTGCGAGACCCGCTGCCGCCGTCCCCACGACGCGGCGGCCCAACCCGCGCCATAGGGGACTGACATGACCGCGCACAGGCCTCGGCAGCGGCTGTGCGGCGGCCAACTCTCGCAGCTGGTGAAGATGGCTCGCGCGTACTGCGGGATCGAAGGACTGGGCCGACAGATGCCTGGAGACGCGGTCAGCAAGCTCCGCGTACTCTGCAGGCACCTCAGACCCCACGCCGCCCGCCTGGTCCGGGCGGCGCGTCATAGGGTCGTCCCTCGGCGCGCGGCATCCATCAACGGTGACAGCGCAGCAGACGCCGGAATGGTTGCGGTCATTTACGAATTCTTTCCATCCACGCCCATGAGCTTGGACAGCGTGCCCAGGGCTCGGTGCTGCAACGACTTGACGGCGTTGAGGCTGCGGCCAGTCACCTTCGCCGTCTCAGGCCCCGACAGGCCCGCTCCGAACCGCAGTGCGAGGACCTCACGCTGCTCAGGGCTGAGACGCGCGAGAGCCGCCTGCAGCTGCCGGTCCCCCACGATGTTCAACGCCGCCGCCTCAGTCCCGAGGCCCTCTACGACATGCCGCTCGGCATCCTCGTCGCTCAGCGGGACATCACCCCGGCGGCGCGCCTTGCGCCGGTCGTCGATCAGGTTGTTGCGGGCTGCCCGAAACACCCATGCCCGGATCGCGTCACCGCCGCCGCGGATGCCATGGCCGTGCCGGAGAAGCTCCTCGAATGTCGCCATGACGAGGTCCTCCGCCAGCGCTCGGTCGCCGCACTGCGACATCAGGAAGCGGAACAGCGGCACGTGCAGGGCCTCATAGCATGCCGCGATCGCGTCGGGGTCACGCGCACGCAACCCGTCGGCATAGCGGTCAAGCACCGGTCCCTCCATCGGCTGCGAGCATGTCGCGCCGGAGGGCTCTGGGCAAGACGGCCCTATCTGGGGCACCATGAAGCGCATGCTCCTCGCGACCTGGAACGTGAACTCGCTGAACGCTCGGCTTCCACGCGTCCTCGAGTTCCTCGACACCCATCGGCCGGATGTGCTCTGCCTTCAAGAGACAAAGGTGTCCTCGGACTCCTTCCCGCATGCGGATCTGGCGACCGCAGGGTATTCGGCCGCCGACCACAGCGCTGGCCGTTGGGCGGGAGTGGCCATCCTTGCCCCGGTCGAGCGCCCCCTGACACACGTCAAACTCGGCCTGGAGGCAGAGCCGCGGCCCGAGGAGGCCCGCTGGATCGAGGCGACCGTGACTGCGGGGACGAACGGCGAGACCCTTCGAGCGGTAAGCGTATACGTACCGAATGGCCGCGCGCTAGACCACCCGGCCTTTCATGACAAGCTCATGTTCCTCGATGCGATGTGCGCGCGCGCGAGCGCCCTGGCAGGTGGCCCGCTGCTGATCGCGGGAGACGTGAACATCGCACCAGCCGACATCGACGTCTACGATCCCGCCGCGTTCGCGGGATCGACGCATACGAGCACGGCCGAGCGCAGCCGGCTTGAGGCCATACTCGCCCGCGGGCTGGTCGATGCGTTCCGCCACCTCGAGCCCGGCGCCGCGCAGTACACCTGGTGGGACTACCGGGCTGGGAGTTTCCACAAGAACCTCGGGCTGCGGATCGACCTCGGCCTGCTGAGCCCGCAACTGGCGCAACGCTGCCAACGCTGCGGGATCGACCGCTCGTTCCGCAAGGGCCCCAAGCCGTCCGACCACGCCCCCCTGCTCTTCGAGCTTGCGTAGCGCTGCGTCTCAGTCGTGCAGGCTGGTCACGGTGACGTCGACTTGGACGTCGTCGAGGCCGGCCACGGCCAGCAGTTGGACCACGACCGCGATGCGTACCGCGTCGGCCGCCGCCACCAGATCATCGCCGTACGCGACGCGGATCTGGATCGAGACCACGACTCGACCACCGGAGACCGCCACCTGGACGCTCTCGCGCGATGGCGTCACGACCACGCCAGGCACGCTTTGTGAGGCCAGCCGCGCGAGCCGACGGATCACGGTGTCGCCTATCCGCGTGGCGCCAGGTCCTGGAACCCGCAGCGGCACCCAGGCTCGGGGCCGCGGGGTCGGCTTGGCGCCGGTGACCACACCCGGCGCAACCGGCTCCACGATCCGGCGGCGCACGGTCGCGGTGAATCCCGCTGGGACGACAACCGGCTCTGCAGCCAGCCAGTGGACCGCCGTCCACAGCCTCGACAGCTCCGCGACAGTCGTACGGCAGTGCGCGCAACTCCGGCGGTGTGGCCCGCCTGGGATGTCGTCGGCCACCTGGTGCAACAGGTCAGCGACCGCTGTGCCGCATGCCAGCCGGTCGCCATACTCGACGCCTTGGCCGTCTTGGCTCATGCCTGTGTCCATCCCCGCAGATCATGGAGGATCTCCTGGCGAGCCCGGTGAATGCGGGCCTTCACCGCCGACAGCGACAGGTCGAGCGCGTCGGCGATCTGCTCATAGGTCAAGCCCTCCAACTCTCGGAGCACCCACGGCGCCCGCTGCTCAGGGGTGAGGTTGCCGACCGACCGCTTCACCGCCTCAAGCTGCACCCGAGCGACAGCTGAGTCGGCGGTGTCCGTACAGGGGGCCGGGAGCAGTTCAGCCTTGGGCAGAGGATTGGCTGGACGGCGGTCGCGCAGCCGGCTGAGGCACCGGTTCGTCACGACGCGGTACATCCACGTGCCGAAGGCAGCGTCGCCCCGGAACCGCTCCAGCGCCTGCCACGCCTGCACAAAGGCGTCCTGCGCCGCGTCCTCGGCCTCAGCCGGGTCGCCGAGGATACGCAGCGCGACACGGTACACACGCAGGCGATGACGCCGCACGAGCGCTTCGAACGCGTCGAGATCCCCACGCTGCGCCAGCCCGACAAGCCAGGCCTCGTCCGTCTCACGATGGCGCGCCATGCGCGCCATCGGGAAGGCAGGCACGCCCGGCCCCCGCGGGGACCGGGCGTCTGCCGCCGGCAAGGGGGACGTTACCGACCGCCCTTACCCGTAAGCCTGCCTTTCACCTTGTCGACCGCGTCTTTGACCCTGCCGGTCATCCGATCGATTCTGCCCTCGCGCTGGAGCCGTCTGTCCCCGGTCAGCCGGCCGGCAGCCTCTTTTGCACGGCCTTTCAGATCGTCAAGACCCATAGCGTCTCTCCCTTCATCGGTACGGAACGGAACAACTCGACCATTGGACTCGAAAAATGGTGAGAAGTCGTGGAACCTGCGCCGCTGCGCTCCTACCGGGCGACCGCGCCTCCCGCATACGCGCCGAGCAGCAGCGGGATGTCCTGGATCGCGACCGCCAGGAACAGGCCGGCGCCCACCACCGCGCCGACCAGCGGCAGGTCGAACAGCGCCAGCGCCACGAGGATCACCAACGCCAGCGCGATCGCCGGCAGCAGCGCCACGAACACGGCCGTGCCCCCGCGCCCCACGATCCGCCCACCCACGAATCCAGCGATCAGCGGACCGAGCAGCGGCAGCCATACCAACACGATCGACAAGCCCAACATCACGAGCGCACCCACGAAAGGGGAGCCTTGGGAGGCCCTCTGAAATTCCGGAGCATACGTCATCGCGATACTGCCCGTCATCCGTCGTCTACTGCTGAGCCACCTTTACCCCACTCATTCACGGATCACACCTCGACTCCCACGTTGGCAGCCCGGCATCTGGAGAGTCAGGCATCCGGCACTGCCCGTCTGGCTCGCCGCGCGAGGGTGACCGCAGCCACCGCGATGCCCATGAGCGCAGCCACGCTGGCGATCACGATCGCCAGCCGCGGCGGGCGGGGGCGCGCGCCGACAGCGTGGATCTCGACGCGCTCACCCGGCGGGATGCTCCAGACGAGGACGCCCCGCTCCTGCCGGGCGGCGGTCGTGTCCAAGACCCGGCTGGGCAGGCGGACCCGCACCTCGTAGGCCACGGCGTCGTCCTGGGCGATCAAGCGGACGGCCTCCTCCGCCGGGATGCCGAACTCTGCCGTCGCCGGCGTGAACACGAGCCCGCCAGCCCCAGCCAGGACGATCCGGTCATTGGCCACCTGAAGGGTGAGCGGCTCGAGCAGCCGCACCTCCGGCGCGGCCAGCGCCTCGGCGAGTCCGGCGATGAGCGCGTTGAACTCGTCCGCGTCCTTGAACCCGGATGACAGCCGGACCTGGCGTCCACCGCCCTCGCGGGCAGACACGGTCATTCGCCACCCAGTGTCGGCGAGCTGCTGCCTCTGCTCGGCTAACGCTGCCAACGGATCCACCCCAGACTCAAGCGCCCGGACGAGCAGCTCCTCGTCAGCGCCCACGGTCACCGCCAGCTCCCCTCCCCCGCTCCGGCGCACCGCGACATCGACGCCGACTCGCAGTTGGCAGCCGGCCAAAGCGAGCGCGAGCACGGCGAGCGCGAGCGCACGCACCGGGATCACCGTCACGACCACGAGCCTAGGGCGCCTCGGTGAAATCGCGAAGACGGCCGTGCGCGATCCTTTGACCAGCAACGCTGCAACTTCGGGGCGGCCGTCTTAGTACGTGTTTGAGAAAGCGCGGCCTTGACTTGCGGGCGAAGCGAAGCGGAGCGCGGTTCAGGCGGCCAGGGAGTCCGGGGGAGTCCCCCGGAGACAAGGCCGCCTGAAC
>JBOGEA010000358.1:0-5943 GCA_050743205.1 Egibacteraceae bacterium | reverse complement strand
GGACGCGACCGCCACCGAGGCGCAGCCGCGGCGGCTCCCGCTCGGCCGTGACGGGCGCGACCCGACCGGCGGCACGCTCGCTGACCTGAATCTTAAGGACGCGGTGATCATCGGGACGATCCAGACCATCGCGCTGCTGCCCGGCGTGTCACGGTCCGGGTCGACCATCACGGCAGGGATATTCGCCGGTCTCACCCGCGAGGCCGCGACCCGGTTCTCGTTCCTGCTGTCCATTCCCGCGCTGGTGGGGGCTGGCCTGCTCAACGTCACAGACCTCGCGGAGGCCGGCGCGTACAGCGCGCCCGAGATCGCCGCCGGAGTGCTGGCCGCGTTCCTGTCCGGCTACGCGGCGATCCGGTGGCTCGTGACCCTGGTCGCCCGCGGGCGCCTGACCGGCTTCGCCTGGTACTGCATCGCCGCCGCCATCATCGCCCTGCTCGCTCTGACCTTATAAGCGGGGTGTGTCGATTGGGTTCCGGATTCCGGAGCTCAGCCGACACACCCCGCTTAGGACCTGCGGGCTCGGCGGGTCAGCGCGATCATGGCGGGACGCAGCTGGGTGGAGTCGGCCAGTGGGGTGTCGAAGGCGATGCGCAGCAGGCGCTGCCCGGACTCAGCCTCGGCGATGACGTCGAAGCCGTAGCGGTCGAGGCCGGTCATCACCGCGCCTGACGCATCCAGTGGGCCGCCGTACGCTCGGCAGCACGCCACGAGTGCCGCCCCGTGATCGGTGTTCATGTGCGCGATGGCCCCTTGGGCGATGTCCCAGAGTGGGTTCGGCCCAGCGGCGGCGTAGTCGGGCACCGGGATCCAGTCCATCCGTCCGAACCCGCCGACCCAGCGGACCGTGCGCACCTCAAGCCGGTAACAGGCGAAGTCGCCGTAGTCGATGTACGCGGCGGCGGGATGGCGCTGGAGGAACCGCTCCCGCATCCGCGGCGCCTCACCGACGGCATTACCGACGGCATTGAGGTCACCCACCAGCGTCACCCGCCCAGCGGCCAGGGGATCAGCGCCCGCGGGCACGTCCTCGGCCACCAGGACGCTGGCCCGAGGGTCTGCCAGCGCGTACTGGGTGTGCGGCGCAAGCGCGCTCAGGTAGGTCAGTGGGCGGCCAGACTCGTCAACGACGAGATTGATCACAGACGCGAACGGATATCCCCCCGGCCCGAGGGTCGCCAGCGTGCCGCGGAGCGCGCCAGCGACGACCGTGCGGGCGCGCTCCGCCGGACTGGGCTCAGGAGGCGGTGGCCCCGGGGAGCCCGGGGTCGGCGCCGTCTCGCCCGACCGGTCTGTCCAGGGAACCTGATGCCCGCTCGTCATTGGGGCCATCGTGCCATGCGTCGCGGGCGGCGCCGACCAGCTCGACCGGTCGCAGCTCGGGCATGGGCGCCTCGACCTTGCCGTGCGCCTGATGCGCCGTGACGACCAGCGCGTGGTAGGACTCGGCGGCCTCCAGGAACTCGTCGGTGTGATAAGGGCGTCCGTCGATCAGTGGACCCTGGGTGCCGTCGATGACGGCCTCCACGTCTTCGCCGGTGACGGTCTTGTGCGTCTCAAGCGCGTGCGCGACGGCGAGCACCTCACGGCGGTTCTCGGCCAGCAGCGTCTCGGCCCGCTTGAGGATTTCGGCGAGCTTGACCTCGATGCGGGCACCGAGGGTCTTGTCCTTGAGCAGACCTTGGGCGGGGTCGTCCTCGCCGCCCTTGCCGCCGGGCGCTCCGGGGATGCCCCATTGCCGGGTGATCGCATGCGAGAACACGGTCTCGCCCATGCCCCAGTACCCCTCCATGAAGCTGGCGACCCAGGTGGCCGATTCGAGGTCTCCTGAGACACCCGAGGAGTTGTCGCCTGAGAAGAACATCCGCTCGCCGGCGAGCGACGCGAGGCTGACCATGATGTCGGCCTCATACTCGCTGCGCCAGCGGGTGAACTGGTCCTCAGGGGGGATGGATGCGACCATGCCCAGATAGTTGCCGCCCTTCTCGATGGTCGCGATGTCGATCGTGAGGTGGTGGCGCACCCGGTAGGCAACGACGGCGTGACACGCCTCGTGCACAGCTACGGCGTGGCGCTCACGCTCGATGTACTCGACGTCCTCTGGGGGGCCGAGATCCTTCAGCTGCTTGGCCTTGACGATGTCGCGCCAGGTGATGACGTCGCGGCCAGCGCGGATCGCGTTGATCAGCGCCTCGTTCACGAGGTCTTTCATCGAGGCGCCCGTGGCGTACGGCGTGATCGTGGCGAGACGGTCGACCTCTTCGTCCGTCAACCCGTGTTGCACCTTGTCGAGGTAACCCTGATACGTGCGGATACGGCCCGCCTTCGAGGGATAGCCGACCTTGTAGATCCGGTCGATGCGGCCTGGACGCAGCAGCGCGTCGTCCAGCGCCTGCGGCAGGTTCGTCGCCATGATGACGAGGATGCGGTACTTCGGTGGGGGCTTCGGGCGCATGCCCAGCGTGCGCCGCACCACCCGGTTCCAGAACCCGCGCGGCTTCTTCAGCCCCGACAGCTCGGTGAGCAGCGCGTTGAGCGTGCCCATGCCGCCCCCACCCGTGCCGACGAACACACGGTCACGGATTGAGCGAGGCGGCTCTGGTCCGGTGGATTGATCCGCGATCGAAAGGAGCTGCTGGGTAGTGGGGTCCAGGTAAGACAGACCGTGGCAGGACCGTGCGGCGGCCAGCGGTGAACCGGCGCCGGTTGCGAACGCCCCGGTTGCGAAGGCCCCTGGCTGCGCAAGCTGGCCGCGGCTGCCGAGCGAGTCGGCCTCGTCCAAGAACATGATCACGCCGCCGTAGCGCAGCGCGAGTTTGCGCGCCCTGCGGAACAGCGACTTGACCTTGAGGATGCCGACGCCCATGAACATGTTGATGAAGGCGCCGGGCTCAACGAACATGAACGGCTTGCCGGTCTCGCCGGCCACCGCCTCGGCCATCAGCGTCTTGCCGGTGCCGGGCGGTCCCCACAGCAGGATGCCGCCGGGCACGTAGCCGCCGCGCCGCTCGATCGACTCGGGGTCGTCGAGGAAGACCATGTTCTCCTTGACTTTGCTCAGGACGCTGTCCTGGCCCCAGACGTCGGTGAACCGGGTCTTGATGTCGTCGGGGAAGTACACCTCCACGCCACCCCGCGACAGGAACCAGAAGAGGAAGGCGAATTGCATCACCGTGATAAGGAGGATGAAGAAGATCCGCAGCGCGAACGGCAGGGCATCGAACGCCAGCCTCGGGGCCTGCAACAGCGCCGTGGCTACGGGAAAGTCCAGGAACGCGGCGATCAGCAGGTTCAGCAGGAACAGGTAGAACAGGACCTTGACGACCCGGCTGAGGCGGAAGCGGTTCCAGTCGTTCATCCGTCCCGCGCGCCGATTGAATATGCCGAAGAACGAGTTCCAGGCCCGGTAGTAGGCGGACCAGCGCTCCGCGACCAGATAGTGCAGTTGGCGCAGCGCCTCCACCAGCGCCAGGACGACCACCCATCTCCCTGTCCGGAGGGTCGTTCGGGCCGCTTCGCTCAGCGGCATGATCTGAAATTCCTGCACGGTGTTCGCGAACAGGAACACCCACACCAACCCGAGCAGCAGCAGGAACTTCGCGCGGTCCCAGAATGCGAGCGGCTTGCGAGTGCGCCGCTCGTCCTCACGCTCTCTCGACCGGTACTCCGGAGGCGGGGTCGGGCCGCTGTCGTGGTCTGGCCAGGCCAGGCCCGGCTTTTCGCTCATGAGTTGGGCTCCTTGATCGTCCATGACTGGATGATCCGGTCGATCTGCGAGCTGTGGGCTTCGAAGCAGTCGGCGGTGCAGCCGACAGTCAGCAGGTACACGGTGCTGGTATCGGCATCGACATACGCCGTCTGGTCGTAGGTGACGAGACCCTCTTCTACGGCGACACTGAAGCGGAGGTTCACGCCGCGCAGCCCCTCAGGCGTCGTCGGGTAATCCTCACGAAGCACCTCAAGGCGTTCCGGAGCCGACTGCGCGATGGTGTCGAACTCGATGAACTGGTTCCGCAGGTCCGAAAGGGATAACTGGTACCGCTCCTCTCCCGCGAGTTGGCGGACCTGCATGAAACCGACGGGATACTCCTTGAGGTCGCCGAAGTTGAAGACGTGCTCGAGAGCAGGTTGGGGATTGGCGTCGAAAGCCGCGACCCACATCTGCTCACGCAGCACCTCTTGGACTCGCGGCGCGAGATCTGAGAATTGATACTCAAGCACCTCATCGGACTCGAACCGGTGCCAGTCACTGGGAAGTATGAGATATGCGCCGTCGTCGGAGTTCGCCACGTACTGGAAGCTGGAGGGCTGGCAGGCCGCCGCGAACATGCCCACCAGTATGGCGAGCGCGATCCCGACTGTTCTCGTCATCCCACTGGTCCCGTCCGCTGAGGGGTCCTCGCGGGGATGGTAGCGCCGTCCGAACGGCCAGGCAGGGGCAGCGTGGGGATAGGTCAAGCTCAGGGCACGATTGGCAGTGTCTAACGGCGGGCTCTTAGAGCTGATTACGTCGTTTGGGATCTTTTGTCTCCCGCGTAGAGTACCGCGGGAAGCAGAAGTGACTGCCACGTCGGCCGGGTCCCCAGCGGGGGCTCGGGACGGGACAGGCGAGCGGCGGAGGTGACGAACCATGGCGGACTCTGAAGAGGTCGCGGCTGTCCAGCCGTCCTCAAAGCAGCCCAGCCTCGTGATCAAGATCAAAGAGTGGATGCGGTTGCGTGTCCGATCCACGGACGAGCGCCAGCTCGACGCGCTGCGGACCACGTTCGCCGGCCGGTTGTACCGGCGGGCGAAATCCGCTCGGCAGGCCGGCACGACGCTGGGCACGTGGGGCGAGGCGGCCGACCTGCTGCTCTCAGAAGCAGAGGTTGCGCTGCGTCGCTACAACTTCGACACCGCGTGGGCCTGCTACTACGAGGCGACGCGGATGGAGATCTTCGCGTACAGCCCCGACGAGCTGACCGCTGCCAAGACAGCGCTGCAGACCGAGGCCGCCGAGGCAGGCGCGGAGGAATCCTGGCGCAACGCGGCCATCCGGCGCCTGCTCGCCGGACCCGACGAGCTGTTCGCGGCCAGGCTGGGCAAGCTGGTGCCGGACGTCGCGGTCAGGGACAAGATCGACGCGCTCCTCGCCGGCGCCCGCCGGGACGAGGAGACCCTCGAGCACGTCGCTGGGCTGCTGGATGACGCACAGATCGCCCGGCCGCATGAGACCGCCCGAGCGATCCACAGGCTGGCCGACGAGCGCAACCAGTCGGTCCGCACCGCGCTGTACGCCGCCAGCACGCTGCGAGACGAGGACGGCACGCACGAGGCGGGCCGCATCGTCAGGATCCGACGCCAGCTCCTCGTGCTGGGCGGCGTGCTCGTGGGGATCCTCGTCGCGCTGCTGCTCCTGGCCACCGCGACGCCGGTGGACCTGCAGGGCCTCCCCGCGACGACCGGCGAGTCGCTCTGGGTGCACGTCGCCCTGTTCGGGGCGCTCGGCGGCGGCCTGAGCGCGTTCCGCGCACTCAGCAGCCGCGTGAGCCGGCAACGGATGCCCAAACACCTGGTGTCAGGGCTCCTCACCGCGATCCGACCGCTGTTGGGCGCGATCCCTGCCCTGGCCGCCTACGTGGTGCTCGAATCCGGCGTGCTCGGCTTCAAACCATCGACCACCGCCGCGGTTCTGGGTGTGGCGTTCATCGCCGGGTTCACCGAGCGGCTCATCGTCCGCGCCGTCGAGTCTCCACGGCTGCCCGAGCCGGACGAAGGGCCACAGAAGGCCGCCTCCAAGCGCGGCCAGGTGCCCGCACCGCCAGTCGTCGGGGTGGCCAACGGGTCAAAGGAGATCCTCAAGACGCCCTGAGCGCGCGCGTGATAGCTGTCGTTGTGTCAACTGTCGTGAAGGGTCGCGCCTCGTCGGGTTCCGCTCGCGAAGAGCCTTTTAGGTCGCTGCAC
>JBOGEA010000357.1:0-5959 GCA_050743205.1 Egibacteraceae bacterium | reverse complement strand
TGCCCCTGCGCCCGGGTCGGTGCCGGGAACTCATCGGGATCGACGAGGTTGACCGCGGGCAGCAGCCGGTCGAGGCTGTACAAGGCGGCCTGCCCCGCCGACCACTCACCCGCTTTGACCGGTCGGAACCTGGCAACCCTTGCGATCCGACCGCGCCATCGGCGCATGCCGCCTGGTGGTGGCCTCGCGGCGACGGCGTCGACCTTCAGGGTACGAACTGGGGCCGGCCGCAGACGCACCCGAAGCGCGAGACAGCCGATCAGCCAGACGGCGAAGAACCACCCCAGCGCCCGCCACGGGCGCAACCCGTAGCCGAGCACCAGCCAATACAGCCCCCGGCCCCAACGGTCAGGACGGCTCCAAGGAACCGCCAGGCTCTCAGCGCGGCTGCGGCTGTAGCGGATATCGGCGGCGATCGTTGGATGCCCTCCAGCATCCATCACCGCCGCCAACTGGTTGTAGGGGCCAGGGCTGAACGAATCGAGCCGGTCAAGCCACACGCCCGTGAACCAGCCGGCCCCAAGCTCCCGGGGATCCGGGCTGGCCCACTGCTCGAACGTGAACCCGTTCAACCTCAACTTGGCCGGCAAACTCTCCGCCCGATCATCGGTCGAAATGCCGCCCGCGTGAGCCTGCTGGAGAGCAATCGATCCGCCAGAGGGCCCCCACTTCGCCCCAATGAGAATTATGAAGCCGCCGATGTCGGCACCGATCAGGTCGATGTCGCTGAACTCCGACCCGTCGCCCAGGAACACGTCGCCGGCGACCGTAAGTCTTTCGGCGGTCAGGGTGCCGGACACCACCGACCCGAGGCCCACATCGAGGGCGCTGATGTCAGCGCCGAGGAGGCGGATGTCGGTGAACTGTGACCCGCCACGCAGGAACACGCCGCCAGCGACCGTGAGCCCGTCGGCGATCAAGGTGCCGGACACCACCGACCTGTTGCTCACTTCGAGGTTGCCGCCAATGTCGGCGCCGAACAGGCGGATGTCGGCGAACCGTGACCCGTCACGCAGGAACACGCCGCCAGCGACCGTGGCTAGCTCGGCGTTCAGAGTGCCGGACACGACCGACCCGCGCTGCACTTCGAGGTTGCCGCCAATGTCGGCACCGACCAGGCGGATGTCGGCGAACTGCGATCCGTCGCCCAGGAACACGGGTCCGGCGACCGTGAGTCCGTCGGCGTTCAGGATGCCGGACACGACCGACCCGTTGTGCACGTCGAGGTTGCCGCCGATGTCGGCGCCGCGTAGGCGGATGTCGGTGAACTGTGACCCGCCGTTCAGGAACACGTTGCCGGCGACCGTGAGTCGGTCGGCGCTCAGGGTGCCGGACACCACCGATCCACCCTGCACTTCGAGGGTGCCGCCGATGTCAGCGCCGAGCAGGATGATGTCTTTGAACTGTGACCCGTCACGCAGTAACACGCCGCCGGCGACGGTGAGGCCGTTGGCGTTGAGGGTGCCGGACACGACCGACCCGCCGTTCACCGCGAGTTGGCCACCGATGTCGCCGCCGAGCAGGTCGATGTCGGTGAACTGTGACCCCTCGCCCAGGAACACGTCGCCGGCGACCGTGAGCCGGTCGGCGTTCAGGGTGCCGGACACGACCGACCCGCCATGCACCACCAGGTCGCCGCCGATGTCGGCGCCCAGCAGGATGAGTTCACCTTCGACGGTGGAGCGGCGCAGATCAAGCGTGCCGTCGATTACCGTATCGTCGGCTCGCAGTCCTGCGATGCGGCAGTTTTGGCAGCGCAGCGGGAAGCTCATGGCGGCTTCGTGGACGTCGAGGCCGCCTGGGAACCATGCGCCGATCAGGCGGATGCCGTGACGGTCGATCAGCGTCGCATACGGCTCGGTGAGCAGCTGCTCAACGAACGCCGAGGACACCACCCGGCGTTCGTCCCAGCCGTCCGGCTGGCTGGGGTCCAGGATTTCGCCTGCGGGGTTGAGGTCGGCCCACTCGCCGGCGCACAGCTGCCGCCACACCGTGGTCTCCGTCTGGGTCCACGACGGAGCCGCCGGGACGCCGCAGCTGTCCTGGGCGGCGGCGGGCGCCGCCGCGATCACCACCACGGCCGCCGCCGCTGCGGCCAGCGTCACCGTCCACCAGCGCAGGCGGTTGGGCCGCAGCGCGTCGCGCGAAGCCGTCGGATCACACCGTCGATGCTGGCTCCAGGCCCGAGATGACGGCCGGCTATGTCCGTTCCTCACCCTCATCGCGGCAGCCCGCCGAGGCGCGGCCATGAGATCATCACTGCGCCTCACGGCACTCAAGGCGCTCACCGACCGTTTAGCGGTCAGACCGAACCATAAGTCTTGGAAGAAATAATTTGCCATTTCTGCCCGCTTGGCCTGGTTGGCGACACCATGCACACAATTTAAGCAATGCCCGTATTCCTGCCTGCGTTCATAAGTGTAGCTGCGCTGCTGCGGTCACTCCGATGACGCGCCACTCCTGCACTGTCAGCAATCGATGCGCAGAATCGTGTTTGCTGCACTTCGTCTATTGACGGCTTGCGCATATCAGCTCATCCGCGACGCCTATCACGTGGAAGCCGCCTCGCCTTCCGGAACCTGTCAAGATTCCGG
The DNA here is from genome assembly GCA_050743205.1 of Egibacteraceae bacterium. GTDB lineage: Bacteria > Actinomycetota > Nitriliruptoria > Euzebyales > Egibacteraceae > JBOGED01. The sequence continues at coordinate 3,365 of JBOGEA010000357.1, read as the reverse complement.
GTCACGTCCCTGTCTTGAGCGGCTCGTCGCTCGCCGGAGTGGCCAGTGGGACTTCTCCGCGTGCTGCTGGAGCCTTCGCGTCACTCCAGGTAGCCTGCCCCGCACAAGGAATAAAACGTCCCGCGAGGTGGACGCCTCCGGGACCCGACCCGACCAAGCCAAGGGGCGTCGAGCCGTGGACGAGGATACGCCGATCGGTGAGCGGATCCGCTACTGGCGGAAGAAGCGCAAGACGGAGCAGGACGTTCTCGCTGGGCAGGTGGGCCGCTCGACGTCGTGGCTGTCGAAGGTCGAGCGCGGCGAGATCGTTATGGACAGCATCAAGGTCCTGACGGAGACGGCCCGCGTGCTCAAAGTCGGAGTGTGGGATCTGATGCCGAGGCTCGGGCTGCCGCCCAACGGCGGCGCGCCCCTGGACAGGCCCAAAGGCATCTACGCGGTTCGCCGCGCGGTGCTGGTCGACCCTCCCGCCGACCGCGAGGCGCCCAGCGCCGACCGGCTGCGCGCCGACGTCGACCGCGTCGGGCTGCTCGTCGGCCGCGGGTCGTTCGAGGCGCGGGCGATCCTGCTGCCCGAGCTGGTGCGCAATGCCCGCCTCGCCGCCGCGCGGGAAGTGCCCGGCGCGTGGTGGTGCCTCGCGCGGGTCTATCTGATGGCTTCTGGCCTGGCGAACCCTTTCGGCGACATGGCGTTGATATGGGTCGCGCTGGATCGTGCGGTCGCCGCGGCGCAACAGTCGGGCGACCCGTTGATGGTCGCGCATGCGCGGCGTCGCCAGGCGTTCCGCCTGCTGCGTGATGACTGCCTCGACGAGGCCGGGGCGGTGTGCTCGGATGCCGCCGACGCCATCGCGCCCACGGACGAGACCTCGCCGGAGGGGTGGTCGATGTGGGGCTCGTTGCAGCTCACCGAGGCGGTCGCCGCCGGGCGTGGCGACAGGGAGGCGGAGGCGCGGCGGCTGTTGGGGAACGCACGCGCCGCCGCTGACCGGGTCGGGCCCGGCCGCAACGATTACTGGGAGTCGTTCGGGCCGGCCAACGTCGGCGCGCATGAGTTCGAGGTGATGATGCAGTCGGGCAACGTCACCGACGCATTGCGGATCGCCGACACCGTGGAGGTTGACGAGTGGCCCATGGCGGGGCGACGGGCCGGCTTCCTCGTCGACGTGGCCTACGCCTACGGCGTGCTCACCGACGATGGCGCCGCGATCGGAGTGCTGCTGGAGGCGAAGCGGCAGAGCGAAGAAATCGTTCGTTACAGCGTGAAAGCGCATGAGCTGGTGCGGGTGTGCCTGGATCGGGAGAAGCGGTACCGCACACCGGGGCTGCGCGACCTCGCCAAGGAACTCAAGATCCCTCACTGAGTTCCTACTACCGGCAACCGGTTACGTCTGACAGCGCAGTGATCGGCGTAGCGTCGGCTGCACGGACGATGAGCGTGCGACACAGCAGAGACTGTGTTGCGGATTCACGATCTGCGCCACACCGCCGTGGCGCTGTGGATAGCCGCTGGCGCGAACCTCTTTGAGGTCAAGCGCCGCGCAGGTCATGAGCGCTCGTCGTTCACGATGGACCGCGACGGCCCCCTGCTCCCGAACGCGGACGAGGGCCTGGCACGGCGGCTCGACGAGTTCGGCGACAAGGACAGTCGGCAGCACCCGAACGGGCGTACGGTTAGGGGCCGACGAATCAAAGGGGGGTGGTTCATGCCGTGACCGGATGAGCAATCTGAGGAGCGAGCACATGAACCCCCAAAGGAAGAAACCCACATCGCCCAGATCGAAAGCCGACGCCTCGAACGTGTTCGACGTTCAGGTTTCGCCCAGCGGCCAGGGGGCCGTCGAGCAGCGCACGCTGATGCGCGGGACCCGGGGATCGTCATGCCCGTGGCGTGGCGCCACACCCACTCCTTTGGAGGCCGCTCACCGCGACGACGCCGACGTGTCAGCGGCGTCGGTACACGTCGGCCCGGTGGTCGATGTCGAGGATGTGAACCACCCGCGCAGACGCATCGATCCGGTACACGATGCGATACGTACCGCGTCGAGCACCGCGGCAACCCGCCAGCGGGCCGAACAAGGGCTTGCCCACGCGGTTCGGGTTCAACGCGAGTGGGCCGGCGCAGAACTCCAGGACAGCCGCCGCTACGGTCTCGGGCAGAGTCTCGGCGATCGCCCGGCGGGCCGGGTCGAGAAAACGGACCTCGTACGGCGTGTCAGCTGGCAGCGCCGACCCAGGCCTCGGATCATCCGGACTCATGCACCCGTGCGGCGGCGGGCCAGTACAGCGCGCATGGTGTCCAGATCAGCCCCGGCCTCACCCCGGCCGAGCTCGTCAAGCGCCTCGGTGATCCGGTTGCTCGCGGCGGAATCGGCCAGGATCTCGAGGGTCAGCTCCAGTCCATCGAGGTCGTCGACATCGATGATCACGACCTCGGGGACACCGTTTCGGGTGACCGTGACACGCTCGTGCTGGGTTCGAACCCGGCGCGCCAATTCGCTGAGCCGGGCCTTGACCTCCGACAGAGGCAGCGTGGTGGTGTCGACACTCATGGACCCACTGTACCCACCAGCGGTGCAGTGGTCGGAAAACAGATCTCTGTCGGTCTGAGAATAAGTCCAACATCGCTCAGCTTCGGCGCCGCAACGGATCGGGCTACGAAACGTCTCCGGTTGTGCCAGACGCGGGAGTGTGCCAGGACCGCAGCAGCTCCACGACCACTTCCAACCTGCTTCCAACCCGGAGCTCTCGGGCAGGACAACACAAACCCTCTGGTCAGAGGGGTGGACCCTACCGGAGTCGAACCGGTAACCTCCGCCTTGCAAAGGCGTGCGGGTCAGTTCCGCTGACCTGCGACAACAGCTCGATTCTTACGCTGAGCTGTGGAACCACAAGTTCGACGGCAGCTGCTTCAACCAGCGAGGGAAGTCGCGTGTTACGCTGTCTTACATGGAGGCGGATCCACGGACAGCCGTCGCGTTCGAGTGGGACTCCCGCAACGTCGACAAGCTCGCGAAGCGCCAGATCCGCCCCGAAGACGTTGAGGCGGTCTTCACCAACCGGCCTCGACGGTTCCTGCGCAACAAGCGCAGTGGCACCGCCACCTACCTGATGGTGGGCACGGACGGCTCTGGACGGTCGCTGACCATCGGCGTGCTGGGCCGACGAACCAGAACGGGTGCTCCGCGCCCCGACTGGAGGGCCCGTGAGATTTTGCAACAGACCCACAGAGGAAGAAACCCACATCGCCCGCATCGAAGCCGACGCCTCGAACCCAGGCCTGTGGGAGGAGGTCGGCGGCCCCGACACGCGGCCACGCACGCTCGGGGCGTCGATCACGATTCGACTCGACCCCGAACTCGCCGA
>JBOGEA010000356.1:0-5967 GCA_050743205.1 Egibacteraceae bacterium | reverse complement strand
GCTCGCCGCCGCGGAGACGCGCACCGCGGAGCGCCGCCAGGCGCTGGAGGAGGCGACGCGGGCGCGCGACGGGGCCGCCGCCGACCTCGGCCTGCGCGACTGGGTGGGCCGGCTCGGCGAGCTGCGCGAGGCCCTCGCCGCCTACGTCGCCGCGGTTGAGGGGCTCCTGCCCCGGCTCGAGGCGCACATGCAGGCCCGTCGCGGCGCGGAGGAGGCGGCAACCCGCGCCGAGGAGGCGGCGCAGGCCCAGGCCCGGCACGCGGCGGCGGCGACGGAGACCCGCCGGCGGGCGGTGGCGACCGCGTCCGAGCGCGACACGCTGGAGGCGACGGTCGGCGCGCAGGTTGAGGAGATCCTCGCCGAGCTGGAGGCCGCGACCCGCCGCCTCGACGGGGTCCGCGCCGAGCTGAAGGATGCCCGGGAGGCGCACGCCCAAGCGCGGACGGCCAAAGCCGTGGCCGAGCACAAGGTGGCCACCCTGGAGGAGGCGCTGGAGGCCGACGCCGCACGCCGGCAGGAGGCGGTCGACGGGTTCGCGACGCTCGCCGGCACCGGCCTGCTGCGCGAAGCGCACGCCGAGCTGCCGGCCGCGGACGACCAGGCGTGGTCAACCGACCGCGCCGTGCGGGCCGCCCGGCGCGTCGCTGAGCTGCTCGCCGACGTCGACAGCGGCGAGGAGGCGTGGCGGCGGGTGCAGGGCGGCATCCACCGCCACTTGAGCGTGCTGATCGAGGCGCTGCTCCCCTACGACTACGAGCCGTCCGCCACGCTCGTCGACGACGTCCTGGTCGTGACCGTGCCGTTCCGGGGGCGCGACTGCTCGATGACGCAGCTGCGGGACGCGCTGGCCGACGAGGTCGCGCACCGCCAGTCGATCCTCGACGCGCGCGAGCGTGAGGTGCTCGAGAACCACCTCATCGGCGAGGTGTCGGCCCATCTCCACGACCTGCTGCGCAGCGGCGAGGACTGGGTCCGCCAGGTCAACGCCGAGCTGGAGGCCAACCCGACCAGCACGGGCATGAAGCTGCGCTTCGCCTGGCGGGCGCGCCCAGACGGCCCGGCGGGCCTGGCCGAGGCGCGGACGCGCCTGCTGCGCGCGGGCGGCACCTGGTCGCTCGCCGAGCGGGAGGCGCTCGGCGCGTTCCTGCAGGAGCAGATCCGCACGGTGCGGACAGCGCAGATGACGGGCACCTGGCAGGAGCATCTCGCCGCGGCGCTGGACTACCGGGCCTGGCACACCTTCGACGTCGAGCGCTGGCAGGACGGCGCCTGGAAACGCCTGACCCGGCGCACCCACGGCACCGGATCAGGCGGGGAGAAGGCGATCGCGCTCACCATCCCCCAGTTCGCGGCCGCCGCCGCCCACTTCCGCAGCGCCGGACCGCAGGCGCCCCGGCTGATCCTGCTCGACGAGGCCTTCGTCGGCGTCGACGCCGACATGCGCAGCAAATGCATGGGCCTGCTCGCCTCCTTCGACCTCGACTTCGTGATGACCAGCGAGCGCGAGTGGGGCTGCTACCCCACCGTCCCCGGCCTGGCGATCTACCAGCTGGCGACCCGCCCGGGGGTCGACGCGGTCGGCGTCACCCGCTGGGTGTGGAACGGACGCCAGCGGCTGCAGGCCAACGACCCGCTGCCGCCCGCCAGCCCGCCGGCCACCGAGCCGGCCGGCGTCCTCGCGATCCAAGCGGAGAACTCCGCATGATCGGCGCTTGTGCTGGATCCGCGCGGCACGCGGCGCGGATCCAGCGACCCACCCACCTACCCAGAGGAACGTGACGCGCAATGACCTCACCGTCTCATGCCACTGATGTGGCCGAGCGGCTGCGGGCGACGCTGGGCACGCCCGAGCTGGACTGGCTCATCGGCCGGGTCCGGCGCAGGCTGGAGCGGGGGGACCCGATCAACGGGACCGCCGTGCTGCGCGACCCGACCGCCGCCCAACGCGCGGCGTTGGAGGCGCTGCTGGGCCGCACCCCGCGCAACCCCGGCCGCCTCACCATCGATCTGGCAGAGCTCGACCTGCTCGTCCGCCACGCCGGGCTGGCCGACGGGCTGGCGGACGCGATCGTCACGCTGACCGGCCCCTTCACCGACCGCCGCGCCGAGACCATGCGCTGGGCCCGCGCATGGGCGGACGTGATAGAAGAGGCCATGGAGCGCGTGGAGCGCCGGCCCCCGCTGGACGACTGGCTCCGGACGATCGCGCTCAACGGCCTGCTCACGCGGCTGTCCCGACGTGACCCCAAAGAGGCGGACCGCCTGCTCACCGCGGCCCTCGACGTCACCGACCGGCTGCCCGCCCAGCCAGTGACCACGCTGGCGCGGCTGGCCGCCGAGACCCTCGACGACAGCCACGCCCTGGATTACGGCCGGCCGGAGGGCACGCTCGCGATCCGCGCCGCCGCCGCGCTGTCGGGGATCGACCTGGCCGACGACGCGAACGGCCGCCGCGACACCTGGGCCTCGGTCGGCGTGCTCTGCGACGAGCTGAGCGCCCCCGTGCTCGCGCTCAACCTCCGCGCCGGCGACCGCTCGCTGACCAGCCGCGCCCTGACGCTGCACGCCGAGAGCGGCGAGCCGGCGCGGCTCACGCTGCGCCAACTGCTGCGCCACCAGCCGCAGTTCTCTCCCGCGATCACCGGAGCGACCGTGTTCGCCTGCGAGAACCCCGCCGTGGTCGCGGTCGCCGCGGACCGGCTCGGCCCCGCCAGCGCCCCGCTGGTCTGCCTCGACGGCCAGCGCAAGACCGCCGCCCGCACCCTCCTCGGCCTCCTCGGCGCCGCCGGCATCCAACTGGCCTACCACGGCGACTTCGACTGGGGCGGCATCCGCATCGGCAACGTCATGGTCCGCGACCACGCCGCCCGCCCCTGGCGCTTCTCCACCCCCGACTACCAGGCCACCCGCGGCGGCGCCCCCCTGAGCGGCGACCCCGTCCCCGCCCGCTGGGACCCCGCCCTCGCCCCCGCCCTCCAAGACGCCGGCCGCGCCGTCCACGAAGAGCAGCTCCTCGACGACCTCCTCACCGACCTCGCCCAGTGACACCATGCTCACCCAGCGAGATCAACTCGAGAGGAGCAACAGGGCTGATCCGTGACGTGCCCGACGATGTCGTGGCCGCTCTTGATGCAACGCCAAGCGGCTCGGGCTGCCCCGCAGCGGGTATCTGCGCCGCCAACTCTCGGGAGAAGGCCCCCGAGTCGGGTCATGCAGCCACAGTGGACTTGGTCGCCCTCGCCGACCTGAGGGACCAGGAAGTGATGGCACAGGGACCAGGAAGTGATGGCACAGGGACCAGGAAGTGATGGCACAGGCTTGGCAGTGACAAGCCGCTCGTCGACAAGTCCGTGCTCGTGCGCCTGGCGGCCAGCCCGAGGCAAACGAGTGGGCCACACGAATCCAGCCTGGGCTGGTACGGATCACGGCGGTTGCCTGGCTCGAGATCGGGCTCTCGGCGAAGTCGGGTGCAGACCTGGTCGATACACCTCGATGGGTAGACCGACCCGTCGATGAGATCGACTCAGTCATCCACGGTGGGTGAACTCGACGCGCTTCGCCGGCACGAGCTTCTGGGTAGCGTCGCATCGTCGCCGTGAGACCCATCACCCCACGGCACCCTTCCTCGGGAAGGCCGCCCGGTGGCGGTCACGTTCCTCGAACCGTCGGTGCCTCGCCACGGGTGACCGTCCACGCGGTTGGCTCATCCGCCGTCGCTGAGGCCTGGCGTCGGCTGCGCCGCCATGATCATGCTCGACGTGTTGCGCATGGCCGTCGGTGGGCCCGACCGGCTCGCGGACCTTGATGACGCGCCCCTGCCCGACGAGCCGTTCGCCTGGAGCGGCATCCCCGACGACATCCGAGACCGGGTGGGTGACGTGCTCGCTCGTTGCGATCGCTGCTGCGAGGAACTGCTGGACGTCGAGTGCCGCACCGCATGCCGCCGCCTGCTCGCGCGAGCCGCGGCCGGCGACCCGAACGTGTTCCGGGCGCAGGGCACGCACCGACACGGCGGCGGTCGCCGTGTGCTGGATCATCGGCAAGGCAAACGAGCTGTTCGCCGCCTCCGGTGAGCGCATGCTCGTCAAGGACCTTATGGCCCACTTCGGCCTGACACAGAGCAGCATCTCCCAGCGGCCCGCCACACTGCTCAAGGCCGCCGGCTGCGACCAGAGCACGTACGGCGAGATCCGCCTCGGCTCGCCCGCCTTCCTCGTCTCCAGCCGCCGGCGGCGGATCATCCAGCGACGCGACGATTACCAGGCGGCGGCCGAGTAGCGGCGCCACCGCGCCGCAGATCGGAACCCCGCGGCCACGGGCACGAACGCCGTCACGGTGTTTGGGATTTGCGGAATCTGGGCGGCAAACCGTGGGCTGCGACCGTAGGTCCCAGCGCGATCGAGTTGACACAGGGGGCGGGCCGCAGCATAACCCTGGCGACGGGCACAAGGGTCGACTTCGGCCACGTCGAAAGGCGACATGCACTATCACTCAGGGCACGTGGGCTTCCCGCATCGCACCGTTCATGCCGCTGACCGCCTCGCAGCCCCGCGCTGAATGCCCCGGCCACCGAAGACTCACGCCAGACCCCAGACCGCAGCCGCGAAGACGATCTGGAGAAGCAGCGATTCTGGGGTGCGCGACCAGCCCAACAACTCGTAGTCCTCCGGCCCGAGGACGGCATAGTCGAAGAGGCGCACGACCGTGGCGCCGGTCATTGCGCCCACAATGAGGGTGGAGACGCTCCCACCGGACATCCTTCCTCCGATCCAGCGCCCCAGCCGGAAGAACGCATATCCGCCAGCCGAGAGTGAGAGCGGGAGGGCGAGAAGTAGTGCCTCAGCGTTCAGTCCGACGGTGACGCCAACCAGGTTGAGAATGCCAAATGTCAGTGCCGCAGCATACACGACCACGCGGGGCTGCCCGAATTGCTCGAACTCCCCCTTTCTCCTCAGCAGACCGAGTCGGCTGCCGAGGAGTCGGTCCACTGCCGGAATGGCTGCCGCCCATCCCAGCCCGAGCCTCTCGATCAAGTCGGCGGGCAGGCCCAACCCGCCAAGCAATATGGGAGTGATGGCGGCCACGACGGCGACGAGGGCAAACGCCACAGCCAGCCCGGGCGTATGACCTGTCTGGAGCTGTCGTAAAAGGGGTGCTCAGTGTGACCAAGAGTGCCCCCGCATGCTGATGTCTTCCGCAGAACCGGCCTGCCTGGGCGATCATCCCTTTCAAGGACCTGATCACCCTCTTACTTTGCACCAGAACTCTCGCGGATCGCCGCGCCTGTCAGATCCCATGACTCAACAATAATCGACTTGTATCCCTCAACGGTGCTAGCCCTAACCACGACAAAAAAAGACGACCGCTTATGCAGTTGATAAAGCTCATCCCAATATTTGCTGAGGTAATATGCCGCCGCCGCAGTTCCTGTGGCACGGCGTCCAAACAGCAAGCACACCGTACCCTCACGTCCCGTTACGCGCCCCGTCAGTTTAACCACGAATCCAAACGCTTCCTTATCCGAATCGCAAAGCTTCCGCCCTCCACAATTCCAACCATCCGGGCAATCGCCAAAATCATCACAATGCCCGCTGTATGAAGGCATAAGCCGGCACAACACTCGGTGGGCGTGCTGGGGCCGACGCGGATGGACTACCCGCGGGGGTCCTTTGCAGCTTCTGTAGGTCGCCAATTTTGCCATATCTCGCACTCATACCACAAAACACGAAGAGCGCAAAAAATGAAATTGTGGCGAGCGGAGATGTGAGCGCACAGCCTTCACACGCGTCCGCCATACCCAGGCGCACCCACCATCAGACCTCACCGGCGGTCCTCACCGGCGGTGAGGCCGCCGACAGATAGCAAGGTCAGGAGCCTGTCCGCGCGTCAAGGGACGGCGGGTGACGCTGCTGGTCCGTGAGGGCGTCGCGCTCCCGCCGAGTCGTGGAAAGGTTAGATCTGACCAAT
>JBOGEA010000355.1:0-5973 GCA_050743205.1 Egibacteraceae bacterium | reverse complement strand
GGGCCCACCACGCGTGAAAGGCTCATCGCCATGCTGTCGTTCCGTCTGCGCCTTCCCGACCTCACCCAGCCTTGGAGCTGGGACCACAACCGCTGGACCAGCGGGGAGAGCTGGGTCGAGCCGTTCGTGAACCCTGTCTTGGAATGCGGGCTCGTCCATGATGCCGCGATGATCCGAGTCGCTGTGATAGGCCGCGAGCGCAGCATGGAGCGTGCCGGCACCATTCCTGCCCTGACTCCCGACCCAATGCCCGTCGATCCTGCCCACTATGACGCGCTGATCGGCGCCATGTCCCACTGGCCCGGCGAGTCTTTGACCATCGAGATGCAGCGCGGCCGAGATGCGTCATCACAGGTGCGCATCACCGCTGGTCCCTACGGCACCATGCCGGTCTACCTGGCGACGGCAGCCCAGGTCTTGGAGGGTTCGTGGTCCCTGCCAGACCTACGCCACCACGCCAGCGCGGACAGGCTGCTTGACCGTGCAGTGGCTCGCGCGTTGACCCGCCGACATCGCTACAGCACCGACACGCTGTGGGACGGCGTTCACCGCCTCACCGAACGCGCCACCGCCAGGTTCACGGCGTCGGGCTTGACGATCAGCTATCCGACGCCTGCGCTGCACGTCGCCCAGCCGCGCACGCCGCGCCCGGGTGTGGACCTGGTGGCGGCGTTCGACACCCTGCTCACCACCGCCGTGGCGAGGCTTGCCGTGTCGGCGCCGCCAGGCCAGATCGGCGTGGAACTCTCCGGCGGTGCCGACTCCACCAATGTTGCCCTTGCGGTCACGGCCCTCCGCGAGGATCAGGTAAGCAGTTACGGGTTGCTGGTCGACGGGGACACAGGCCAGCAGCGTCGTCGCATCGAGGTCGCTCGGGTCCTCGGCCTGCATGACATGGCGATCTCATCTCATCGATATCCACCGTTCGCGCAGGGTGGCCCCCGCACCCTGCCGCACGACCCGACGGGTGACTACTACGTTGAGGCGTTCGAGGCCGCGCGGGCGGCGGGTGCCGCTTCTGGTATGCGGGTGGTGTTCACTGGGATCGGCGGTGACGAACTGATGGCGCTGCGGCCTGCTGAGCGACAAGGGCTGGTCCGCACCAGCGGACCGCCAGATCCGCCGAGCTGGCTCGGCCCCCGCGCGGCGCGGGCCTTGAGCGAGGTCGAGGCCAATGTCGCGCCCGCATCTTTGGTGCACCCACCAAGCCTCATGGCGTTCGCGGCCCGCAATCCGCTGTTCCTGCAGTGGGGCATGTGGCCGGTGTCCCCGCTGGCAGACCCACTGATTGTGCGGTTCGGTGAGTCGTTGCCGGTCGGGTGGCGGCGTGGGAAGACGCTGCTGCGGGACCGGCTGCGGCGAGCCGGTCTGTCCGACGAGGTCGCTGACCCGGCGCAGCCTGAGACGTTCGCCGGCTTGATGCAGGCTGGTCTGCGCCGCTGCGGGCTGCCCCTGTTGGCGGGCATGGCGGCCGATTCGCTGTTGGTGGACGCGGGTTATGTCGATCGGGCCGCGCTGGCCGCCGCGTATGAGCAGGCGCGGTCAGCTGCGGTCGTCCCGTCGCTGCTGTATGACGTGATCGCGCTGGAAGTCGGGCTCCGCAGCCTGCTGCAGCATGACGTCCCGCTGAGCCGGCGGACCCCAGGATGAGCGGTATGGACTTGGAGCGGTCGAGCCTGCTGTACCGCCACCCGGCGTGGTATGACCAGGTGCGGTCCGATCCCGCTCACGCAACGGCCAAGCGGTGCGAGGAGCTGATCGAGCGTCACGGCCCGGCCGGGGCACGGACCCTGCTGGACTTCGGGTGCGGCACCGGCCACGACCTCGCCTATCTCGCCAAGCGGTTCGAGGCGGTCGGGGTGGACCTGCAGCCACGCATGATCGCCTACGCCCGCCAGGTGCGCCCAGACCTCGACGTTCGCGTCGGCGACATGCGCGACTTCAGGCTTGGCCACCCGGTGGACGCCATCACCTGTCTGGGCAACGCCTTGGCCTACCTGCATCGCAACAGCGAGCTGCAAGCGGCGTTCGCCACCTTCGCCGCGCATGCTCGCCCTGGCACGGTCCTCATCCTCGTGACCGCCGTGGCGGTGACGCCCTCGGCCGTGGCGACGCCGTCACCGGTCCCGGTCGTGGCCGCGGACCTGCGCGCCGAGGTCACGGTCAGCTACGAGTGGCGGCTGCGAACCCAGGTCCAGACCATGCGCCGCCATTGGATGCTCGCCGACGGCACCCAGGCGCGGGACTGCATCCGGCGGCGGGTGATCTTCCCATGCGAGCTGGAGCTGCACCTGAGCCTGGCAGGCTTCGAGCTGGTCGAGCTCTTCGACGATCACGCCACTGATCACAGAGAACTGTTCGGTCCCACCGCCTACGCCACCGCCCGCTGGACCGGCTGACGCAAGCCGTATACGGGCACCGCCGGCACGGTTCGGGCGGCGGCTTGGAGGCAGCGCAGGAGGAGGGCGGGGTCGCAGAGGCGGCGGCGCAGCACGCGCGGCGGCCTCCTTCAACCCCGGCAGGTCCGCAGCCAGCCGCGCCCGCGACGCACCGCTCGGCCTGCTCGCAGCAGGCATCCGCGGCGTCCAAAGCCCGGGCCGCGTGGGCGGCCTCCACGGCCAGCGCCTCCACCCCAGCGGGGGCGGCGACCGCGGCGAGCAGCCCGGCGCGGCGCCCCGCCTCGGCGCCCTCGGCCACGACCCGCATGCCCTCCTCACGCAGCGCGTCCAGGCGCGGCTGAGCCGCCGCGACCCGCTGGCGCAGATCGTGCAGGCGCCCCAGCCGCTCCTCAGCGGCCGCGATCGCCTCCTCGGTCGCGCCCTCCAACCGGCTCAACTGCTCAGCCGCGGCGTGCGCGTGAGCGCCAGCGGCAACCGCCCGCTGGTTGGCCATCTGGGCCATCTGACGGTAGACGTCGAGGTCCAACAGTCGGATGAGCAGCTCCTGGCGGCCCTTCGGCGTCTCGCGCAGGAACCGCGCGAAGTCGCCCTGCGGCAAAACCACACAGGTCGTGAACTGATCGAACGTCAACCCGACCAGCTCGGTCACGGCCTTGGTGACCCCATCGGCGTCGCCGGCGATCACCTCCCCGGCATGCTCCAGACGGGCCTCGGCCGTGCTGGCGCTGGCCCCGCCGCGCCGCACCACCCGCGACGCCGTATACGCCCGGTCGCCGATCGTGAAGTCGAACCGGATCCGCGCCTCGCGCCTGCCCGCGCTGATCACCGGCGCGACCGAGCGGCGGTCCAGACGCGGCACATGGCCGTACAGCGCGAAGCAGATCGCGTCGATGATCGACGTCTTGCCCGCCCCGGTCGGCCCCACCAGCGCGAACAGCTCCGCGTCCGCGAAGTCGATCGTCAACGGGTCGCGGAACGCGGTGAACCCGCACAGCTCAAGCGTGACCGGTCGCATACGCCTCGTCCAACAGCTCAGCGAACAGGCCGCGCACACGATCATCGTGGGCGCCCTGCTCGGTCAGATACTCGCCGAACAGCTCATGAGGCGAGCGGCCCAGCCGCTGGGGCCGCTCCGTTCCGCCGCCGTCACGCTCCGGCGTCTGGACCGCGACCTCGACCGCGTCGGGGAACAGCGCGCGGACATCGTCGGCCAGCCCCACCCGGGCCCGGCCGCGCACGACCACACGCAGATGATCCTCACCGACCGCGCCGGCGTGGCCCTCCAGCTCCTCGAGGGTCCCGGTGAGGGTCCGCAGCCGCCGCCCGGCCTTCAGGCGGACCGGGCGGACCTGGGCGGGAGCGCCCGGCGCCGCGTCCACCAGCAGCACGAACTTGTCCTCGTCAGCCTCGCCGAAGTCCAACTGCAGCGGCGACCCGCAGTAGCGCACCGGACACGCCGCGGGAATCCGCTGCGCGCGGTGCAGATGGCCGAGCGCGACGTAGTGGGCGCCGGCCGGGAACGCCACCGACGACACGCAGTAGTCGAAGACCGTGTGCGCCTCACGCTCACCGCCCCCCAACACCCCACCAGCCACCATCAGATGCGCCACCACCAGGTTCACCGAGTCGGGCGTGAACCCCTCGCACAGATGCGAGATCAGCCCGACGTGCCAGTCCGATGTGTGAAGGATGCGCACCGCCGGGCAGCATAACCCACCCCGCCCCCAACCCCGGTGAGGCGCCTCCGGCGCGCCTATGGCGACGCCACCTTCGCCGGCACCAGCTGAGCAATGTCTTGTTCGTCGCCGCCGCAAGGCTATGCCCTGCCGCCCGGGAAGCCCGCCCGCTCGCCGTGTGCTCGGTGACCGGAGCGCAGCTCAAGGGACCGCGGTGCTTGTGCGGAAACGGAGTAAGGTCGCGCTGTGGCGCATGAACCCGTCCTTGGGGACAACCTGCGGCGCTGGCGGCGACGACGGGGCTACAGCCAGGAGGAGCTGGCCCAACGCGCTGGTGTGAGCGTCGGTGTGGTGCGGAAGCTGGAGCAGGAAGACGAGACGGCAACGCAGCGGCAGGGGGTCCGGTTGGAGTCGCTGTACAAGCTGGCTCGCGCGCTTGACGTCCACACCGCCAAACTGTTCACGCCGCGTGGCCCCGAGCCAATCGACCAGGACCCAACCCAGCAGGCACTGTTGCCGATCCGGGTGGCGCTCACGCCGCCGCTGGAGATCGCCCCCACACCCGCGATCAGCGAGCAGGCCACAGTGCCCGATGTCGGCGTGCTGCGCAGCCAACTGGACGAGACTGTGCGGCTGTATCACGACGACCGATATGAGGCCACGGCGCTGCTGTTGCCAGAGATGATCGCCGCGGCGCACGACACGGTCGCCTACCACGACGGGGACAACCATAACGAGGCTCTGCTGCTGCGCTCGGATGTGCTGCAGCTTGCGGGGTGGTTTCTCACACAGGTGAGGGCGTCCGATCTCGCCTATCAAGCGCTCAAAGAAGCGATCGCCGACGCGAACGCCGCAGGTGATGTGTTGGCCGCGGCATCCGGCGTGATCGGTGAGTGCTGGCTGTTCATCCGCCAAGGCCGGCTGGTGGACGCGATGAGGACCGCTGTCGCCGCGGCCGACCGCGTCGAACCCCGGCTGTCGAAGGCATCAACCGCCGAGCTGTCCGCCTGGGGATGGCTGCTGTTACGGGGATGGGCGGCCGCAGTGCGCAACAACCAAGGGGCAGAAGCCCTTGAGCTGCTGCGGATGGCGCAAGCCGCCGCAGCCAGGGTAGGTGAGGAGCCGCACACGGGCCGCTACCACCAGTACTGGACGAGCTTCGGCCCGGCTACGGTCGCGATGAAGGCTGTTGAGCACCAGGTGGTCATCGGCGACTGGCCAGCCGCCCTGGCGCTGGCCAAACATGTCCCCCCGCCGGGTCAGCGTCGCTCGGACAACCGCAACCGGCACGAGCTCGACAAGGCCAAAGCGCACGCAGAACTCGGCGACTACACCGACGCGCTCGACATCCTGACCCGCCTGCGCGCGACCTGCCCCCAGTGGTTGCGCCACCAGCGCATGGGCCGCGACATCACACGGATGACTCTCGTGTCCCGCAAGCGCACTCTGACCGAACAGATGCGTGAACTGGCCGACTTCTATGACATCGATGCCTGATGCACGCGACTTCAGCAAACTATCACACCACGAAATAGTTCCGGCTGACCCGGGTTGAAACTATTGCAAGGCGTGCCTCGCGCACCCCTCCGTTTGCAGCTAACATCGACACGTACTCAGAGCACGCTCACGCTCTCGGACAGTCGGCAATCCGCCTCAACCACTTACCCAAAGATGACGGTGGTTCTAGAACTTGAAAAAGGAGGTGAAATGATGGAGACCATGGACGAACTCTTCCAGGACGAGCCCGTCCTGGCGATCCCATCGCTGGTGGACGAATATGCCAGCAAAGCGCCAGGCGACCAAGATGGTCCAGGTCAGGGCGACTACTGCAACCATTAGCGCCTGCTGTGGTCCCATCGATCGAGTTTCGCAAGCGTGGTGGGCCCAGCCGCCGGGGC
>JBOGEA010000354.1:0-5981 GCA_050743205.1 Egibacteraceae bacterium | reverse complement strand
GTCCTGGCCCGGATCCGCAGCTCCTGCTGCGGGCCCCAATTCCCCAGCTCCTGCTGGGGGCCCCGACGCGTCCACAGCGTCGTGGCCCAATTCCCCAGCTCCTGCTGGGGGCCCCGACAGCACCTTGGCCCTCGCGGACGCGTACTCCGCGTCGGTGAGCAGCCCAGAGGCATGAAGCTCCGAAAGCGCCCGCAGCTGCCCCGTCACGTTCTTCTCTGTCATCGTCTGCCCGCTCTTTGCGCTGACCATCAAGTGTGTGATGAGAAAGGAGCGCGTGCCAGGGGCAGTTGTGTCCAGCCTCTGCCGGCTGCCACTGGTCCGACAGCCCAACCGTCCGCAAGACTGGAGTGACGATGACCGAGCCCATCAGCTGGGTCCCGTGCCCGACGCGCGGGAGCTGCCCGAAGACCTGCGCAAGCTGTTCGCCAAAGCCCAGCAGCGCATCGGGTTCGTCCCCAACGTCTTCCGCGCCTACAGCTTCCGCCCTGACAGGCTGCGCGCCCGGTTCACCCACTTCCGGCTGCTGCACGAGCCGACCGAGGGACTCAGCGCCGCCGAGCGCGAGATGATCGCCGTCACCGTCTCCATGGCCAACGGCTGCCTACACTGCCTCGTCGCCCACGGCGCCGCCCTGCGCGAGGCCCTCGGCGCCCCGTCCTCGCCCGACCGCATCGCCATGGACTACCGCCGCACATCCATCCTCGACGCTCGTCCGCACCGCCGAATCCCCTCTGATCCTGACCCGGCAGAAACCCAGGTCAGCGCGTTATGATCAGCGCAGGGGACGTAGCCCATTGGCATGAGGCGCTCCACTTAAATGGCCTTCGCCGGTTGTTGTGATGTGTTCGGGACGCGGCCTCGTGACCTCGCCGTTCAGCGTAATCAGCCCGTTTGGCTGCGGAATTGCGCTTGCGTGGCTTAGCTCGCTGCTTCCCACTGTGCTCCTCCTTCCCATAGGGGTTTCCGTGTGGCCCGTCACCGGGCCGTCACGCTCAGGCCGTGTCATCGGGGCTTCGCCTGTCATCGTCGAGGGCCCGGTCGAGCGCCTGCTCGACCCGTCCGAGCGAGATCGCGGCGTCGTCACGCATGACGCCGAGGTAGGTGTTCAGGAGCACTGAGGCCGTCTTGTGCCCTGCCGGTCTTGAGCGTCACGCCGCGGTTGAGCCAGGTCGTGATCGCCGAGTGGCGCAGGTCGTGACGGCGGACATTGCGGAGTGGACTGTCGTCGGCGAACAGCTTCTCTCGCGCCGGTCTCCAGACGTTGACGCTGAACCTGGACAGGTTGATCCGCGCCCCAGCGCACGTCGTGAACACGAGCGCGTCGGCCTCGGGCCCCACGAACTCGTCGAGGTGCCCTTGCAGGCGGGCTACGAGCTTCTCAGGGATTGCGATCGGTCGCGTGGCGCGTGCGCCGCGGCCTTTGAGCGGCCGGCGGCGGCTCTCTCCGCGGTCGAAGCAGCGGTCTCCTACGTCCGAGTAGCTGCCCGCCACGGTGACGATGGCAGGTCGTGAGGCGAGGTCGAAGTCCTTGCGCCGAAGCTCGCGTGCCTCGCCAGGGCGAAGCCCGCAGACGCCTTGGATGAGCACGAAGCACTCGTAGCGCCGGTCGATCGCACCGCACGCATCCGCCAGTTCGAAGACCTGCGCCGGGTCCATGACGAGGTCCGCGTCAATCGGGTCCTCTTCAGCCGGGAGTTTCCATTCCACGGCGTCCCAGGGATCCCAGGTGATGAGGCGACGGCGGTAGGCTGCAGCGGGCTTTGGGACGATGGGCAGGTTCGCGCGGAGGTAGCGGTCGGCGTCGACGCGCTGTTGCACGCTCAGCGTTGGCGCGCCGTCCCGAAAGAGGTGAACGCAGGCCCGGGCGAGGTCCGCCTGGGAGTGCCGGCGGCTCGCGGGCGACCACGTCGGCCACTTGCGTGCAAAGTGGTCAGCCGCGTATTCGGCGAACGTGGGGCTTGGAGGTTCTGCGTTCTGCTCGATCGGGGCGACGAAGCACCGGGCCGTGGGGTCGAAGAGCCAGCGCTTCGTGAAGCCCTCCTGGAGCTTGTCGGCGAACTCGTCGGCCCAGGCCTTCTTGTCGAAGCCGTAGCGGTACTGATGGGCATCGACCTCGAAGCGCACGTCCCACCGCACGGCGGCTGGCCTCCGTCGGTTCGTGGTGTCCTCGACCCGACGAGGCGTGCGTTCACGTCGGTAGACGCCCCAGACCTTGAGCCGTCTCGGCTGCCACGGCTTCGCCGGCCGCCCGCCGTCAGATCGCTGGGAGGCCATCGAGCCACTTCTCCAGGTCCGATCGGCGAATACGGATCTTGCCGTTGGGCAGACGCCGGCATGGCGGGAAGCGCCCTGAGTCCGAGCCGAACGACGACCACTTGTAGGCCGTGGAGTAGGGGACCTCCAGCTCGCGGCAGAAGTCCTCCATCGTCAGCCACCCCCGCGTGTCCTCATGGGCTGCCAGGTCGGTGAACCCCAGCTCCACATCGGTCTTGGCGTAGACCTTGCACAGCAGCTCGCGGTACACCGAGTCCGGCTCGCATCACCCGTTCTCCCAGCGGCTGATCATGGAAACGAGGGAGCCATTGGCGGGCAGCGTGCAGCCCTGGCTCGCGGCCACCTTCCGCAGCTCGGCGATGAGCTTGGCCTGCGACCAGCCGCGGCGCCGACGCTCTCGCTGCAGCGCCCGCCGTCCTCGTGATGGACGCTCCGGACCTGGAGCGCTGGATGCAAGCCGAGCCATTACGACCTCCCAAGCGCCGATGCCGTTCCCAGCAGCTTCCCAACAACTTCACTGCCTCGCTAGAGAGGTTGTGGGGTCCGCTTCCCCACGTCAACAGCTACCTGCCTCACTAGCTATGATGTCGGCCCGAACGCTGAACCAGGGAGGGAAGGGCTGCGATGATCGACCCCACCGACCCACGACCGCCGTTCCGGCAGATCGCAGACGATCTCCGCCGGGCGATCGCCAGCGGCGAGTACTCCCCAGGCGACCGAGTCCCCTCCGAGCGCGAGCTGGTCGAGCGCTACGGCACCGCCCCGCAGACCGTCCGCCAAGCCATCAGCCTCCTCAAGACCGAGGGCCTGCTCACCGGCCAGCCCGGACGCGGCGTCTTCGTCCGCAAACCGCCCCTGAAGTTTCGACTTCATGTGACACACTGGGTGCTCACCCAAGCCCGAGCCCAGGGCCTGGCGGGCGAAGTGCGCCTCCTCGGCGTCGAGGTTGTTGAGCCACCCGCGGAGATCGCCGCCCGCTGGCCCTCCCAGCCGGGACCCGACGAGGCCGTCGTCCGCCGCTACCTGATCCTGCTCGACGACCAGCCCGCCCAGCTCATCAACAGCTACTGGCCAGCCCACCTCGCCAACGACACCCCGATCGCGGGACTTGACCACATCACGCCCGGCCGAATCGATGCCATCCTGCGGGCCCGGCACGGCATCGAGGGTGCCTCCTTCCAAGACGACCTGACCGTGCGCATGCCCACCCCCGAGGAGACCCGCGCCCTCCAACTCCTGCCCGGCACACCCGTCGTGAGCCTGCTGCGGACCTACCTCGACGCCCAAGGGGCCGCGTTCGAGGTTGGAGACTTCCTCATCGCCGGGGACAAGCACACCCTCGTCTACGAAGGCCAGTTCCCCAAGCGTCCAGTTGCCAGACGCCCTGCTGAATGACGTCAGCCCACGCGTCGGGTCCGCTCACACACAAGAAGGGGGAAGTGTCATGTACGAGACTGTCCGAATCATCACCGAACTGCGGCTGCGCCGGGAGGCCAAAGACCTCGACCGGACGATGCTGGTCGCCCACCTGCAACTGCGCTGCGAGCACGCCCAAGGGCTGGACGCTCGCACGCTGCGCGACTGGGAGAACCGCTCGCACACACCCTCGGCCGTCTACCAAACCGCGCTGTGCGACTATTTCGGGGTCGACTCGATCGCCGAGCTCGGGCTTGGGCATAGCCTTGAGGCTGCCCACCACTGGACGTGGGAGACCAAGCCCGAAAGGACACGCGAGGTGCACCGCCGACGACTGCTCCGCCTCACGGTCAAAGGCGCAGCGGCATCCCTGCTGCCCGTCCCCGCGCTGACCGCCGCCGCGCAGATCCTGGGCGGACGCCGCCGCCTGGACCCAGCCGACCTCGACGCCGCCCAACTGGTCGCGACCCATCTGGCCGCCAGCTACACGGCCACACCGGACCAGCACGTGATCCGCGCGGCCCGGGCGCATACATACACACTGCTTGATCTGCTCAAGCATGCGTCGATGACAGCGCAGACCAGGACAGGGCTGACCGCGCTGGCCGCCGACGCGACGTCGCTGGC
Source organism: Egibacteraceae bacterium (assembly GCA_050743205.1). GTDB lineage: Bacteria > Actinomycetota > Nitriliruptoria > Euzebyales > Egibacteraceae > JBOGED01. The sequence continues at coordinate 1,664 of JBOGEA010000354.1, read as the reverse complement.
CGGCTACGGCCACCTCAACGCCGGCCGGCTCGCCCAGGCCGCCGCATGGTTCACCGAGGCGCTGCGGCTGGCGCGGGACGCGAAGGACCGCCGGCTGGAGGCGTATATGCTCGCCTCCTCCGCGTGGATACCGCTGTATGCCCCGCAGCCTGACCGGGCTGCGGTGCTCGCTGGGCTTGAGGCCGCGGCCGAGCATGAGCGCTCCCTCCCGCCCGCCGGACAGGCCTGGCTGTTCAGCTATTTGGCCCGTGAGCGCGCCGCGCTCGGGGACGACCTGGGCTCTGGACGTCTGCTGGAGCGGGCACGCACCGTGACAGCCCGCCTTCAGGGCGATGATCCCGGGTGGGGCTGGTGGTCCACTCACGGGGATCTCGACATCCGTCCAGAGGTGTTCGGAGGGACGCGATTTTTGCTGCTCGGCCGCCCAGCCGAAGCGATCGAGATCTTCAACACCGCCCTTGACGGCACGACCGAGCCGATCCTGCGCTCCGGCCTCCACAAAAGCGTGATGGCAAGCTGTATCGGACTGGACGATCCCGACCGCGCCTGCGCCTCCGCCCACGCCGCCCTCGACGAAGCCAAGATATACGGCCTCGGCCTATTGCCCAAAGAGATCCGCAAAGCGCGTATCACCTTCCCGCCGCACTGGAACACCCTGACACCCGTCATCGATCTGGACGAACGACTCACCCTCACGGACTAGGCGACCTACACGGCACCAGCTCCGTCTGGGCTGTGGTCCACACTGCGCCGCGACCAGAGTCGGTGCCGCCGGGACGACCGGCGGTGTCCCACCGCCCAACCAGCGCGGCTGCGGGCGCTCCACCTTGAACCCGCCGGCGCTCCGTCGCGCCTCGGCACGTACGAAGAAGACCAAACCCAACCCCAAAACCTCACCCCGCGCTTGACAAGGCCCCGTTCCTTTCAGGGATGAACAGCCACTCCTCGCCTCCCGCCCCACCCACGACCGACTACTCCTACAGGAGGGCCTGAACTCGTGCTGTAATGCGTCCCCCCGCGCGGGTCACCACTCCAGGGTGCCCGGATGGTGATAACGACCATCCGTGTCGATACGCAATCCCGCTCTGATACCCCCGTCTCGGCGACCGCCGCTGGTGCGGGTGTCCACGCCGCACGCCTCAGCGAATTCATATTCATCAAAATTCGGATCGCAGTGTCCTAAGACCTGCGCGACAACCCACATCACATTAGTACGGACCGAATCGGTCTCGTCCCTGGTGAGAACCCGCTCACCACTTTTGCTGTCATCCTCACGGCGGTGTCCAGCACGGTCTCTACGCCACGGAGAGTCCGACCAGTCCTGGAGCTTAATCTCTGCGGCAAACTCTCGGGCAAGACGGCTCAGTGCCATTTGTTCTCCCCATGAGGTTGTCATGGTAAACCGTCCGCCGATCGAACGGCTACCACCCAGCATCATAGCTTTGAACGCTGGGCCTCCGGTATCCCGATACCAGAGGCCCTGAGGCGCATTATGTGGATTGTTTGGGCGTAACGGATCCTTGACACAGAAGGACCCCTTGCGGGAGAAAGCGGTCGTCCAAGACCCGACCCGCGAAGAGGCCAGGCTCATGCTGCCAACCGAAGACCTGTTCGTCCACGTCTATTTCTTCGTCGATGAGGCCATCCGCCACGGCGCGCTCCAG
>JBOGEA010000353.1:0-6009 GCA_050743205.1 Egibacteraceae bacterium | reverse complement strand
GGTATCTGACCGAATCACGGAAAGGACATTCCGCCCGGTTCGTGCCTGTTGCAGTCAACTAGCAGAGAATTGGTCAGATCTAACCTTTCCACGACTCGGCGGGAGCGCGACGCCCTCACGGACCAGCGGCGTCACCCGCCGTCCCTTGACGCGCGGACAGGCTCCTGACCTTGCTATCTGTCGGCGGCCTCACCGGAGGTGAGGACCGCCGGTGAGGTCTGATGGTGGGTGCGCCTGGGTATGGCGGACGCGTGTGAAGGCTGTGCGCTCACATCTCCGCTCGCCATAATTTCATTTTTTGTGCTCTTCGTGTTTTGTGGTATGAGTGCGAGATATGGCAAAATTGGCGACCTACAGAAGCTACAAAGGACCCTCAACTTTCCTTCGGATATGGAGGAAAGCCGCGGCCAACCACATCACCGAGCCGCCTGAGGCCCAGGTTCGGCGAACCATGCGCGGGCTCGGCAGGAAATAACGCACAAAACTGACAGAAGGCGGAGGGCCGCACCCCCTCTACCAGGACATTCATCCCTCTGAGTCAGGAGGTCTGGACTCAAGCGCCGCGATTCTCAAACACGCTCTGAGGTGCAGGCAGAAGTTCGCCTTCTGCGAACTTCGGCCGAGGCGAACGCCGTGACGATCAGCTGGCGAGGCTGAGGCGCTCGTCCAGCTCGATCACTGGCGCCAGCCGGTTCCATGGCCGCGGGAACGTCGCGCGCGCCTTGCGGATCTGCCCACGGAAGAGCTCAAGGTCGTGCGTCTTGGCCTCGTCGAGGGCGGCGACGGCCGACGCGGACGCGCGGTCGGGATCTCCCAGCGCGGCCCACGCCCGCGTCAGGTCCGCATGCAGGTAGCAGCGGCCGACCGGCCTGACCGTGCCGACGAGCGCAGGCTCCAGCATGCCGACCGCGTCGGCGGGACGGCCGAGGCGCAGCGATCGCATGCCCGTGTAGGCATCGATGCGGACGCTGTCCCAGCCGGCGAGCTCCGCATGAGTGGACCACATGCCCCAGCCGGGCTCGTCAGAGGCAACCCGCGCGCAGCAGTCCCGCGCCACCTCCAGCAGGCGCCCAGAGCCGAGGTCGTCACCCAGCGCGGCGCGCTCAAGGGCGAGCAGGCCGAACAGGCACGCCCGCGCCGCTGCCGGCAGGCACATCTGGAGCTCAGCGGCGGCCTCGTACGCCGCGACGGCGGCGGCGTGGTCGGGCTCGAGGCCAGCCAGCTTCGGCGTCAGCGCGTGAGAGGCGAGCGCGAGCGCCTCCATTCGCCGGTCGCCGGCCTCCCTCGCCAGTCTGAGCGCACGCGCGAACCAGGCGTCCGCCCGCGCGAACCGGCCGGCGCCGTTATGGGCCAAGCCGGCCAGGGACGCCGCGTCTGACGCGATCGCCGCCAGCCACGCTCGCGTCCCCGGCGTCATCGACGCGCGCTTGAGCAGATCGTCCAGCGTGTAGGCGTGCGCCTGCGCCGCGGCTCTCGTCTCTGGGTTCGGCGTGATGCTGTAACGGCTCGCGATGTGGGTCGCGGCGATCCGCACCGTGTCCACGTCGACCGCGCCGAGGCGGCGGCGCCCGCCCAGCATCTGCGCGGCGGCGGTCAGCGGCGCCACGGGCAGCAGCGCGCCGCCCGCCGCAGCGGCCGTGAGGCGGCAGAATCGTCGGCGCTGCACTTCGCCCTTCCTTTCGTCCGGGGTGCCCCAGGTCCAGTGCTGTGCGGCCCGCAGGGTTTCCCCGAGGCCGAGCTCGGCGACCGAGCCGACCCCGAAATAGGAGCAGAGCGCCGCCTGGTAGAAGGGGGAGGGCGCGTGGCCGCGGTCCTCCCAGTCACGGATCGTCCGCCCGTCCAGCCCCTCGCCGCCGTCCTTGCAGCTCAGCTGCAGGTGGGCGACCAGCACGCGCCGGTCCAGCTCCTGGGCCTCGCGGCGCAGCCGCAGCTCGGTGATGACCCGAACGGTCTCGTCCATGCGGCAGCCTCCTCTGTGTTGGCCAGAGCGTGGGGAATATACGCCAGAACCGAGTTCGACTTTGGCATACTTCGGCTATGGCGAACTTCGTAAATCGCGAACGGGAGCTGCGCGCGCTGGACCGGGCGTGCGGGCAGCAGGCGGGCCTGGTGGTCGTCTCCGGCCGGCGGCGGGTCGGCAAAACCGCGCTGCTGGACCGGTTCGCCGCGGGCCGGCGGGCGATCTTCCTGCCCGGGACCAGGGCGCCGGTCGCCGAGGCGCTGCGGCGGCTGGAGGAGCGCATCCGCGCCGTCGCGCCCCCGGCGCCCGGCGACCTGCTCGACCTGGGCCACCTGCCGACCTGGGACGCCGCGCTCGGCTACCTGCTGGCGCGGGCGCGCGAGGAGCCGCTGCTGGCCGTGCTCGACGAGTTCCCCTACCTGTGCGAGGCCGACCCGGCGCTGCCCTCAACGCTGCAGGCGCGCTGGGACCATCGGGGCGCGACAGCGCTGTCGATCGTGCTGGCCGGCAGCCACGTCGGGCTGATGGAGGAGCTGGTCGCCGCCGACGCGCCGCTGTTCGGCCGGGCGGACGCGCACCTGCGGCTGACGCCGTTCTCGTGGCGCGAGGCCGGGCTGCTCGTCGGCGGCGACGACGCGGAGGCCTGGCTGGAGGCCTACCTCACGGTCGGGGGGATGCCGCGCTACCTGACGCTGTGGGACCCCCGCCACGACGCGATGGCCAACCTCGCCGACCTGCTCGACGGCCCCGGCGCGCCGCTGGGCGACGAGGGCACGGTCGTCCTGCAGGAGCTGCCGGCCGGGTCGGCGGCGGCGCGGGCGCTGGAGCTGATCGCGCTGGGCGCCACGACGTTCACCGCGGTCCGCCAGCGGGCCGGGCTCGCGCCGGCCACGACCAGCGAGGCGCTGTCCACGCTGGAGGCGCTGGGCCTGATCGACCGGCTCACCCCGGTCGGTGAGGACCCGCGGCGCACGAAGCGGGTCCGCTACCAGGTCCGCGACCCGTTCCTGCGGCTGTGGCTGGCCGTCGTGCTGCCCAACCGCGAGGCCTTCGAGCTGGGCCGCGGCGCCGGCGTGCTCGCCGCGGCGCGCGACCGGCTGGCCGCCAGCCACGGCCACGCGTTCGCGGCGGTGGTCCGCGACTGGGTCGCCGAGCGTGAGCAAGCGGCCTGCGGGCCGTGGTGGCCCACCGGCCCCGACGGCGACCGCATCGACGTGCTCGCGCTGCGCGGCGCGCATGGGGTGGCGGCGGCCTCCGCGCTGTGGGCGACCGGCGTCGACGGCGCCGCCGAGCGCGACCGGCTCCGCAAGATCCTGGCGGGCTCCCCCCACAACCGGGCCGACGCCCTGCACGTCGTCGCCCGCTCCGGCCACGACATCATCGACCCCACCGCCCTCTACCACCCCTGAACGGCCGGGACGATCGTGCGCAAAAATTGACATAAACGATCAAAACGGTCGTCGCTCGCAGACGGCAGGCGAGGTTGTGAGTCCTGACCGCCCGATCCGGCGGTTACCATTCACAACCTCGGCCTCGGCCGTGTCCCCACTGCCGCCACCGAGCTGCAGCGCAGGATCTGTCCTGTACAGCGGGAATTCTGCACGCGCAGACGGTGCCCAATGAGCGTGCGCAACGACCCGCTCGCCGCGCTTTCGGCGATACAGAACACGACCCACAACGACCAGCCGGCACTGGCCACGATCGGGATCCATTGGTCGTCAGGCACAGAGGTGCTCGTCACCGGACAGGGAGGCCGTTTCCGCCGCTTGATCGTTGCGCCGGGATCGCCAGGATAGGTGACATCGATCCGGAGAGCGGGCAGGAGCTTCGCAAGACCGAGCGTGTCGGCATCGACGCAGCAGCGAACGGCCACGCGTTACGCGGCGGCCCACTCGTAGGCCAGCGCCTGCTTGACCAGCTCTACGTCGAGCGAGAAGTCGCGGGCGACGTCTTCGATCGGCTCGCCCGCTTCAACCAGCTCGGCGAGGACCTCCGTGCGAATGCTACGGTCGGCGCTCCGAAGGCGAAGTCAGGGTCGATGACCACCTTCGATGATTTCCCCGCAGGGTAGATCCGTTGCGCCCATTGGTCCCCGTGGGTTGCGAACTCGACGTGTTCGAGGAACGCCTCGGCGGGTTAGTCAGCAGGAGCTGGCCCGATCCGGCGTCCACCACCATGCGCAGATCGGCGCTCAGACCGATCTCCTGCTCGATTTCGAGTACTAACCGCCGGCCCGGCCCGACGAACGGCTTGAAGTGCGCAAGCGGGTAGGGCACGCCGAATGCCTCTCGGAGGCGATCGATGACCGGACGCAGGTGCTGGAGAGAAACCTTGCGCTGACGGTACTCGCGCAGGTAGCCCACTTCCACGTACTTGCCCCAGGTGACGGTGTTGGACCCTGTTGGCTCGGGGCGGATGACGGGGGGTAGCCCTCGACAGGGCGGCCCTCCCGCCACCACCGCAGCGTGGAGGCAGGCATACGGAGCAGGCGAGCCGCCTCGCTCACCGTGTAGAGCTCTCGGTCAAGAACCGTCATGCTCATGTGGCACCTCCCAGCCGAATCTTACGACGAGGGTGTGACAGTCAGGGGACAAGCCTAGACACAGAGGGTCTTGAGCTGTGGTGACGCCCGCTCTTGGCGCGAGGTCAGCACCTTGCTCCCAAGCGCCCCACCATTATAGACTTGCAGATATGCAGCCTGTCGGCCGGATCACGCTTCCCCTGTTGAAGGTGCTCCGCGAGTTCGCCCTCGCACCCACAGGCGAGCACTACGGGCTTGAGCTCGCGCGGTCGACTCGCCTGCCGAGCGGCACCGTGTACCCGATCCTCGCCCGCCTTGAGCACGCTGACTGGGTGACCAGCGACTGGGAGGACATCGACGAGGCCGCCGAGGGGCGGCGCCGGCGCCGTTACTACCGGCTGACGGGCGAAGGCGCGGCGGCTGCACGTGCCGTGCTCGAAGAGGCCCGAGACGTGGTCACCGACGCCAGGCCGGCACCTGAGCCTGCCCGCGGGCAGCGGCGGTGGAAAGAGGCGGCGACGTGACACCTGAGCCTTGGTCTCAGTTCAGCATCGCCGTACTCATCTTCGCCGTCTGCTCCTATATCCTCCTCAAGGTCGTGAGTTCGGCTTTAGAGGCGTTCGGGCACCAGTTTGGAGAGCAGGTCGCGGCGGAAGCGTTCAGACACGCTCCGAAGCTTGCCCAGTGGATCATTGAGTTAGGCATTCGTCGTCTGCCGGCTGAGCACCGAGAACGCTATCGCCAGGAATGGCTCGCTGAATTGGACGCCAAGTCCGTGATTCTGGGCGAGGACAGTCCCCTATCGCTGCTCGCTGAAGCGGTGCGCCTGGCCAGCGCGGCGCCACAGATGGCCCGACATCTGAGAAAAGCAGCGCTGCACAAAGAATCGTTAAGTGCCGGGTGCCGTGTTTACGTTGTTTCCTTGGCTGTAATCAGCGCGGGTTTCGTGCCGGCGGGGTTGCGGCTGGCGCTCGAGAATCCTGGGCGAGCGCTTTTCTGGGTGGCTTTTCTCGCGGTCACGAGTTTCCGCAGCATCCCGATCCTCCCGCGCGCGAACCTCGACCTGACGTTCAGCGGGCCGGTCCTGGTGGCGGCGTCCGTGCTGCTGCCCCAGCCGCTGGCCGTGCTGGTCAGCCTCCTCGGCCGGGTGAATGAGCGCGAGTTCCGGCCGGACACGCAGGTGTGGGCGATCGTGTTCAACCGCGCGCAGGGGGCGCTCTCGGCGGGCGCCGCGGCGTTCGCGGCTATGGCGGTCGACGCGGTATTGGCCGGCCAGAGCCGGCTGGTGGCTCTGCTCGCCGCCACCGTGGCGGCGAGCGTCGCGCTCTTCTGCGTGAACACCATCGCGACGACGCTGCTGTACTCGCTGCGGGGTCTGCGCATCCGTCAGGCGACCAGGATTTTGGGGTCCTTTGTAGCTTCTGTAGGTCGCCAATTTTGCCATATCTCGCACTCATACCACAAAACACGAAGAGCGCAAAAAATGAAATTGTGGCGAGCGGAGATGTGAGCGCACAGCCTTCACACG
>JBOGEA010000352.1:0-6046 GCA_050743205.1 Egibacteraceae bacterium | reverse complement strand
CGCCACCCCCAACGACGTCACCGGCCGCGCCACCCCCAACGACGTCACCGGCCGCGCCGACGACCTGACCGCCCGCGCCGCCGACGACGCCACCGCCCGGGGCGGCGACGACCGGCTCACCCTGGCCAACGACGGCGTGGCCACCGCGACCATCGACGCGTTCACCCTGATCGGGACCAGCCCCGCCCAGCCCCGCCAGGACCGTGCCGGCCGCGACCGAGCCCACGTCGACCTGCGCGCGCTCGGCGTCACGACCACCCCAGGCCAGGCCGACTGCGGCGACTTCCTGATGCGCTTCGCGATCGCCACCCACACGCGCATCACCCACGTCAACGCCCCCATCACCTTCACGCTGCTCATCGACACCGACCAGGACGGACAGCCCGACTACCGGGCCTTCACGTTCGACCGCTCCCTCGACCCCGCCCAATCCCTGAGCGACGGACGCAACGCCGTGTTCGTCACCGACCTCGACGACCCCGCCCAGCCCACCGCCACACGCCGGTTCACCGACCACGCGCTGGCCAGTCCCAACGTCGTCATGGAGGTCTGCGCCGACCAGATCGGCCTCACCCAGGCCGACCTGGGCGACCCCATCACCGTGTCCCTGCAGGCCATCGACTTCCGCGCCCAAGCCGACCTCACACCCGACGAGGCCGTCACCGACCAGATCGGCCCCGTCGAGATCCGCCCAGGCGCTGAGCGCTACACCGCCGCCCCCCTCGACCTGCCCCCAGGCCAAACCTCCCCCCTCGCCGTCACCGACCGCGGCCCCGACGCGTCCACAGCGTCGAGGCCCTCCTCCCCAGCTCCTGCTGGGGGCCCCGACGCGTCCACAGCGTCGAGGCCCTCCTCCCCAGCTCCTGCTGGGGGCCCCGACACCACCACCGGCCAAGGCCTCCTCCTGCTCCTCGACGCCTACCGCCCCCAAGGCCGCAGCGGCACCCCCACCAACCGCGCCTGGATCCTCATCCGCCTCTAACGCAATGGCTGGCCAACATCTGAGTTTGATCAGGTATAGTGGCGGCCATGAGGACCGCTGAGGTGACATTCACGACCTTCCTGCGTGACCCCAACGGGGTGACTGCGCTGCTCAACGACGCAGATGTCGAACTCAGCCGGCGCAGCGACGCTCCGCTTCTGCTGACGCTCGCATCTCGCGGACGAGCGGTGGGAGAGGCTTCGTCCCTTCTCGCCAGGGTGCTGAGGGACGTGGCCTCCACCCCGACCGGACATGAGCTGCTCGCGAACGCGTTCGCCGACGAGTTCCCATGGGCGGACATCCTGCCCCGAGATGTCCAGCGAGAGTTCGTGGGGGACGTGCTGCGGGTGGCTGTCGCCGCGGCCGATCTGGGCAGACCGGAGCTGATCGCACAGGCACTGCACGAGTGGCGCGCGACAGCGGAGATTTACGCGGTTCCCGAGCTGGCGGCAGCGCTGAGGCTGCCGCTGCCCGAGCCCGACGAATCCCCACGCGTGCCCGCCCCGAACCTGGGCTGATCGTGCCCAAACGCGGGGATCATGCGGCGCTGCCCCCGGGTCAGGGTGAGTGGGACCTCGTGTTCGAGACGACCGAGGCCGCACGCGGTTGGGAGCAGCTGCGCCGGCCAGCGCCGGGGGCACTGTTGGAGGCATGGCGCCACCTGCGAACCGATCCCAGACGCCGTGACCGCCGTCAGCGTCCACTGAAGGGCTCCGACCTGGGTGTCCGCAAGATCGGCGGGCAGGTCCTGGAGCAATGGCAGTACGAGGTCACCGGCGGTGGGCGGATCTGGTACTGCATCGACGAGCAGCAGGTTACCGTGCGACTGACGTGGGCTGGCGCCGACCACCCCACGCGCACAAACCCGTCAGCGTGATCTGGCCGGTCGTGGCGGCGCTGGCGCCAAGATCGCGGCTGCGAAAAACAAGCTGCGGTTCGCGAGCGTCCAACAAGTCGTCGGCCTCAACTGATCGTCGTGGTTTTCTGGACGTTCGCCGGACATAGTGTCCGGTGGACGTCCAGAAAACTGGAGGGGCTGTGCGCGGGCGTTGCGTGGTGAGCTGGGTCGCGGTTCTGGCCGTGGCCGTGGTCGGCTGCTCGCGTGGACAGGAGCTGCCGGCGGCCGACGGGCTGCTGCGGGCGGCGGCGCGCGAGCTGCGGGGCGTCGAGACCGTCGGCTTCGACCTGGAGGTCGAGGGGCCGCTGGGCAGTCCCGCCATCCGGCGCGCTGACGGGGTGGCGAACCGGATGGGCGAGACCGCGGGGACGGTGCTGCTCGACGAGGCCGGCGCGCTGATCGAGTACGAGGTGGTGATCTCCGCTGGCCAGGTGTATCTCAAGGGGCCGACGGGAGGGTTCCAGGCCCTGCCCCCCGCCATCTCGGCGAGCGTGTACAACCCGAGCGTGCTGCTGAATCCCTCGGGCGGTATCGCGGCGATTCTCGCCACGGTCACCGCCGCGCGCACGGAGGCGGCGGAGGCGGTCAACGGGACCGGGGCGTTCCGGGTCAGCGCCATGATCGACTCCGCTGTCCTGGAGCAGGTCCTGCCCGTGAATCTGGAGGAGGGCGAGGTGCCCACCGAGCTCTGGATCGGGCAGGACCGACCGCATCTGCTGCGGGTGCGGCTGACCGCCCACGTCCGGGGGGAGGACCAGCCGACCTCGATCACGGTGACCCTCCGCGATTTCAACGCGCCGGTGGACATCGCCCCGCCGCCGGCATGAGCGGTCGGACGCCGGCTGCGCCGAGGCGGGGCGTTGCCGCCGGCGCGTCCGCGGCGGCGGCGCTCGTGGCCGCGCTCGACGCCTACGTCGTGGTCACGCTGCTCGTGCCCATCGTCGGCGACCTCGGCGTCCCGCTGAACCACCTCGAGCGGGCGACGCCGGTCATCACCGGGTACCTGCTCGGATACGTCGCCGCCATGCCGCTGCTCGGCGGCCTGTCGGACCGGCTGGGCCGCCGTCCGATCATCCAAGCCTCGCTGGCGGCGTTCGCCGTCGGCTCCGCGGTCTCGGCGGCGGCGCCGAGCCTGGCGATCCTCGTGGCGGGCCGGGTGGTCCAGGGCGCCGCGGGCGGGGCGCTGCTGCCCGTGACGTTCGCGTTGATCGGCGACCTGTGGGACGAGCGGGACCGTCCCCTGCCGCTCGGCCTGGTCGGGGGCTGTCAGGAGGCCGGCAGCCTGCTCGGCCCGCTGTACGGGGCGGGACTGGCCGCCGTCGCCGGCTGGCGAGGGGTGTTCTGGATCAACCTCCCCCTCGCCGCCCTGGCCGCCGTGGCGATCCACCGCAGCGTCCCCGCCAGGGCTGGGCCGGTGGCGGCCCGCGCGCCGATCCACCCCCTTGGGGGGCTGCTCTCGACGGCATCCCTGGCCGCGATCATCGCGGGGCTCTACAACCCGGACCCGGCCGCTGCGGCGCTGGCCCCGTGGGGACCGTGGGCGCTGGGGGCCGGCTGCGGTGGATTGGCCCTGTTCGCGCTGTGGGAGCGCAGGTCGCCTGGTCCCCTGCTCGACCTGACAGGCGTCGACGGCCGCTTGTTCGCCACGAGCCTCGGCGTCAGCTTCCTCTCAGGGGTCGCGCTGATGTCGATGCTGGTCAACGTGCCCCTCGTCGCCCAGACCCTGCTCGGCCTGGACACGCTGCGGGCGGCGCTCGTGCTGAGCCGGTTCCTGGTGGCGCTCCCGGTGGGAGCGGTGCTGGGAGCGCTGCTGGTCCGGCGGCTCGGCGAGCGGGCCGTCACCGTGACCGGCCTTGCGTGCGCCAGCGTGGCCTACTGGCTGCTGGCGGGATGGCCGCCCAACGTCCTGGAGGCCAGGCATGTGATCGGCGCCGTGTCGCTGCCGCGGATGGACGTGGATCTCGCGCTGGCCGGCCTGGGTCTCGGCCTGGTCATCGCCCCGCTGGCGGTGGCGGCCCTGCGCGCCACCGGGGCGTCGCAGCACGGGGCCGCGTCCGCCGCCGTCGTGCTCGCCCGCACGATGGGCATGCTGGTCGGGATCGCCGCGCTGGCGGCCTGGGGTCTGCACCGCTTCCAGCGGCTGACCAGCGATCTCGTCCCGCCGCTGCCGTTCGGCGTAGATCCGGCCGTCTTCGCCGGCCAGCTGAGGGTCTACGAGGATGCCGTCGCGGCGGCCCTGCGCATCGAGTACCGCGAGATCTTCCTGATCACCGCCGGCGTCTGCCTGGTCGCGGCGCTCCTGGCGGCGAGGCTGCCGCGAGCCGTCACTCGACGAGCCCCACGAACACGCGAAACCGGTACGCCTGCTCGGTCGCGCTGATCGTGAGCACGGCGCTGGCGAGCTGCTCGGTGTACCCGCGGGCCTCGTCGGGGAGCCTCTCCCCCGGCGGCAGGGCACCCTCGACGGCATCGACGATGCCCCCGACGTCGAGATACAGGACCGCCTGGCCGTCCGCGTCGGCCTGGCTGACCGCCTGCCGGTAGGGCTCGCTGGCGACGAGGCTGCCCTGCCCGCCCCCAGCGTCCAGGATCTGCCGCACCTCCGCGGGCGACGACGCGATGATGGCGACGCCATCGGCGATCGCGTAGGCGGGGGCGACCCCGGCCAGCGTGGGGTCCGGGATCCGGAACGACGTGATGCTGGCGCCCGCGTAGACCTCGCTCTGCAGCCCGGTTCCCCCGATGTCGCCGGAGAGGATCTGGGCGGCGCCGTCGAGGAGGCGCTGCATCGCGGCCTCGTCCTGGGTGCCGATCAACAGGGCCCCGTCCGGGAAAGCGCTGCCTGGTCCCACCTCGAAGCCGATGTCGCCCCGCAACTGGCGGACCGCGTCCGCCAGGCCCAGGTCGAACGGGCCGTCGAGGTCTTCGAGGCCGAAGCCGGAGAGCGTGCCCAGCTCCTCGAGGGCCGCCCCGACTTGGGGGCCCACGGAGACGGCCAGCACCCCGTAGGCGTCACTCGGCGTGAGCGCCAGGATCTCGCTGGGCGCCTGCCCCACGGCCAGCATGCTCCGCTCCTGTTCGGTGAGCCGGGCAGGGTCCATTCCTATGGTGAGGTCAACCCCGATGCCGTTGGGCGCCGCTCGCACGCTGAACCCGGCGCCGGTCACCGCCTCCAACGCGCCAAGGTCGAACCCCTGCGGGAGGAGTCCGAGGTCAGGGCTCTGCGCCACCAGATCGGCGAGCGGGGCGGCGCTCACGTACGCCAGGCCCAGCACGTCGTTGGGCAGGGCCTCGGTCGTGCGCGTGAACCGCTGCGCGGAGGCGAGGGCGTCGCCCCTGCCCTGCGAGGTGTCGATGACGTCCTCCACGACCTGAGCCCGCGTCGCGATGACGATCGCGCCGTCGACGATCGCATATGCCGGCTCAGTGAATCCGCCGGTGCTCGTGGAGACGGTGATTTCACCGTATTCTGTGTCGCGCCAGCTTAACCCCTCGTCCTCCGTGACACGCCGGAGCTGGTCGAGCACGCTGCGGGCCGCCGCCTCGTCCCTGACGGCGATCAGCATCGCCAAGTCGGGGTCGGCCTGCTCCCCGCGGTACCAGCCGGCGACGGCGATCTGGGTGCCCACCGCCCGCAGGACGTCGTCCGACGTCAGCCCGACGTCCGCCAGCACCTCGTCGAGCGCTGCGGCAGGATTCTCGAGATCCACCTGCTCGGTTGGGACCACGTCCTGGAAGCGCCTGGCCAGAGACAACAGGGCGCGCTTCTGCCCGGCCGCGGGGTCCAGATACACCGTGGCGTAGCCGGTCGTGTCCGCCGGGAGCATGCTCGCGAGCACGTCGCCGGTCCCGCGGAGCAGCACGAAGACGAAGATGCCGACGCCGATCGCCGCCGCCCCCACCAGCAGACCCACGGCGAGCAGCACCCGTCGCAGACCCCAGCGTCGAGGCTCCCGCCCCGGCCCGGAGAGGTAGCCGGGAGGCGGAGGCACACCCGGCACCGTCTCGTCGGACCCCGACGCGCCCACAGCGTCCTGGCCGGACGCGTCTACAGCGTCGTGGCCCGGATCCGCAGCTCCTGCTGCGGGCCCCAATTCCCCAGCTCCTGCTGGGGGCCCCGACGCGTCCACAGCGTCGTGGCCGGACGCGTCCACAGCGTCCTGGCC
>JBOGEA010000351.1:0-6047 GCA_050743205.1 Egibacteraceae bacterium | reverse complement strand
ATCCAGCACACAACCCTCCGGTAGGCAGACCAGGCCCGCTTGGCAACAGGCCGGTCACATGCCCAGCGCGACGCCGACAACCTCATCCCCCGAGCAGCGTGAGGTCCCTTCAGAAGAGCCACACCCGTTCGAGATCACCGATCGGGGCGCGACCGAGTTCGCGAGGGCCTTCTACGGCGCGATCGCCAGGCAGCTCCCGCTCGACGTCTGCGTCATGCGGGCGCGCCGAGCGGTGCGGCTGGCTCACCAGGGCACCTTGGAGTGGGCCACGCCAGTGCTGTACCTGCGCTCGCCTGACGGGCACATCTTCGATCTCGCAGCCCCGGCGCCCGGCCCGGCGCAGCTTACGGAGCCCGACGACCGGGAGTCGGATCTGCTCGGTGAGCTGTATGACGAGGGCCTTGCCGCGTTCTGGACCGAGCGCTGGGACCGGGCCGGTCGAGGTCTTCCGCCAGATCGTGGCCCGCCGGGCCGGCTACGTCGACGCCCAGGCCAAGCTGGAGCATGCGCGCCGCCAGCAGGAGCTGGCCGCCCGCTACGCGCAGGGCTGCGCCGCATCCGACGCGCGGGACTGGGACCAGGCCGTGGCGCACTTCACCGCGGTGCTCCAGGCCGATGCGGCCTACCGGGACGCGCAGCAGCGGTTCGAGCGCGCTTCTCATCAGCGGTCGGTGACCGGGCTGCAGGGCGAGGCGCGCCGGCTGTCCCGGGCCAAGCAGTGGGCGGCCGTGGTCAGGATCGGTGAGCGGTTGGCGGTCCTGGACCCAGCGACCGCCGACCCCGACGGGCTGATCACCGCCGCCCGCGCTGAGCTGGCCCTCGAGTCGGTGCATCGGCAGTATCGGGCCGCGGTGCGGCATATGGACGCCGGGGCGTGGCAGCATGCCCTGGACGATCTCGAGCAGGTCGCGCGGCTGGAGTCCGGCTATCAGGACACTGAAACGCTGCTGGCGAGGGTACGCCGCCAAATACATGGGAGAGACGATCCTGCGCGCCGACCCGCGCGTATCGCAGCGCAGCCCGCAGCCGTTTATCTATTTCTTCACCGCAAAGAGGTCAACGCCGTCGCCTTCAGCCCGGACGGCAGCTTGCTCGCCACCGGGGGTAACGACAAGACCGGACGCATCTGGGAGGTGGCCACCCGTCGGCCACTCCTCGCCTTGCAGCATCAGGGTTGGTTCGCCTGCGTGTGGGGTGTGGCGTTCAGTCCGGCTGGCCGCTGGCTGGCCACCGCCAGCAGCGACAAGACGGCCCGAATCTGGGACGCGAGCAGCGGCCAACAGCTCACCATGGTCACCCACGAGGACTGGGTGAGGGGTGTGGCGTTCAGTCCGGACGGCCGCTGGCTGGCCACCGCCAGCGGGGACAAGACGGCCCGAATCTGGGACGCGAGCAGCGGCCAACAGCTCACCATGGTCACCCACGAGGACTGGGTGAAGGGTGTGGCGTTCAGTCCGGACGGCCGCTGGCTGGCAACCGCAAGCTGGGACAAGACGGCCCGACTCTGGGACCTTACGGGAGTGGGTGATGGCGGGTCCTGACCTGATCGCTGTCGACGTGCTGCTCTCCGAGACGGTTTCGCCTGAGCGGGAGCGGGCGGTCGTTGAGGCGTTCGGGGCCCTCGGCGTTGCTGTCCGAACCCGGGTGGTCCCCGCCCGGCGCGGGCCCACGGAACTCCAGTGGCTGATCCTTGCGACGCTGCCGCTGCACGCGTTCCTGACTGGCCTCGGGTCGAAGTTCGCCGAGGACGCCTACCAGCGGCTCAAGAGTCTCGTCACCCGGGTGCTGCACGGCCTGCCCCAGCCTGCGGCCCCGGGGCAGGTGCTCGTGCTCCAAGACGCCGCCACCCGCCTGCAGGTCGTCCTCGAAGCCGACCTGCCGCCCGCCGCCTACCGGCAGCTCGTCGAGCTGGACCTGTCGACCTTTCAGCAGGGGCCGGTGCACTACGACCGCCACCGGGGCGAGTGGCGCTGTGAACTCGACGAGTGGACCCGCCGCCAAGAAGCTCCACCCGCCTGATTCGCGAGAGGCGGGTCAGTCCACCCGGTGAGCCGTGCCGGCCGAGCCCAGTCGTAGTGTCCTGCGTACAACCCGGTCACTCCTTGAAAGGGGCCGCAGCATGGATCTTCGATCGGCCGACCACCACGTGGAGATCGCCTACGCGCGGGGCGTGCTGTACGCCCGCTGCGACTGCGGCTGGGAGGGCACCCCGCGCGCGGCGCCGCCGACGATGGTGATCGACTGGCAGGACCCCGCGGCTGCGGCCGCCGACCGCGACGGCGCCGCCCACGCGCGCGAGGTGACCACGTGACCGCGCCGGCTGCATGGCGCGAGCGGGCCGCCTGCCTGGATGAGGATCCTGAGCTCTTCTTTCCCATAGGCACGACGGGACCGGCCATCGAGCAGGCCGAGCGCGCCAAAGCCGTCTGCAGGCGCTGCCCGGTGCGCCAGGAATGCCTCGACGACGCGCTGGACACCGGGCAGGACGCTGGCGTGTGGGGCGGCATGGACGAGGACGAACGCCGCGCCCTGCGCCGTCAACGCCGCCGCCGGCATGGCTGAGGGCGCGTGTCACTCCTCGGCAGGACAGGACGGCGAGCCCGCTGAGCGCAGCAGGCCACCGAGTTCCTGGACCTGCCGGGCCCCTGTAGATCCGGCCAGCTGCGCGTACAGGGGATAGAGCAACTCCAGGGTCCGGGCGGAGCCGGTGTCGATCACGATGCGCGCCGCCTCCGCCCCCACCACGCCCGCCTGGTCGGGGTCGTCGTTGCCCGCATGCGCTTTGGCCGACCATGCCAGGAAGAGACCTCGCTCGCGGACCTGATCGGCCGGCAGCGCGGCGATCGCGCCGTCGAAGGCCTCGACGGCCGGACCGGCCTCATCCAGGTCGGTGAGGCACAAACCGCGACGGGCTGCGAGGTGCGCCTCCACCAGCCAATAGATCCATGAGGGCTCGCCGGCCTTGCCCTGTTCAAGGCTCGCGACGAGCAGCTCGGCGGCCTCGTCCAGTTTCTGCTTGCACAGGTCGGGCTTACCCATCCGCGCGCACCCATGGGCTTCAAGGCTGGCGGCATAGGCCTGGACCGCCGGGGTCAACCGTCGTTCCGGGAGTTGCGCCGCCTCCGCCAGCTCGATCGCCGTCTGGGCGTTCCCCTGGTCGAAGGCCAGGCTGCTCCTGATCCCCAGCACGTACCCGGCGAACGCATGGTCACCGCTCTCGGTGGCCCGGTCGATCGCCTCGTCGAACGAGCGCTCCGCCACGGCGCGGTCGCCGCCGTCCTCCCGCAGCCATCCCGTGAGCTGCGCATACTGCGCCGAGATCGACAGCAGCGCCTGGCGGACCGGCGGCCGGGCGGCGGCCAGCAGGTGGTCGACCAGTTCGGCCGTCGCCTGCACCGACCCTTGAAGGCGGCGCGGTCCGATGACGTCGTCGAGCCTGCGGTAGTGGGCCAGCAGCGTCCCCAGATGGGCGACCAGCGGCAGGTCGGCGCGGCTGGGCTGGTCGATCGCCGCTGCCACCCGGCCCAGCTCATCGGCGTTCACACGATCGCCGAACCCGGCCACCAGACCGGCGCCGCCAGCGGCCAGCAGCGCGCGTCTGGGCAGCCGGATCTGCACCGCGACGACCTCTCCATCTGTAGGCACGACCAGCCACGCTACCGCCGTGTCCCCGTCCCGCCCGCCGTCGGGCGGCACCGCCGCGGCGCCGGCCATCTGCTCGACGGTCCGCTGGAGGCGGCGCAGATCCGCCGACCGGCTGTCCAGCGCCTGCTGGACCCCCGCCGCCCAGCCCGCGGTGGTCACCGACGGCCCGCGCCGAGCGCCGCCGGCCTTCCCCGAGGCGTCTGGGCGGGAGCCGTCGGGCGCGGTGTGGATGTCGAAGTCGAACAGCATGATCGGGGGGACTTGCAGCACGCCCGCCAACTGGCGGAGCGTGTCGATGTCGGCGCAGCGCCGCTCGCCGCGCTCGATCTTGGCCAGCCATGACTCTGAGCGGCCGACCAGCTCACCGAGCTGACGCTGCGACATGCCCCGCAGGCCGCGCAGGAACGCGATCCGCTCGCGCACCGACATCGTGGACAGGTCCGTCCCGCCCACGACGGGCCGCGCCTGCCCGACCGGCGCGGCCGGTGGTCCGGTCGGGGTGATCTTCTTCGCTCGGGTCATAGTCGCATGAGGCTACTCCCCCACAACCCCCGACAGACCATGTTCCTATGACGTTGCGCACTCAAAGGCGCACAGGGTGTCCCGGTCCGCCCACCGTGTGCGGGGCGCACCGATGGCCGCGTGATCAGGCCTGGCTGCGCATCCGGGGCATGGAGTGGCGTACCAATGTTTGATTTTGACGGGTCAGGTCCAGGACCTGACGGAGCAGCTCAATGGGCGCTCCCCCGCTGCCGAATTCGTAGAGGCGGATCTCCTCGTGGTATGCCTGGCGGGCGATACCCAGATGTCGGCCTCGAAAGGTGATCAGCACTCGCAGCGCCCGTGCCAGCGCCGAAGCGCTGGCGAGAAGTGACGGCTCCACGTCGCCTGTCCCCTCCTGCTCGAGCCTGATTGCCAGTTTGGTCACAGCGGAGGGCAGGCTTCTCCTCGCGGCGAAGAACGTACGCCAAGGGGGCAGGCTGTAGGGCACTGATTCAAGCATGAACGTCTCGTATTCGGGTTCATTGCAGTCCGATTTCCAGAGAACAAGGTCGAAGAGCCACAGCGGCACCTGGGCGGCGGCCGGGCCCAGATAGGTCTTGCCCGCGACTGTGACCTCTTCGAAATAGGGGCGCAGTGTGCGCGCGAAGAACACTGGGGATACGTTCTTCACCACCAGATCGATCGCCTCCACCATCGAGGTGAGGTGCTGCGCAAGGGCATCGACGGCTGGCGCGAAACGGGAATCCTGTGGCTCCAGATCGGCCAGCTCGTCGCAGACCGCAACCGCGGCGCTGAGGCGTGGGAACACCATACGAACCGCGTCCTGGAGCACACCCTCTTCGGGTTCGCCGGTATACATCCGCTGGCGGTCGCCCACCGGATTCCAAGTTGTGTAGTGGTGGACGGTGTCGCGTGGAATCATGCTGGTTCGTCTGCCGAGTTCCAGCAGGACCGGCGTGAGTTCCGGCACCGCCGTGGTTGGTTCCGCGCCGTGGCGCTTGATCGAACCGATGAACATGCCCAGGTCACGCATCGCGGCAATGCTTTCAGGCAGCCGGTAGGTTGAGAGGTCAGCAGCATTCGGAATGAGTCCTCGCAGTGCCTCGACCAGGCTGTTCAGATCGGCCTCGCGATTCATTGTTTGCATCTGACGGCATGCGGTATCCGCGTGCAGCGGATCCAGTGATCTGATATCTTCCACGTTGAAATATGAATCATCGTTCCGCGGCTCTTGTGGCGGCATGGCAGGTTTCCTGGTTCAAACGGCGGCTGGGCGTATCGCCTGACCCCTCTTTGAGCGAACAGGGCTCTTGGCGATTGCGCGCTGGCTTCGGTCCGATGGCGCGAGCAGTTATTCAGGCGCCAGCCGCGTGGACTGTGTTTACGCTGTATTCAGGATGCGGAGGCACAGCACCTTGATAGTCCGGGAAATCCCTGACGCCTTCGGCTTGGGGAGTCAGGGAAATCCCTGACGCCAGTCGAGTCGCCAGGGGGATGAATGTGCTGGTAGAGGGGGTGAGGCCCTCGCCCTCTGGTCAGTTCTGTGCGTTTTTTCGTGCGGTGGCCGTGAGCGGTTCGCCGCACCCGCGCGTAAGACGGATCGGCGAGGACCGTATGCCTGCGCTGCCGCGTCAGCCGCAGTTTTCCGTCAGATCTGACGGAAAACTGCGGTCGAGCCGCCGCCTCGCCGAGTTGACCCGCGGGTTTCCGTCAGATCCGACGGAAAGCTGTAGCCGAGCCGCCGACCGGCGACACCGCACCGATTGTCGCACCGTGTCAGGAGGTCGTGTGAAACGAATGCAGGAGGTCGCGCAATGTAGAGGATTGTGGAGCTGAGCGCAATGCTGCGCAGGAGATGGAGGTAGGTCCTCCGGAGCCGCTCTGCAGGGAGAGGCTTC
>JBOGEA010000350.1:0-6088 GCA_050743205.1 Egibacteraceae bacterium | reverse complement strand
ACCCTCGCCACCGCCAGCGCCGATCACACCGTACGCCTGTGGAACCCCGCCACCAGCCGCCAGACCGCCACCCTCACCGGCCACGACGGCGACGTGTGGGCAGTAGCGTTCTCCCCCGACGGCACCACCCTCGCCACCGCCAGCGACGATCACACCGTACGCCTGTGGAACCCCGCCACGGGCGAACTCCGGTCGGTGATCCCGATGCGCTCCCAGGTGCGGGCGCTCGCGTGGACAAGCTCGCTTCTCGCCGTCGGCGCCGAAGCCGGTGTCGCCGTCCTCCGCATCCGCTGACCGCCGGCAACTGCCGAGGCGGCCGTGTGCCCGCAGGATCGAGCCCGCGACCCATCGGGCACGTTGCTCGGGGCTTGAGCAGCGCTCGTAAGGGTGGTAACAGCGCCACGCTTTGGGTCGCCACGTCCGCCTCGCCTCGCGCCCACGACACAGCTCCGCGACCACCGCGCCACTCACACACACTGCGCGACAGGGCGGGCCGGCAAAGGCACTTCGGCTCGGGTAACGGTCATCGACCCCGCACGCTTATCGTCATACGACATTCGCGTGGAGATTCACCCAGTCGATCACCGGCTGGCAACGGTAGACCTGGAGCCCGATGCCGATCCACCAAAGATCCTCGTGATCGGCTCGCAACCGGGCGACGTTCTTCGACCTGCTCCCGCAAGGAAAAGATCACTCATGACCACGAACAAGATCTACCGGACGGAGTCCCGTCGCGAACTCACCGAAGCTGACATCGCCGCCATCGCAGATGAGGTCGAACACGCAGACTACGACATCGCCGAACTCCAAACCCGCCGGGGCCGCCCTCTGCTCGGCTCGGCACCCGCGGAGGTCGTCCCAGTTCGCCTCGACCCCGCCCTTCGTCAGGCCGTCGCCGCCCGAGCCGCGATAGACAACACGACGACCAGCGAGATCATCCGCAACGCGCTGCGGGCCTACCTCCACGTAGTCTGACCCCGGCGCAGCTGCGGGTTTCCGTCGGATCTGACGGAAACCCGCAGGTCAACTCGGGGCGGCGGCAGTTCGACTACAGCTTTCTCATCGGTCTGACGGAAAGCTGTAGCTGACGCGGCGTACAACCCCGACCGGTGGCCGCTACGACGTGGCGCGGCGGGGGCGGCGGAGGGCGTGGCGCTCGTCTTCGGTCAGGCCGCCCCAGACGCCGGCGCCTTGACGGGTCTGCAACGCCCAGTCAAGACACTGCGCGGTGACCGGGCAGCCTCGGCAGACCGCCTTGGCGCGCTCGCCCTGCTCCAGCGCCGGGCCGGTGGTTCCGACCGGGAAGAATAGCTCCGGGTCTACGTCCAAGCAGGCGGCCTTGACTCTCCAGTCCATTGAGCGTGCCTCGCTTTCTTTCGAGCAGTTGCGCTGGCTTGTCCGCAGGAAGCCAACCATCTACGCTCTGCGCCTACGAGATGAGAAATATGGCGAGTGAGGGAGAACCACGGAGATTTTCGGGAAGCTGGGGGGTGCGCGTGGTGAGAAGCTGGTGGCAGGCGGGGGACATGCTCCAGAGGCTGCGGGAGCATCGCGGCTGGACGATCCCGAGGCTCGCCGAGGAGCTGAGAGCCAAAGCCAAGTCGATCGACCGAGTGGTGCCCGCCCGGACCAGCCTGATCCGGATGATCCGGGAGTGGGAGGCGGGAGACCACCGGCCACGCGCATACGCCGATGTGCTCATCCTGGTCTATGCGACCCATGAGGAGCTGGCAGCGCGTACCATCGCGCAGGGGTCCGAACTCGACCAGCTCATGGCAGCGTTCGAGGCGATGGGGATTCCGGTGGACCGGCGGAAATTCCTGCTCAACTCGGCAGCGATCGCTGCCGGCCTGGCCATCGAGCCAGCCATCCCTGAATTTTTAGAGGCCTACGAGCGGCTTGCCTGGATGCTCACCCATCCGGCCAGCGTCGACCTCGAGACGATCGCGCACCTGCGTCAGAGGGCCTTGGATCTACTCACCCAATTTCAATTTGGTACCACGTCATCGTCCACGCTGATCTATGCGGCATCTCAGCAGCTCGAGCAGGTCACGATGCTGCAAAAACACGCGCCGTCCAGCTCTATCCGCGAGCAGCTCTATGGTGTAGAGGCGCACTCCGCAACGTTGCTGGGGATGCTTGTGTGGGATGCCGTATGTCGACGTGACCACACGGCTGCCGCGCACTGTTACGAGCGAGCCGCTCAGGCGAGCGCATACGTCAAGGGAGGGTGGGCCGAAGCCCTCCCGCGGATCCAACAATGTCTCATCGCGATCTACCATGACAAAGACCCCAAACGGGCGCTGGATCTCGCGGGCCGGGCAGCCATATGCGCAGGCGACGGGTCCAGCCACGTTCTCGCCGGCGAGTCGCTCGCGTACGTGGCCGAGGCGCACGCATTGCTCGGAAATAAACCAGAGTGCGAACGTGCCCTTGACGGCGCACGTTCGCATCTGCGGAACGTCGCGCCGGATGATCCGGCCCTCGGACGCTTTACCATCAATTGGATCGGGGGATTCTCCGGCGTTTGCCATCTCCACCTGGGTGACTCGAAAAGCGCCGAGGTGGTCCTAAGAGAATCAGCGCAGAGCCTCGGAGACATGGAGTGGCAGAAAACAGTCATCCTCGGTGACCTTGCCATCAGCTTGATCCGCCAACGCCAGCCCGAGCAGGGAGCCGCAGTGCTCCATCAGGCCATCGATCTTTTAGAACTGACGAAGTACGGTGGTGGCGTGCAGCGGGTGTTCATGGCCGGCCGGGAACTGCGCCCATGGCTGGGCGAGCCGTTCGCGCAGGACGTGGCGGACCGGCTGTTGGCGCTGGGCAGTTCGGCTCCTGCGCGATGATGGGTGAGCAGGCGCGGGTCATGTCGATTTACCAGCAGTATCTGCGCCTGATCGCCTCTGGTGAGAAGACCGTCGAGGTCCGCGTCGGCTACCCGAGCATGCGGCGCATCGCGCCAGGCCAGCTCATCCGGTTCGTCTCCGGCGACGAGGCGTGCCTCACCCGTGTGACGCGTGTGACCGAGTATCCCTCGTTCGAGGCGATGCTCGACCAGGAGGACCCCGCGGCCATCGGCGCGACCGGCAGCCGCGAGGAGCTGCTGATGGCGATCCACGCGATCTACCCGCCGGAGAAAGAGGCCCTCGGCGTGCTCGTGATCGAGGTCGAGCGCACAGCATGACCGGCACGCCCGCGCTGGGCGGGCGTCGCCGTCATCCGCGTCCGCTGATCACGGGTTCCCGGCACCACCGTCGGCAAACAACCGAGGCGGCGGCTCGCGCTGCTGGTCAAGCAGGGATGCGGCGCTGGTCGCGCTTGGGTTCCAGCAGGACCCTTTGAACACGCATGCTTCTGCCGGCCTAAGGTGTTGTGGAAACTTTGCCCCACCTGGTGGGGCAAAGTTTCCACAACGCTGCCATCGTGCAGCGCCACCTGGGCCGCATCGGCGTCGGTCCACCCCGGCGAGACCTGCTTCACGGTGTGGCTCCCGCGCGGGCGCACTGACGTCGGCGTGCAGCGTCGTCGCCCATGCACGCAGTGGCGCCCGCCCAGTGTCGTGATGGATGGGAGCGGACGTCCGACCGCCCGGCTGTTATGTGGGTACGTCCATGCTGGACTGGCCGTCGATGCGCACCTGGTCGACGTAGCACCACGCCCAGTTCTCGCCGTCCTCGCCTGAGGCGACCAGCGGATGGCCGGTCTGGCGGTGGTGGGTGGTGGCATGGCGGTTCGGCGATGAGTCGCAGCACCCGACGTGGCCGCACGACAGGCAGACGCGCAGGTGGTTCCAGCGGGCGCCGATGCGCAGGCAGTCCTCGCAGCCGGCGGCGCTCGGCGCCACCGGCCTGATGCGATCCACGTGTGCGCAACCATGGTCGTCGAAGGGGCGGAAATGGAGCGTGCGGTCGCGGTCGATCGCGCTGAGCTTGGCGCTGATGACCCCGCCGGTCCACCCTCCGCGACTGACGCGATCGACCTGGGCGGCGATCGCGGCGTTGGCCAGGCCGTAGCGGCGCAGCACGTGGACGGCGACCGCCAGCGCCGACGCCTCCTCGGCGGTCACCAGCTCGTCGACGCCGAGGGATTCGGCGGTGACATCGCCCCAGACCCGGGCGATGACTGGCACACCCGGCGCCACCACGCGTGCGGTGGCGGCGGTACGAGCGACGACGTCGGGTTCGTCGTCGGCGATGATGAGGCAGCGCGCCTCGGGCAGCGCAGCGGCCTCGCACGTCGCCCGACGTGTGGCGTCGCCGCGCAGCACCCGGTACCCGAGTTCCTCGGCCTGCGCGGCGCCGGTCGGTGACAGGGTCGTGATGACGAACGGGATGCCGGTGCGGTCAAGCAACTCGGCCAGCGACCGCGCGGCGCTGCCGTAGCCGGCGATGACAACGTGGCCGGTCAGCTCGCAGGGACGGATGTCGAGCTGCTCTTCGAGGGGTTCGTCGCGGCGGGCGGCGGCTCGGGCGGCGAACGCCCGGCCAAGCGCCGACATGCCTGGCGTCGCGAGCATCAGCACCACGGTGGCGGCGATGAAGGTCTGGCTGCCGGCAGCGCCCAGGCCGACCGGCGTGAGACCGGCCTGGCGACCGACACCTTCGAGCACGAACGAGAACTCGCCGATCTGGGCCAGCCCGAACGCGACGACCGCGGCAGTGGGCAGCGGTTCGCGCAGCGCGACGACCGCGATGCCCGTCGTGATGATCTTGACGGCGGCGACCACGGCGACGGTCACGAGCACCAGCGGAAGGTTCGCCACCAGGAAGGCCGGGTCGAGCAGCATGCCGACCGAGATGAAGAACACCGCGCTGAACAGCGCTTGGAGCGGAATGATCTCGCCGAGCGCCTGCAGGTCGAACGCCGAGTCCCCGACCAGCAGTCCGGCCAGGAACGCCCCGAGGGTCACCGAGCCGATCAGCAGGCCGCTCACGTAGGCGGTGCCGATGCAGACGGCCACGACGACCAGCAGGAAGACCTCCTGCGAACACGCGCGCGCGACAGTATCCAGCAGCCGGGGCATCACGCGACGCGCCCCGAACAGGACCGCCGCGACGACCAGCGCCGCACGGCCCAGCGCGATGACCATCTCGAGCGGGCCGCCGCCCTCGCCGCCGAGCATCGGCACGATCAGCACGAACCCGACGATCGCCAGGTCCTGGAAGATCAGCAGCCCGACCTGCATGCGGCCTGATCGGGTATCGGTCTCACGCCGGTCGGCCAGCAGCTTCAGCACGATCGCCGTCGACGACAGCGCGACGAGCATGCCGCTGAACAGCGCCTCGGGCATCGAGGCGCCAACCAGCGCGCAGATGCCCGCGGTGGCGGCGATGGCCAGCGCGACCTGCAGCCCTCCCCCACCGATGATCAACCGCCTGATCGCGAACAGCCGGTCGAGCGAGAACTCGATGCCGATGGTGAACAGCAGCAGGATCACACCGAGCTCAGCCGCGGCGTTGACGGTGTCGATCGCCTCGACCAACCCCACCGCGTTGGGTCCGATGAGCACTCCGGCGAGCAGGAACCCCACGATCGGGACCTGACGGAGCCGGCTGACCGTGTAGGCCGCGATGGCCGCCGCGACGAGCAGCGCCGCGACCTCGGCGAGGAATACGGGGGCTCCACCGCCTTCGGGGACGGCAGCGGCGAGCAGAACGACGCTCATCGCCGAAACCCTACTCGCCGGTCGGCGGCCTGATCACGTTCCGTGGCCTGTCGCTGCGGCGGTCGGCGGCTTGGGCGTGTAACAGGACGGTGACGGTGGGGTAGCCCGGCTGAAACCTCGTGATGAGAGCCTCAAAGGCAACAACTGCACTGCGTGCCTAGGGTTCCGCACCCAGCGGGTGGGCTGGTCCGAGAGGCACGGGCGGCGCGAGCCGTTACACTCCAGCGACAAAGCCAGGGAGGTCGATGCCTGCCCGGGCGCTTGCGTTTCCGGCGGGCAGGGCGGGCAGGGAGGGAACGCGCGCATGGCGAAGCATGACCGCACCTCGGACCCGGCGGACCGGGAGCAGACCGCGGACCGGGAGCAGACCGCGGACCGGGAGCAGACCGCGGACCGGGAGCAGACCGCGGACCGGGAGCAGAC
>JBOGEA010000349.1:0-6100 GCA_050743205.1 Egibacteraceae bacterium | reverse complement strand
CGCAGGATGCTGCGCGGATCCAACACAAAGCCAGGCCTTGACGTGACGCGCGCCATTTCCGCCACACGGCGTCATCGTGCAGACGACGTCGTGACGCGGCGGGCGGTCAGGGCTGCGGCCCCGATGACCCCCGCGAGCAGCGAGGCGATCAGGATGCCGATCTTCGCCGCGTCGACTGCGGCCGGCTCGGAGAACGCGAGGCCGGCGATGAAGATCGACACGGTGAAGCCCACGCCCGCGAGCGCTGAGACCCCGAGCAGCTGGCGCCAGCCGACGCCGTTCGGCAGCCGCGCCGCCCCCGTGGCGACCGCTGCGGCGGCCGCTCCAACCACACCGAGCGGCTTGCCGGCCACGAGCCCGAGGATCACGCCCAGCGCGATCGGGTTCGCGAGAGCCTCGGCGAGCACGTCGCCGGAGAGCGCGACGCCGGCGTTCGCCAGCGCGAACAACGGCAGCACCACGAACGAGGACCAGGGGTGCAGCCGTGACAGGAGCCGCTCCAGCGGGGAGACGGCCTCGTGAGCCAGCCGCGAGATCTCCATGAGTGCGGCCTGCTCGTCCTCGTCGGCGCGGGCGTCCTCTGGCAGCGCGCGCACCCGGTCGAGTTCGGCGTCCATGACCTCCGTCACCGCCTCGGGCGGGTGGAACGGCCACGCGGGCGTGAGCATGCCCAGCGCGACCCCGGCGATCGTCGCGTGGACCCCTGAGGAGAACACCGCCAGCCACAGGACGCCGGCCGCCAGCACGTAGGGCGCCAGCGCGCGGACCTTCAGCCGCTGCATCCCTACGATCGCGGCGACCATGCCGGCGGCCAGGGCGAGCCAGCCGGCGGCGATGCCCTGGCTGTAGAAGACCGCGATCACGAGGATCGCGCCGATGTCGTCGACGATGGCGAGCGTGAGCAGAAACACCTTGAGTCCGGCTGGGGCGCGGCTGCCGACCAGCGCCAGGATCCCGACGGCGAACGCGATGTCGGTCGCCATCGGGATGCCCCAGCCCGACGCGCCCGGCCCGCCGGCGTTGAGCGCGAGGTAGAGCAGCGCGGGCACCGCCATGCCGCCAACGGCGCACAGCAGGGGCAGCAACGCGGCTTTGGGGTCGCGCAGCTCGCCGTGGACGAGCTCACGCTTGATCTCGAGGCCCACGACGAAGAAGAACAGCGCCATGAGGAGGTCGTTGATCCAGTGGCGCAGGTCCTCGGACAGCGTGAGCCCGCCGACGTCGATCGTCAGCGAAGTCTGGAACAGACTCGTGTATGACTCGGAGAGCGGCGAGTTCGCCCATGCCAGGGCGATGAGCGCGGCGATGAGCAGCACGACGCCGCTGGCCGCCTCGGTGCGCAGGAACCGCTGCAGCGGTTGGACGACGACCCGCGGCACCGCCCGGTCACGCTGCGACCACGACGTGGCCAGCCGGTCTCGCGGTGCGGTGCGGTCTGGCTTGGGAAGCGCCATCCAGGAAGGCCTCCGTCGGGAAAAGACCCGCCGACCAGACTTCCCGGCACACCTTGACGGCCGAGCCTACCCGTGCGCCTCGGTCTCTGCCCCCGGTGCGGCGGGCGTGGTCAGTCGGCGTCGGTGAGGCGGCGCCAGACGGCGTGGGGAGGGGAGCCGAGGGGTGGCTCGGGGAACTCGACGGCCCAGAGGGTGCCGCAGCGGGGGCAGGTGGCGGTGATGGCGATCCAGGGCTCGAAGGCGGCGGTCGGGATGCGGATCGGTTGACGGTGGCAGGGAGTCCAGCACAGGCGGTGGTCTGATCCGACGACGGCTGGTCCGGTCTCGGTGCCTGGGTCCTCGCTCGGGAACTCGTTCATGTCGATGAGCATTCGTCTGTGAACGAAGTTCATCGAGAGTCAGTATGGGGTCGCTAACGTGACGAGTGGGGGCAAGATGAAGTAGGGTGCCTGCGGGATACGGTTGGGGGGGCAGCCATGGCGGCAGGCATCACGATAGACGGTCCGACCCTTCGAGCGCTCCGCCACGATCGGCTCTGGTCGCAGGCGGAGCTGGCTTCCCGCAGCTGCGCGTTCGCCCGGGCAGAGGGGGATCGGCAGTGCGGCATCACCCGTGAGACCATCAGCAAGCTCGAGCGCGGCCATCGGGCCCCCAGCCCGCGCACGCTCCGCTACCTGGTCGGCGCGCTGCGCCCAGCCCCGGCGGACCTGCGCCGGCTGCTGCGCCGCGAGCCGCCGCGGGCGCTGTCGGAGCTGGCCTCCAGCGGCTGGACGGAAGAGGCCACCGCGCGGCGGGAGCTGCTGGCATCCGGGCTCGCCGCGGCGGCTGCCTTCCCGCTCGACACCCTGCGAGGGATCGCCGAGTCTCTCGATCGGCCGGTGGGGCTCGACGACCTGCTGCTCCTGCTCGCGCGGTCAGGCGGGCCCGGGGCGTGCAGCATCAGCCTCGCCCCCGCCGTGCTCGCCGGTGCCGCCGCGCGGCACGTCCGCACGATCGAGCAGCTCCACGGCCACGCGACCACGCGCGGGCGCCGTCAGCGGCTCCACGCCGTCGGCGCCGATGCGGTCCTGCTCGCCGGCTGGCTGGCGGGAGTGCTGGACCAGCGCGTCGAGGCGCAGGACGCGATGACGCTGGCGTGGCGCCTCGCGCGGGACACCCACGACCGCATGCTGCCAGGCCGAGCGCAGAGCCTGCTGAGCTGGCTGGCGTCGAGGGCCCGGTCAGGCGGCGCCTCAGGCCACCCCGCTGGTGACGAGCGCTCGGCCTGCTGGCGTGCGATGGCAGGGGCCCGCCACGGCGTGCAGAGGAGCCGCGACAGGCGCAGGCTGTCCTGAGAACGTCTCTGAGAATCGTGGCCTTGACCTGCGGGCGAGGCGCGACCTTTCATCAGGGCAGCCCGCTGAGGCGCTGGCGCATGTGCGATCAGGTGCAGAGGCGCCCGGAACTGCACATCTGTTTGGAAGGGCCTTGATGTTGCGCCGCACGGTCTGTGACCCTGCTACCCTTCGCCCGGCGGTAAGTTTGGCTTGCTCGGACGCTGCCGGTAGGAGCGCAGTTGACGGTGACCACGAAAGACGAGCAGATCTATCAGGTCTCGGTCGAGCGGCAGAAGGCTGCGCAGGCCGCTGGGAACTACGACCTTTCGGACCTTCCCGGCGGGCTGGGAGACCCCGCCGCCGCGGCACGGGTCGGCAAGGTCGCGAAGCAGGACAAGGTGCTGCGGGGAGGGCGCTCGCTGTCCGGCGTCACCCGCCTGGCGCCGGGTTCGGCGCTCGCCGTGTTCGGCCGGCCTGAGTCACGCTGGGCAATGGCCTACTGGCGTCGCACCGGCGGCTCGGCCAACATGGCCGAGCTGCTCAGCTACGCTCGCCAACTCATCGGCATGACGCCCACTGGTGGCCTCGTCGTCTGTCTCTGCGGGCACGCGGGCCAAGGCCCGTGCATCCCGCTGTGGGCGCCGCGTGAGGAGGTCAGCCTGACCGTGCAGCCCAATGACCTGGTCCTGCGGTTCGACGGGCTGGTCGAGAACCAGTAGTGGATCTGACCCTCCTGCGCGAGTTCGCGCTGGAGCTCGCGGACGCCGCCGACGCGATCAGCATGCGCCACTTCGGCGGGCCCGTGCCCGCCGTGGCCAAACCCGACGGCTCACCGGTGACAGAGGCGGACCAGGCCATCGAGCGCCTTCTGCGTGAGCGGATCGCCGCCGCCTTTCCGGATCATGCCGTCATGGGGGAGGAGGGGGGCGGCTTGCTGCACCCAGCTCGTCCGACCTGGGTGATCGATCCGATCGACGGCACCAAGAACTACATGCGCGGCGTGCCGGTGTTCGCCACGCTCATCGGCCTGGCTGTTGGGGGCGAGGTGATCGTCGGCGTGGCGAGCAGCCCGGCGATGGGGGAGCGGTGGGACGCCTCGCGTGGTGGGGGCGCGCGACGCAATGGCGAGCCGGTGGGCGTCAGCGGGGTGGAGCGGTTGGAGGACGCGCACCTTCTGCTCGGCGGTCTGGATTGGTGGCGCGGCGAGCCGGGCATGTGGGACCTGCTCGGGACACTCGTGGACCGCGCGTGGCGCACCCGCGGGTTCGGCGATTTCTGGATGCACCTGCTGGTGGCTGGGGGAATGGCCGAGGTCGCCTTGGACCGCGACCTGCGCCCATGGGACATCGCCGCCCTGGACTGCATCCTCACCGAGGCCGGGGGGCGGTGCACCGGCTGGGACGGCTCGCATGCCCTGACCTCGGGCAGCCTGCTCTCGACGAACGGCCTGCTGCACGATGAGCTGCGCGCGCTGCTCTGCCCCTGATCCCGTGTCATATGCGCAGGGATTGGACCTCGCCCTCACACTCCAGGACGAAGGCCTCGGCGCTCGTGAGGCGGTCGTCCATGCGGCTCAGCTCGTGGAGCACCGCGGCGCGACGGCGGCCGATCGCCTCCAGCAGGCTCTTCGTGGTGGCGTCGACGGTGCGCCTCAGCGCGCGGGGCAGCGCGTCGGTGGCGTTGTGCGTCACCTGCGCGAAGTCGTCGAGGCGGTCGCGCTCGGCCTCGAGGAACTCCCAGTAGCGCAGGAGGTGGTCGCGCTCCTCCTGCGCCCGGAGCAGCGTGAAGTAGGCGGCGTCGTATTCGGACCTCGCGCTCACGCGCCAGCCCCGCCGTCCAGCGCTTCGGCCAGCTCGGCGAGCAGGTACGCCTCGCCCAGGCAGGCGCTGGCCCAATCCGCCAGGTGCAGGGACTCGTCCGTGCCGTGCGCGCGGCTGTCGGGGTCTCCCACCCCGAGCAGCAGGGCCGGCGCGCCGCCGAACGCGGCGGCGAACGGCTCGATGAACGGGATCGTCCCCCCGAGGCCGGCGTAGACCACAGGGTGGCCGTACGCGGCCTCCAGCGCGCGCCCCGCGGCCTGGAACGCGGGCCCGGCGGGGTCGGCGAGGAACGGCTGCCCGGCGGAGCCGGGCGTCACCTCCACCCGCAGGCCCCACGGCGCATGGGCGCGGAGCCACTCGCAGAGCAGCACTTGGGCCTTGCCCGGGTCCTGGCCAGGCGCGAGCCGCAGTGACAGGCGGGCACGCGCCGACGGCACGATCGTGTTCGATGATCCGGCGACCGGCGGCGCGTCGAGGCCGATGACCGTGAGGTTCGGGCGCAGCCACAGCTTCTCGAGCGGATGGAGGTCCGGGTCGCCGGTCAGCTCGACGCCGTCGAGCAGTCCGGCCTCCTGGCGGAATGCCGCAACGTCGAAGTCGAGCGCCCGGAGGCGGGCGCGCTCAGCCTCGGTCGGCTCGCGCGCCTCGCCCAGGCCGGGGATCGCGACGGCTCCCCATTGGTCGGTCGCCGCGGCGATGAGCTTCGCCAGCGCGGTGACCGGGTCCGGGACCGGCCCGCCGTACAGGCCCGAGTGCAGCGCGTGGTCGAGCGCCCGCACCTCGACCACGCAGTCGACCAGGCCGCGCAGCAGGTAGGTGATCGCGGGCACGCCGACCTTCCAGTTGACCGTGTCGGCGATGACCATGACGTCGGCGCGGAGCAGGTCGGCGTAGCCGCCGATGAGGCCCGGGAGATGTTCGCTGCCGATCTCCTCCTCGCCCTCGATGATCACCTTCACGTTCAGCGGCAGCGCCCCGCAGGCGCGCAGCCACGCGTCGACGGCCGCGACATGCGCCATCACGCCCGCCTTGTCGTCGCAGGCGCCCCGGGCGAACAGGCGGCCGTCGCGCTCGGTGGGCTCGAACGGCGGGGCCGTCCACAGGGCGGGGTCGCCCGGCGGCTGGACGTCGTGGTGGGCGTAGAGCAGCACGGTCGGCGCGTCCGCACCCGCGTGCAGCCAATCGGCGTAGACCGCCGGGTGCGCCCCCTCGATCTCCAGCAGTTGGGCGTGCTCGAAGCCCCGCGCGTCCAGCAGCGCCCGGACGGCCTCGGCGGCGCGCCTGACCTCAGCGGGGTCGAAGCCCGGCGCGCTGACGCTCGGAATCCGCACGAGCGCCTCCAGGTCGGCCCGATGCTCAGGCATCCGCCCCCTCAGCGCCTCGCGCACATCACTCAGCTGCTCAATGCTCATGACCCGCCATCCTAACGGGCTGCGCCTCGGCCCGACGAGGCGTGGGCTGGAGGGCCGGTGGCGCGCGGAGCTGGCCGCGGTTTTGTGCTGGATCGCGG
>JBOGEA010000348.1:0-6102 GCA_050743205.1 Egibacteraceae bacterium | reverse complement strand
CCTAAAAGGCTCTGCGCGAGCGGAACCCGACGAGGCGCACCCCCGACCTTTCAAACACACGCCCCTGAACCGACAGCGCTAGCGCAAAAACGGGTTAGTTGCCCTCTCGACACCAACGGTGGTCTGGGGACCGTGGCCGGGACCGATCACCGTGCGGTCCGATAAGGGCAGCACGGCGCGTTTGATCGACTCCACTTGCTGCTCCCACGACCCTCGCGGGAGGTCGGTCCGGCCGACCGAGCCGGCGAAGATCAGGTCGCCTGAGACGAGCAGCGGATCGTCTCCGCCGGTGTCAGTCAGCAGGAAGACACAGGATCCGGGCGTATGGCCGGGGGTGTGGTGCACCTGGAGCGCATAGCCGGCGAGGGACAGCCTCTGCCCGTCCCGCAGCGTCTCCAACACGCTCGTCGGCGGGTCCCAGTCAAGGCCGAACTGCGCCTTCAGCGCACCAGGGGGGAAATCGCCGAACCCGGCGGCTGGGTCGTCCCACAGCCAGCGGTCGTCGCTGTGGAGCAGCACGGGCACGTCCAGCGCCTCGGCCAGCTCGGGCACCGCCCACAGATGATCGAGGTGACCGTGGGTGAGCAGGATCGCCTCGCAGTCCACTCCATGAGCCGCGAGCCGCTCCTGGACCACGGGTCCCCCGCCCTGACCAGGATCGACGACGACCGCCCTGCCCAGCTCGACGTCGCCGAGCAGGTAGCAGTTGGTCTGCCACATGCCGAGCGCGAAGTGCTCGACGAAACGTGAGTCCCTGCCGAGCATCAGATCCCCTTGCCCGGCCTGGGGACGATGCGGTAGGCGTCGAACACGGACTCGACCCGCCGGACCTGGCCGAGGATGTGATCGAGGTGGGTGATGTCGGCCAACTCGAACGCGAAGCGCAGGTAGGCGACGCGGCTCCGCTGCGTCGTGACCTGGGCCGAGATGATGTTCACCTGCAGGTCGCCGAGGATCGCGCAGATGTCTCGCAGTAGCTGCTTCCGGTCCAGCGCTTCGACCTGCAGGTTCACGCGGAACGTCACGGGCGCTCTGGTGTCCCAGCGGACCGGAACGACCCGTTCGACATCTCTGCGGAGGTCCTGGGCGTTCGGGCAGTCCTCACGGTGCACGGACACCCCGCGCTCGGCGGGGGACATTTCGCGTCCAGCGGAGGGCACCCCGCGCGCGGTGGTGACGAAGCCGATGATGCTGTCGGACGGGACGGGCGAGCAGCAGCGCGCGAGCGTGACCCAGATGTTGTCGGTGTTCTCGACGACGACCGCGTCAGATGGCCGAATGTCGGGCTCACGGTCACGCTTCGGGGCCTCCAGCTCGGTGGCTGCGTTGCCCACGCGCTCGACGAGCTGCGCCACAATCACCGCTGCGGTGATGTGCCCGTCGCCGACCTCCCGGTACAGCACCTCCAGATCCTGGCAGCGCAGCGACTCGGCGATCTCCCGCAGCTCCGGGGCGCCCAACAGCCGCTTGAAGCGCTGGCCCCTCTCCGCGAGTTCCCGTTTCAGCTCTTCGCGGCCCTTCTCGATCGCATCGACCCGCCGCTCGCGCGAGAACCACTGTTTGATCTTCGATTGGGCCCGTGACGAGCCGACGAATCCCAGCCAATCGCGTGACGGGCCGGCCTCGGGAGCCTTCGAGGTGAGGATCTCGACCATCTCACCGTTGCGCAGCTCGTAGTCGAGCGACACAAGGCGGCCGCTCACCCGCGCGCCGATCGTCCGATGGCCGATGTCGGTATGGATCGCGTAGGCGAAGTCCACGGGCGTCGACCCGCTCGGCAGCCCTTTGATGTCACCGTTCGGAGTGAAGACGAACACTTCGTCGGCGTCGAACTCCGCACGCATGTTGCGCACGAACTCAGCAGGGTCCTTCGTGTCGCCCTGCATCGTCATCATCCGCTTCAGCCATTGCGACTCAGTGCTCGCGCCCTTCGGATCCAGCTCTTCGACACCCGCCGATCCCTTGTACTTCCAGTGCGCGGCGATCCCGAACTCGGCGACGTAGTGCATCGCCCTCGTGCGGATCTGCGCCTCCAGCGGTTTGCCGTCCGGCCCCACCACCGAGGTGTGCAACGACTGGTAGAGGTTGAACTTCGGCATCGCGATGTAGTCCTTGAACCGCCCCGGAATGGGGCGCCACTTATGGATGATGCCGAGCGCCGCGTAGCAGTCCTTCACCCGGTCGACGATCACGCGGATGCCCACGATGTCATAGATCTCGGCGAACTCCTTTCCGCTCATGCGCATCTTCTCGTAAATGGACCAGTAGTGCTTGGGGCGGCCTTTGACCTCACCGCGGATCTTCTCCGCGCGGAGCCGCTCCTTGACCTCTTCCTCCAGTTGACGCAGGTAGCGGTCCCGCTCAGGCTGACGCTCGGCGACCATCGCGGCGATCTCGTCGTAGCGCTTGGGGAACAGCGTCTGAAAAGAAAGGTCCTCCAGATCACAGCGGAAATTCTGCATCCCGAGCCGGTGGGCGAGCGGCGCGTAGATCCACAGTGTCTCCTCGGCGATGCGTTTCTGGCTCTGCCGAGGCATATGGTGAATCGTCCGCATGTTGTGCAGCCGATCCGCGAGCTTGATGACGAGCACACGAAAGTCCGTCGCCATCGCGATGAACATTTTTCGTATGGACTCGGCCTGCCGCTCCTCTTTGCTTGGGACCTGCAGCTTGTCAAGTTTCGTGACCCCGTCGACCAGCGAGGCGCACTCCTCTCCGAAATCGCGAGCGATGTCGGCGAGCGTGATGTCCGTGTCCTCCACCGTGTCGTGCAACAGCGACGCGCAGATCGTCTGGGTGTCCATCCCGAGTTCGGCGAGGACCTCGGTGACACCGATCGGATGGATGATGTACGGCTCACCGGACTGGCGCTGCTGGCCCGCGTGCGCTGCCTCCGCGACCTGATACGCCCGCAGCACAGTCTTCACGTCGACCTTCGGCCAGTCCCGCTTCAGGGTCGTGATCAGGGGCTGCACCGCGACCGGGACATGTGGCCCCCCCAGGTCGAACATCGGCAGCCGGGAGAGCACCGCCTTCACTCCCGACTGCCGAGAACGCACCGGCGCCGCGGCGGCGTGGTCGTGGTCGAGACGGTCCCCATCCGGCGCATGCGCGAGGCTCTGATCGCCGAGACCCTCGGCGATCAGAGGGGGATCGAGCAGCGCGTCCCCTGTACGACGTTCTTCCGCGTTCGTGACAGCCTCCGCGGTCCTCCTGGGCCGGCCAGGAACCTCCACGATACCCTTACACAACCCCCCGTCCGCCAGTCAAGTCGGCTGGTCAGACAGGGTGACGCCACCCTCGCCGTGGTGCTCAGACACCGATCACCCGCTTCCGAGATACCGCCCGACCAACAGTTCGACGTCGCGCAGCTTCTCGGCGGGGATCACGCGTGGGTCGGTGATGATCGCCGACGCCAAGGCGTGATGCGCGGGGCTGTCGAAGCCGTCGCCGATGCGGGGGACGACCCGCCGGACGATCTCCTGCGCCAGCGCGGCATTGGCCTGGAGGACCCGGACGACCACGTCGACCGTGACCGAGTCGTGATCCGGGTGCCAGCAGTCGTAGTCGGTGACCAGCGCCAAGGTCGCGTACGCGATCTCGGCCTCGCGGGCCAGCTTGGCCTCGGGCAGCGCGGTCATCCCGATCAGATCGTGGCCGCGCCGGCGGTTCTCATCGCTCTCGGCTCTGGTCGAGAACTGCGGCCCCTCCATGCAGACATACGTGCCACCGCGATGAGCGGTGGCGCCCGCCTCGCGGGCCGCCTCATAGAGCCGGTCGGCCAACCGCTGGTCGAACGGCCGGTCGAACGCGACGTGCGCCACCAAGCCGTCGCCGAAGAAACTGGCCGGGCGGATGCCCTTGGTCCGGTCGAAGATCTGGTCCGGGATGACGACGTGGCCCGGCGCGCAGTCCTCGCGCAGGCTGCCGACCGCGCTCACGGAGATCAGGTATCGGACCCCGAGCTGCTTGAATCCGTGGATGTTCGCGCGGCTCGGCACCTCGGTGGGTGTCAAGCGATGGCCGACCCCGTGACGCGGCAGGAACGCCACGCGCTGCCCAGCGATCACGCCGATCACATAGTGATCGCTGGGCGCACCGAACGGCGTATCGAGCGCTGCCTGCTCCCCCGCCTCCAGTCCCCCCATCGCATACAGCCCGCTGCCGCCGATGACCCCGATATGCGCCCGCGACATGCCGTCAATACCTCAGCAGGCTGATGACGTCGTAGCCGTCCAGCTTGGTGGCGCCGCTCAAGAAGCGCAGCTCGATGAGGAACGCGAGGCCGGCCACTTCGCCACCGCACCGCTCGACCAGCGCGCAGGCCGCCTTCGCGGTGCCGCCGGTCGCAAGTACGTCATCGACGATCAAGACCCGCTCACCTGGTGAGAAGGCATCGGTGTGGACCTCGAGCGTCTCCTCGCCGTACTCCAGCTCATACTGCTCGGCCAGCGTCTCATACGGCAATTTGCCCTTCTTACGCAATGGAACGAACCCCGCCCCGAAATGATAGGCCACCGGCGCGGCGATGATGAAGCCACGCGCCTCGATCCCAGCCACCTTATCGATCGTGCCACGGCCGAAGCTGACGACGATCGCATCAACAGCGCTGGAGAACGCCGCCGGATCAGCCAGCAGCGGCGTGATGTCCTTGAACACCACCCCCTCCCTAGGAAAATCGGGGATATCCCGAACCTTCCGCCGAAGCACCGACGTATCCAACTCAATCCGCACAGAAGCCTCCCAAGGAATAAACAATGACTCGCGCAGCGAAGCGCGGATTCGCCGCGAACCAGCACCTTCCTAGACCAGACGGAGCAGCCCGCCGAGGTCCCGTACGCACCACTGGCCGGCCCAGCTGTTGAGATCTCGGCGGACACGGAGGAGACCTATCGGGTAATCCGCCCTCACCGCCTCGACGTAGGCGCGCGCAACGCGTCGCAGGCCTGCTCCGGCTCCTCGCGCAGCACGAAGACGCTGGCCAAATCGGTCTAGGCATTGGCTCGGGCCCGTGGGCCCAGGTCCCTGGCTAACGCATGGACCAGCAGGCGCTCGGCTTCGGGTGGCGTGGCAGCCCCCGGCCGCGAACTCCAAACGCGTCTCGTTCCATACCCACAGTGAGGATCCGGGCCGGGCTCCAGTCGCGCATGCTCTCCCCCGTTCATGTCGTGTTCTCCCCACGCCGTCGGTTTGGCGGGAGCGTAACAAACACGAACCGAGCGAATGGAGGAGGAGATGGCGGACCACCCGGACCCCCGAAACCCCGCCTGGCGCGCCCGCGCCGCCTGCCTAGGGGCCCCCCGACCCGCACGACGACCTCGGCGACGTCGACCGGTCCCCGCCGCGATGGCCGGATCGCGGTTCGCGCCACCGCCCCGCGGCCCGGCAGCAGCGCTCCAGAATTGGGCCGGGGGCGCCGCGATTCGAGAACTCGGATTACCCTTGCTCCGAGGGAGAGCAGGTTCCAGTGGCAGCCGCTGTCGGGGTTGTCAAGCCAGACGCGCTGGGTTCCGTCCGGGGTGAGGGTCAGGCCGTAGCGGTCCCGCTCAGGGAAGCCGAAGGCGACGCACTGGTC
This sequence comes from Egibacteraceae bacterium, assembly GCA_050743205.1. GTDB lineage: Bacteria > Actinomycetota > Nitriliruptoria > Euzebyales > Egibacteraceae > JBOGED01. The sequence goes on along the minus strand of JBOGEA010000348.1, from coordinate 527 downwards.
GTACAAAGCCTCGATCTCATCCCACAGCCGACGCGGACCGCCTTGGGTGACGCTGCCGCGCCTCCCGGTGGTTTCGGTCCGAGCCCAGGAGCCGTCGGTGAGGTCGACCAGGCAGGGCGATTCGAAGAGTGTTCTTGAGGGCACAGGTTCGTCGGGGCGCACCACGCGCGGGAGCCACACGCGCTCGACACCTGGCAGGGCGAGCTGGACGAGGAACCAGAAGCGCTCGTCCGCTATCCGCTGGGGCAGCGTGACGGGCCGCTGGCAGCCCTGTTGTTGGACGCGCTGACGCAGCTCTGGCAGTGGTGGGGGCTCCCACCCATGTCCGCGCATCGGCATGAAGTAGGCGCTGTCAGCGAGGAACCGGCCGGCGGCGGAGCCGTCGGCGCACACCTCGACGCGGGCCAGACCGCCCTCGCATCCCCGCAGAATGTTGACCAGGATGAGCCCACCGGGACGTGTCTGCTGGACCCACGCCGGTGGCAGGCTGGTGGCCGAGCAGGTGGCGATCAGGCGATCGTAGGGAG
>JBOGEA010000347.1:0-6110 GCA_050743205.1 Egibacteraceae bacterium | reverse complement strand
GCCGGGCGGCGGGCCCAGTCGGCGCAGTCGGCGCAGCGGTCGGCCGCCGGCGCCGGGCGCAGGACGATCGCCGCCAGCGCGCCCCGAGCCGTGAACAGCTCACGGGCGCACAGCGCAGAGATCGGGATGCAGTCCCGCTCGGCCTTCTCGTCCACGACAGCCTCGGCCACCCCGGCGGGGCGGCCCGCAGCCCGGCCAGCATCGCCGCCTGGTCCCGGTCGCGCAGTCTGGGCAGCAGGAACGGGTCGGCGTCGAAGGTCTGCGCCAACACGTAGTGCACGGCCGCGACGTGCTTGCACGGGTTGGCCCAGTCCGGGCACGAGCACGACGTCGTCAGCTCGGCCGAGCGGGGGAACAGCGACACGCCGCAGGCTCCCAGCACCTCGTCGACATCCTCTGGCATCTGCCCGTCGAGCAGCGCCACGCCCGGCTGCGCCGTCGCCCCCACCACGTCCGCCCGAACGCACGGCTAGCCAAGATCGACCTCCTCGTCGGCGACGTCGCCCTCGGACAGCGTCACCTGGCCACTACCGATTCAGGAGTACATGAAACGATCTGTCGTATTCTATTATGGGGAGATGAGTGGTGAGCAGGGCGTCCATCGGCGACGCCATCCGAAGAAAGACGTGGAACCTGCGCTCCGGTACGCTGAACAGCATGGCTGGATCGTCCGGGCGACGGCTGCCGGACACAAATGGGGTGTCATGTACTGCACGGATCGGGTCCAGCCGCACTGCAGAGCGTCGATCTGGTCCACACCCGTCAATCCCAGCACGTTTGCTCGCCAGCTGATGCGACGAGTCGACGGGCGCCCTCATCGGCAAGAGGAGCGTGGTTAAGGTGTCTGTCTACGAGTTCACGGTTGAGATAGAGGGCGTGCAACTGGAGGACCAACACCTCGACGCGCTCTATGGAGCCGGTTGCGGAGACGCGCTGTTCGGCCAGACCGGTGACGTGCAGTACGCCGATTTCGCTCGCCAGGCCGAGGACTACGCCGCAGCGGTCGGCTCCGCGATCCGGGCGATTGAGACAGGTGTGCCGGGAGCCCGTGTCGCGAGAATCACTCGGCACGCCGGTCCGCTCGCCGCCGCGGGCTGACCTCCAGGATGCGCTCGGCCGCCGACTGACCGGACGGCTGGACCGCATGAGCCGCTACGGGCGGTGGTGGCCGAGGCGGCAACTGCCCATCGATCGATCCCGGCGCTCACGCCTCGCCCGCCGCACGCGCCTGCCCCAACGTCCCTGCCGCAGGCTCATTCCCAGCCGCCTTCTTCGCGCATAGCGGCACCTATGCGCGGGCAGCCATAAACCTCAAGGGGGTTGCATAATCCCCGTTGGCAGCGTCTATGCGCCGTTCAGCGCCACATATCGCCGCGCATAAGAGCCGTCCCGTATCCGGGGCTACCGGAGGGTGACCCGGCTGCCACGGCGACCCATCTGGTTAGCGGTAGATCGCTAGAATGTCGAGAGTCAATGCCGGCCCCCGCAGGACACTGTCCTCGTCTGCTGTCCCAAAGGCTGCCCTTCTCCGTTCCTTCCGCGGGAGCAACGAGGCCCCGGGAAGAGCGAGCAGTGAATGGCTTTCCCCCTCACTCCAGCGACGAGCCACCTTCCCGACCACTCTCGCTTCACCTTCAGGGAGATCTCGCACATAACGCTTATCCAGTTTGCCGGCGACCTTGGGCGCATCATCTTCCTGCTCGCCCACAATGACCAAGTCTGATTTCATTGCCCCAACGAAGTCGCGAACGGCGGCCACTTCATGCTCATCAGGAAGCCCTTCGATGTTCTCCCCCATGAGCCTAGCAAGCGGCTTTATAGCGCTCATAAGGCCCAGCATTGCCTCTAGCTGATCCGGCTGTGCGAAGAGCTGGACTGTTGGCGGTACCTCAATTTCGCAGTCTACAGCAATCGTCAAGCCAACTGGGAGGCGTTCGAATGCATCTGCAATATCCAGCACCTGTTCATACCCGTACTCGTCCGGTGTTGCTTCGAGTGCGCCCATTAAACGGTCAAACCGCTGCTCTGGAGTTTCGCGGATTCTTCTCTCGTCCTCTTGACTGTCCTCCCTCTCGCCCGAGATCCCTGCGCTAATGGCGCCAATCCGGGTCCGAGCATTGCCACCCCGCCCGCCGCGTTGTTTCCGACGTTGAAGCATCTCGTCAGACAAACCGCCTTCTACAGCGCCCAAATAGCTTTCTAAGGCGCGCTCATCAAGATAGAGGAATCGACGGAGCATGCGGGCCTCCCAAAGCATTGCACTATGATTGTCCCCCACTCTATGGCACCACGAAGGTGCGCGCGTACGCGACAGCCAGGTGCCACTGAGGCCGCCGGGTCCCGTGATTGGAACACCCGACTCGTAGACCAGCGCGACTGGCACTAGCAACACCAGTTGGGCCCACGCCTGGACGGGCTCACGACGACGAGTGCTTCTGGGAGCCGACCCCGGGCTGCTGGAACGTCCGCCCACGCGGGACCTTCCACCGCCCCGATCCAGGCCGGCGCCAGCGCATTCATCATGGACTTCGCCATGCCCGAGCCCGAACCGCCGCCGGTAACTACCATCGCCTGGCGCCTCGGCCACCTCATCGTCGGTGTCCTCGGCAGCCGCGCGAGCAACCACTTCGGCGCCGGCGGCGTCGACTACGAGACGTTCAACTATGCCGGAACGGCCGCTGGCGCCTTGGCTAACCGGACCAGATGTACGGCGCGTAGGTCGTGGGTGGGCGTGCGTGGACTCGGTAACGAGGGTCTAGCGCGTCCGTGCGCACATGTAGAAGGACCGTTCGCGGATCACCCGATGGCCGAACTCATGCTGCACATCAACCGTGAGACCATCCGTCACGGGCACAGAAATCACCCTGCTGCGCGATCTGTACCTCCGCCGAACCGGTTGGCATCTGAAGAACACATCCCACCTCCCGATGCGAGGTGGCTGCAAACCGCAGGTAGCGGCTGCTCCCGTATCCTTATGCGCGCTTCGACCCCAGCCGCGTCAAGGGGTGGTGACGCGCACATCATCGCGTTGTCGAGACCGTGATGGGGCGGTGATCACGCCCGGGCATGGCTCCACGGGGGGGCGATGGTGGCGTGCCACACGGCGGGTTGGCACCGCTGTCGCGCATCGGCCCACCGCCCCGGACCCGACCGTCCAGCCCACCACAACAGCGCCCCACGCGCCCAACAAAAAAATCCGTCAAACCATTGCCAAACCATTTCACGCTTGCATAATGCAAACATGAGTTCTGTGACGGGGGTTGAGGGTCTGGTCCTGGGGGGACTGGACGACCCAGGCGCTGCTCGGCCTGGCCAAACAGACCCTGACCGCCGTCGGCAAGCAGCCGCTGGACGTAGAGTTTGGCGACGCCGAGCTGGCCGAGTCGGTCGGGCGGCTGCATGAGTTGGAGACCATCGTGGCCGCGGAGAAGCTGCGGCGGATCGCCGAGGTCGACGTCCGCCAGGCGTGGCGGGGCGAGGGCGCCCGGTCGACGGCGGACCTGCTGGCGCGGCGGCTGCGGTTGACGCGGGGCGAGGCCCGCGCGCAGACCGACACGGCCATCGGGCTGGCGTCGCTGCCCCAGACGGCGGCGGCGCTGCGCAACGGCGAGATCGGGTTGGGGCAGGCGCAGGTGGCCACGCGCGCGGCCACACAGCTGCGCCCGGATGTGCGGGAGGAGCTGGACCGGCTGGTGGCCAGCGACGGTGGTGAGCTGGACCGCCGGCAGTTGCGGGAGCGGGTGGACGCGTGGACGCACACGGTGGATCCGGAGGCGTTGGCGGGACGTGAGCGGCGCGCGTGGGCCAACCGGCGGCTGTCAGTGATCACCGACACGACCGACGGGTCGGTGCGGGGGCGGTTTCAGCTGGACCCGGTGGGCGGGGCGACGCTGACCGCCGCGTTGGACCCGCTGGCGCGCAGGACGGGCGCAGACGACGACCGGACCTATTCGCAGCGGATGGCCGACGCGCTGGTCGAGCTGGCGCGCCGCTCGCTGGACGCGGGCGACCTGCCCCAGGTCGCGGTGCAGCGACCGCATGTGATCCTGATCACCACCGTGGAGGAGCTGAAAGGCGAGGCGGGCGCGCCGGCGGCGCGGTTGGACGGGGTGGGTCCGGTCAGCTCGGCGACGGCGCGGATGGTCTGCTGTGACGGCGAGGTCACCCCGGTGTTCATGACCCGCAACGGGGCGGTGCTCGATGTGGGCCGCACGACCCGCACCCCGACGCGCAAGCAGCGGATCGCGGTGATCGCCAGAGACCGGGCCTGTGTCGGCTGTGGCGCGCCGGCCGCCCGCTGCCAGGTCCATCGACCGCGCCAGCCTCCCCCACCCACCCGCCCAAAATGGTCCTGGGCGGGCCGACCGATGAGTCCAATATGTGCATTCTGTGCTGGTCATGCCATCACAAAGTCCATGAGTGCGATTGGCTGATCATTCGCGGTCCGGATGGCAGGTACACGATGGCGCCGCCCGACCCGTAGACCCGCCCGGCGGCGGCCAACCCGGCTGACCCGATACCCGCCCACCCGTGACTTGACCAGCGATCAGAGCGAAGGAACCGCCATGCCCGTGACACGTCACCGACCGCATCGGAATGCGGTGCAGGCATGGCAGCCCTCGCCTGGACCCTCGCTGACGCCACCATCTTCGGCCGTCCGCTGGTCGACGGCCGGGACCCGCAGCGCGTGGGGGCGCCCCCGCTCGACGTGCAATGCCGGACGCCAGGTTGCCAGCGACCGCCGGGGCTCGTGGGCTGCTGCGCACAGCGGCCGGAGGTTGTGGGGAACTCCCGCGTGGTGTGGCGACTTCGAGGGTCGAGAGCACGATCGCGATGATCCCCAGGCCGATCAGCGGCAGCCCCGCGCCGGTGGAACGCACCTCCATACGATACAGGCGGATCGTTCCGCCGGGCCTGTCGGGGAACTTCAGGAGCACCAGGGCGCCGAAGCCCGCCAACGCGATCCCGAGGATCAGCAGAGCGGTCATAAGCGGATCCTACGGCGGCGGCGGTGCGCCTCCGGCGGGGTTGGTGTGGTAGCGGGTGGTGCGGGCGCGGCCGGTGCGGACGACCTGGCCGGTGGCGAGCAGGGCGGTCAGGCGGGGGCGGATCTCGGCGACGTCGTCGATGGCCATCGCGTCGGCGAGCTGGCGGCTGGTCGCGGGCTCGCAGGCGCGCAGCGCGGCCACCAGCGGGTCGGTGTCGCCGTCCTCGGAGGCGGTCAGCAGGCCCCACGCGACCTCGGCGGCGCCGGCCACCAGGCCCGACAGCTCCTCGACTGCGGCGGCGGCGCCGGGCGGCGGGCCCAGTCGGCGCAGCGGCGCGCAGGGGTCGGCCGCCGGCTGAGGGCGCAGCGCGATCCCCGCCAGCGCGCCCCGGGCGGTGAACAGCTCACGGGCGCACAGCGCAGAGATCGGGACGCAGTCTTGCCCGGCCTCCTCGTCCACGGCAGCCTCGGCCACCCCGGCGCGGGCGGCGCGCAGCCCAGCCAGCAGCGCGGCCTGGTCCCGGCCGCGCAGTCTGGGCAGCAGGAACGGGTCGGCGTCGAAGGTCTGCGCCAGCACGTAGTGCACCGCCGCGACGTGCTTGCACGGGTTGGCCCAGTCAGGACACGAGCACGACGTCGTCAGCTCGCGCGAGCGGGGGAACAGCGACACGCCGCAGGCTCCCAGCACCTCGTCGACATCCTCAGGCATCTGCCCGTCGAGCAGCGCCGCGGCGTGGCGCAGCTGGGCGGACAGCGCGGCGATCACCTGCTCCCAGGTGGCGTCGTCGAAGACGGGCAGCGTGATCGTGACCCGGTAGGGCCGCGCCCGGCTGCCCTGCACCGCAGCGGTCACCTTGCCCGGCTCGACCACCAGCCTGCTCACGCTGCCGTTGCGCGCGTAGGTCCGCCCGCGCGGCAGCCGGTTGGCGTAGACCGCGCCCAGCGCCTCGAGCGCGGCGATCCACCGCCGGCCCCACCACGTCAGCCCGAACGCACGGCTAGCCAAGATCGAACTCCTCATCAGCGACGTCGCCCTCGGAACGTGTTTGAGAAAGCGCGGCCTTGACTTGCGGGCGAAGCGAAGCGGAGCGCGGTTCAGGCGGCCAGGGGGTCCGGGGGAGTC
>JBOGEA010000346.1:0-6160 GCA_050743205.1 Egibacteraceae bacterium | reverse complement strand
GCGCGGATCCAGCACGCAATGCGAGAGCGTCAGACGCGGAGGAACGCCTCATCCAGCACCTCCCCCTCGCCGTCCAGGTACAGGACATGGCTGGCGGGAGCCGGCGCGCCGCCGAAGCCGCCCTGGCGGAAACTCCAGAGGATCGGCACAGCCAGGTGCTCATCCACCGGATAGGCCAGCCACCATCCCGGCCGCTCCTGCAGCACCCAGCGCGTGCCCTCCGGCGCCTGCACGACCACGCCGGCCGCCGCTTTCCCGCCGTCATCGCAGCAGAAGTAGCCGAACGGGCTCGTGCCCGCCTGCTGGTCCAGGATCACGGGCGTCAGGATCATCCACGCGCCGCCTTGGCGCCAGGCAACGCACGCGACCCGCTGGGTCCCCACCCCCAACGGGTCCGTCACCACGTCGAGCAGCACGACCTCGGGCGTCACCCGCACCCCCTGCACCACGGGCGCGGACTCGCCACCGAAACCGAACTCGGCAGGGTCACAGGCCGGAACGTCCGGCGGCGGCTGCGCGGCGCTGCGCACCCCGATGACGGGCCCCTGCACGTCGCTCGGCAGCGCCGGGGGCACCGCACCAGGCGGACTCCCGTCCGCGAGCAGCGTGGGCACCTGCTCCACCCGCGGCTCAGGCGGTCTCTGCCCGGCCGGTGACAGGCGCGCGAACACGACGAACACCGATACGGCCACCAGCGCGATCGCCGCCATGGTCCCGACCGCGGCCACCGTGCCGCCCCGGCCCGACAGTCCTGCGCTGGTGCCCGACGACGCCCCCTGCATTTCCGGCCTCCCGTCCCGGCGACTCGGTTCACCGTACCCGAAGACGTCTCCGCCACCTGCGAAGTTCCCACGATTTCCCCGCGCTCACCGCACCCGCGCCCGCCGCGTCAGCTCCAGCTTTCCGCCGGATCCGACGGAAAGCCGTGGTCGAACCGTCGCTTCGCCGAGTTGACCCGCGGGTTTCCGTCACATACGACGGAAAACCGCACGTCAGGCTCGGCTGTCGGCCTGGTCATGACGGCCGGTCCGTGCCAAACTCGCAGGGAGGCTCGTGCCCTCCCTGCGCCGTCTTGCCCGTAGCTGAGGAAGTCGCATGGACCGAGGAATCTCCAGGCGTCAGAGCAGTCCGAACGTGGTCGACACGTCCGCCGCGGACGCCGCGCTCTACCGCATGCTGAGCCACCGGCCGGCCCCGGTGGCCGCCCCCGATCAGGCGATGCACAAGAGCCGCTGGAGGCAGTTCCACCAGTACCGCCGGCGGGCCGAGGTCACCGCCGTGGAGCGGCTGACCAGCACGGGCACCGATCTGCTGACGCTGCGGGTGGTCGACGGGGAGGACTTCGACTTCGAACCCGGCCAGTTCATAGGGCTGGCGGTCGAGCTGAACGGTGAGCTGCGCACCCGCCCCTTCTGCGTGTGGTCGGCGCGGAGTTCCCGCTCGGCCCTGCAACTGCTCGTGCGGGTTCTGCCCAACGGCCCCCTCTCGCAGTACCTGGCCGCCCGAGCGCCCGGGGACGTGCTGGCCTTCCGGGGACCGCTCGGCCGCTCGATGGTGCCCGAGCACCCCGGCGGCAGGTTGGATCTCATCTGCACGGGCGTCGGCGTCGGACCTTTCCTCGGCCTGGTCGGCCACCTCATCGACCTGGGGGACGACCGGCCGGTCCGCCTGTACTGGGGCCTGCGCCTGGCCGAGGACATCTGCCTGACCGACGAGCTCGAAGCGCTTGCGCGCGACCATCCCGACTTCGCCTACCGGGTGTCACTGTCGCGCCCGCCAGCGGAGTGGCGCAGCCTGGCCGGGCGCGTCACCCACTCCGTGCCGCCGCTGCTGGAGACGCTGTGCGACCGCCACTTCGTGCTGTGCGGCAACGGCGCCATGATCGCCGAGCTGTACGGGGCGCTGTACGAGGTGGGCGTGCCAGGTGAGCGGATTCACCGCGAGTTCTACTTCAACACCCGCTATCGCGCCGACCCCGCCACCGTGACCGCCATCCGCCGGCGGTTCACTGCCACCGACGTCACCTCGCCCCTGGAGGTCTTTCGCGTCCTGGGCATCGACCTCGACGCGTAGGAGGGTGCCCAGGCGATCGCGCGCAAGCAGGACTGATCAGCCCGGCGCCAAAGGGCACAGGAGTGCGACGCCGCCGGTCTGGGTCTGGTCGCGGATCTCCGCCAGGGTGGTGGGGACGGGCGAGCGGGCGAGCAGAGCGGCGCCGCTGGCGGCGAGAGCGATCACCAGCAGCGCGGCGGCCAGGGCGCGGCGGCCAAGCGCCGTGGCGGCCCAGGCCCCCAGCGCGACGGCGAAGACGGTGAACGCGGCGGCCAGGGGGACGGGCACGAAGTGCACGGCGATGTGGAACGCGAAAGCATCCATCCAGCGCTCGTGCACGAGGTCGGCCGCGATGAACAGGATGTCGGGCGCAGCCGAGTAGAGGGCTCCGGTCAGCGCCAGGGCCCAGACGCGGTCGGGGCGGCGGCTCCTCGCGAGAGCCGCGGCCGTGAGCGCCATGAGGCCGAGCGCCGCCCCCGCAAGCCCGTGCAGCCAGTAGTGGAACTCGGCGCCGAGCCGCAGGTAACGGCTGAACAGGTAGGCCTGGACGGCGAGGACGACGAGCCAGGCCGGCGGCCTTTGCATGGCCACCGCCTTGCCGCGGCGAAGCGTCATCGCACTGCTTTCAGCAGCACTCGGATCTCCTCGCCATGCCGGGACAGCCCCGGGTCGAACGTGCGGTAGCGCACCTGACCCCGGGAGTCGACGACCGCGTAGCCGGGACCGGCGGCGCCGTCGGGCCCCACGAGGGCGTACGCGTGGGCGACCTGCCGATCTGCGGTCACGCGGACCTGCGCATCGACGGCCGGCGCCGCGCAGCCCTCGCACACGACGATCAGGGCGGGGCTCCCCGACGCGATGCCCAAATCGCCGAGGAGTGGCGCCGGCTCGTCCAGATACAGCAGGTCGAGCTGCTGGAGCGACCGGTCCAGCCCGGAGAGCTGGCCTGGTGACGAGGCGAGATAGGCGGCCAGCCCGGCCGCGACAACCGCCAGCACTCCCGCCACGCCCGCCAGCATCACTCTGGGCGAGTATTCATCCACTTTCAACGAGGAGGCTCCCGCACAGGCGGCTGTGCGCGGGCGCAACGGTCGAAACGGACCGTTACGACCCCTGCTCGGTCCACGACGACCGCGCTGGAGTAGCCCTCACGCCGGAGCCAGCGGCACGGATCGACGGCAAGCTGGCGCCGCATCCGCTGCCAGCCCTGCCAGTGCCGCGTCAATGCCTTGCTCGAGATCTGCCGTCCGCGCTGCCGCTGGCCCGCTCTGGCGGCGTCGAGGTCCACGTCGAGCAGCAGCAGATGCGCCGGCCTCTGGGCGCGTCGAGCGATCCAGCGCCGAACCCACCCCCGTGTGGCGGTCTCGTGGATCACAAGGCTCCCCGGCCGCTTCATGGCACGGGCGAGGCGGGCGTAATGCTCGATGTGCACGAGCGGCCGGTAGAGCCGGTAGGGCACCCGGCTTCCCAGCCATGACCGGTACCGGTGATGGATGGACTCCGGGTCGAAAACCCGCACCGGCTGGGATGAGAAAAGGCGGCGGATCAGCGTGGACTTGCCCGCGCCGGGGATGCCGGCCACGACGAGGAGCGCCCCTGCGGGGTAAGTGAGCCGCGACCAGGATTCGGTGAGTATCGCTACAGATTTCACCCGCGTACGATACCCCCGCCACCCGCGATCTCACCGCCGCCCAGGTCCCGCCCTCCGATACAGCCCGTCTCAGAGCGGTTTCATCCACTCCGGCGCATGACCAGCCGAGGCCGGTCAGGGGCTACCAGTACGGGGTCCCCGCGTCCGTCGCCAGTCGATCGAAATCTCTCGGCAAGGGACAGCTACGAGACCCACTGACTGCGAATCAAGCCTCCGAGCGGTTGTGGGGAGGGCGGGGCCTCGACGGCCCCGCATGCCCACAGGGTACCCACCGACGCGGCGGTCGTCAGGGGCGAATCCCGGACGGCTAATCCGCATCGACGATGCCGAGGCGCATCGCGACCGCCACGGCGGCGGTGCGGTTGCGGGCCCCCAGGCGATCGAACACCTCCTGGCAGTGAGCCTTCACCGTGCGCTCGGTCACGCCGAGCTTGACCGCGATCTCAGGGTTCGTGAGGCCCTCTTTGAGGAAGCTCAGCACCTCCTGCTGGCGCGGCGACAGCATGGGCTTTTCGTCGAGGACCGGCACCTCGATCAGCTCGGTGGCGTCATCGCCCGACATGATCGCGCCCCGGTCCTCGAAACGGGCCTCGATCGTGCCGAACCGAACGATATCCCCGTGGCGCAGCGCGCTGGCCCCGCTGACGGGGTCGCCATTGAGGAACGTCCCGCCGGTCGAGCCGAGGTCCTGGAGCAGGACGGCGCCACCGGTCTTGCGGATCACGGCATGCGCGCGACTGACGTGAGAGTCCTCCAGTCGCAGGTCGCAGTTCTCCCGCCGCCCGAGCAGCTGCTCGTCCGTATCGATCACCAGTACCCGCCCGCGGAGCGGCCCGTCGCTGGTCACGACGAGCATCGGCAGCGGCGTGAGTCTCTTCGCCGGGCCAACCACGACCTGGCCTCCTGTCTTGTTCGTGTGCGTAACGCCTCAACCGTGCAGTGGGGCGTCGTCCGTTCACCAATTCTTGCCGCTATCGGCGTGCCATGGAAATCGCTGGGGCCGGAGGGGAGCGCGGCGGTCGTCGCGACGCGGGCGTCCGGCTGTGAGGTGTGCGCTGAGAGCCTACGCGAAGGCGCTCTCACCGGTCAGGTGCCGACCGAGGAGCAGCCGTTGGATCTGGCTGGTGCCCTCGTACAGCGTCGTCACCCGAGCATCGCGCAGGTACCGGCCGACCGGGTACTCATCGACGTAGCCGTAGCCTCCGTGGACCTGAACAGCGCGGTCAGCGTTGCGCACCGCAGCCTCGGAGCAGAACGTCTTCGCGACGCTCGACTCGACGGTGTGGCGCTCGCCGCGCTGGTGGCGCCACGCGGCCTTCCAGGTCAGCGCGCGTGAGGCCTCTAGGTCCAGGTAGATGTCAGAGATCAGTTGCTGAACCAACTGGAATGAGCTGATCTTTCGACCGAACTGGATCCGCTCGTCCGCGTAGCGCACAGAAGCGTCGAGGCACGCCTGCGAGATGCCCGTGCAGCCGGCCGCCAACGAGTACCGGCCGGTGTCGAGGGCGGCCAGGGCGATCTTCAGTCCCTGGCCTACCTCACCGAGCCGGTACCGGTCGGGCACGCGCACATCGCGAAGGACGACCTCGGCGGTGTCCGCCGCGCGCAGCCCAAGCTTGCCGTGAATCGGGTTGCCCTCGTAGCCAGGGCTGCCCTGCGGCACGAGGAACGCGGTGATGCCTCCCGATCCCCGCCCATCGGCGACCGCTTCGCGACCGCCCTCACCCTGCGCGGCCCTGGCGAAGACGAGGGTCAGCAGCCCGGTGCTCCCGTTCGTGATCCACATCTTCGCGCCGTTGAGGATCCAGTCGCCGCCGTCGCGGCTGGCGCCGGTCCTCATCGAGGACGGATCCGACCCCGCGTCCGGCTCGGACAGGCCGAACGCGCCGAGACCCCCGCCGCACAGGCGAGGCAGCCACTCCCGCCGCTGCTCCTCGGTCCCGAACCGCACGATCGTGCTGCCCACCAGCCCGACGCTGACGCCGACGATCGACCGCAGGCTCGCGTCGGTGCGGCCCAACTCTTCGACGACCAGCCCGTAGGACAGGTAGTCCAGCCCCATCCCGCCGTACTCCTGAGGGATCGCCGCGCCCAGGAACCCCACCTCGAACAGCTTGGCCAGCAGCTCGGGCGGGGTCAGCTCCGCCCGGTCCCGATCCCGCGCCCCCGGCGCCACCTCCGCCTCGCAGAACTCCCGAGCCAGCCTCCGAACCTCCTCCTGCTCCTGCGTCAGGTCGAAATCCACAATCCCCTCCGGTGCCGCGCGGGCCAAGGAGACGACCACACCCGCTTCGCGACACAGCGGCTGTGGGGATCGCCAGCGTACTCACCGTCGCAGCGGCAGGGCTGGCAGCCGCATACCGTACATGTCCCGCCTGGCGGTCTCAGAGAGCGTGTTTTGAATTGCCGTGAAAGGTCGCGCCTCGTCGGGTTCCGCTCGCGAAGAGCCTTTTAGGT
>JBOGEA010000345.1:0-6222 GCA_050743205.1 Egibacteraceae bacterium | reverse complement strand
GCACAAAACCGGCCCGGAGAGACGCGTAAGGCGTGCAACCCGATCCGGCAGAACTTGACTCACGCGCGACAGGTCTCGCCCTCCAAGGCCTCAAGCGCCTAGCCCGCCGTGGCGCTATCGGATCGGCGGATCCGGGCCCAGCTCGGCGGCGATGCCCGTGCCAGGGCAGAACACGCCCGCGCCGGCCGCGGAGCACTCGTGCCGCTATGGTTGCGTCCGCCGACGCGAGGGCCCTTCACGCATGAACGGAGACAGCCATGTTGGAGACGGACGCGCGCAGGATCGCCGCCGCGATCGAGGAGCGCATGACCATCGGGGATGCCGGAGAGGCAGCGGAGGTAACGGTCGAAACCGATCGCACGGTGCCCAACGTGGTCCCGGCCGGCGCGGGGCGTCCGGTCTTCATCCGTTATTACATTCAGATCAGTGACGCGACGCGGGTCGCCATCCTCAACCTGGACGAAGCGGCCGCGGTCCTCGACGAGCTGGAGCCGGACTGCACCCCGGATCGGCTGTTCGAGGCCGTCGGCGCACACGGTGTGCGCATCGAGGGGACGGTGCGGTAGAGCCGCGGTGCAGACAGGTCGGTGGGCTCGTCGCATCCGGCTGCTGTCCCTTCCCGCCGGGGCGGCGGCGCTGGCCGTCGAGGGCAGGATGCGGCGCATGGCCGGTCAAGACCCCGACGTGGTGCGATCCGACCTTCAACGCCGCAACGCCGCCCGGACCCGCCGCGTCCTGGGAGACTTGAAGGGCGGCGCGCTCAAAGCCGGCCAGTTGCTGTCCACGGTGGAGGCGCTGTTTCCCCAGGACCCGGAGGCCACCTGGCGCTCTGCGCTGGAGGGGCTGCAGGAGGGCAGCCCCTCGCTGCCGTTCGAGCGGGTCGAGCCGGTCCTGCGCGCCGAGCTGGGCGCCGCCTGGAGGAGCGAGTTCGCCGCGTTCGGCGAGCGGGCCGCCGCCGCGGCCTCGATCGGCCAGGTTCATCGCGCCATCTGGGCCGATGGCCGGCCGGTCGCGGTCAAAGTGCAGTATCCCGGTGTACGGGAGGCGCTCGCGGCCGACCTGCGCACCGTCTCGGTGATGTCGCGTGGCGCCGCGCTCATCGCGCGGGGGCTCGCCCTGCCGCCGCTCGTGGCCGAGCTGCGCGACCGGTTGACCGAGGAGCTCGACTACCTCCGCGAGGCGGACACGCAGCGGCGCTTCGCCGAGGCGTACGCCGGTGATCCCGAGGTGCTCGTGCCCCAGGTCGTGCACGCGACCGCACGCGTGCTGGCCATGGACTGGCTCGACGGGACGCCGTTGGCCGTGATGGCCCGGACGGGTGACCAAAGGGAGCGCGACCGCGCGGCGGCTCGCTACCAGCGGTTCCTCGTCAGCGGGCCGGAGCGGGCCGGTCTCCTGCACTCGGATCCGCATCCGGGCAACTTCCGTATCCTGGCCGACGGACGGCTCGGCGTCATGGACTTCGGGTCGGCGCTCGCCATGCCCGGCGGCCTGCCACCGACCTTCGGGCGGCTGATCGCCGCACTGCTCGGCCGGAACGAGCGGGAGGTGGCCACTCAGCTGGAGAACGAGGGGTTCCTGCGTCCAGGCGCGCGCGTGGAGGTCGGCAAGCTCATGGACTACATGGCGCCGTTCACCGTCCCCGCCCGCCACGAAACGTTCCGTTTCTCTCGACAGTGGCTGCGCGCGCAGTTCAGTCGCGTCAACGACCCCCGCAACCCCGAATTCGCCGTGGCGCTGCAGCTCAACCTGCCCGCCGAGCACCTGTTCACCCACCGCGTGTGGCTGGGCATGGTCGGCGTGCTGTGCCAGTTGGAGGCGACCGTCCCCGTCCGCGGCGTCCTCCAGCGCTGGCTGCCCGGGTTCGCTGAGGACACGCAGCGCCGCCGCGCTCAGTCTTGAGCCGCAGGCACCGGCGTCAGGAGGGCTTGCGAGCGGTGCGACCGTTCGCGCTGCGGTGGAGTGCATGAGCATCCCGGGTTCGCCGCCTGCGCGCGGTACGTGGAGAACTCCTGTCCGGTGGATCATGGCGGGGTCGTGGCGCAATGGCGCCCCTGCCGGCTCGAGGCGGCGCCGCTCAAGGAGGTCACCGAGTGGACCGAGAGCTATCGCCGCTTCTGGGACGAGAGCTGCGAACGACTGGATGAGTCCCTACCGCACATGAAAGACCAGGAGAGGAACCATGACCACGGCGCATAGGGTCGGTGCCACGACGTTTCACGATGCCGTCGCCTTTCCCCTCCGCAGCCCATCGACTGGACGCTGCCCGTGTGCCAGATCGATCTCCACTCGGGGGCCTGGCGCTTGGTCCTGCGCTGTCCTGACCGCAAGGTCATGGGGATGCGCGGCGTGTATCAAGAGATCACGCCGCCCGAGCGGCTCGTCTCCCCCCTGATCTGTCCCCCCGATCCGCCACGCATGACGTCAGACGAGCCGATCCCGAAAACTCAAGATGGCGGCTTGCGGCGCCTTCTTCTAACCCGACCTTCCTGGCTAATGGTCGGTTGGCTGACGCAGTAGCTGGTCAGCAGAGGGGGTTTTGGCGTTGTCGCAGAACGCCAACTCCGCGTATGCACACAGCAGCTCCGGCGACGTGTCCAGTATGTGTTGCGAAGGGTTGTGCTAACCGAGTTCGGGGTGGCCCGTAAGCCGTATTTCCGCAGGCCGGAAGATGATCGCAACCGGCGTACCCAGCCAGCGACCGCAGCGCCAGCCTCACACCGCGACCTAGCTTTCCTTCTCACCGCGCGATGTCATTCATGCCTTTCTGCAGCTCAGAATGATCAAAGCGAGCGGGCGACGGGAATCGAACCCGCATCACCACACTTGGAAGCACTATCCTCCTGAACGCTGCGCTCACCAGCATGTTCGCAGGTCCTGGCTGAGCGGAACTCGTACAGTTCAGTGCTGTGACGCCGAGGGGATTGCGTCTGCGGGCCGTTTTCGGCTCAGTGCAGGTCGGATGCTCTGTGTGGGTCGCCGGGCCGCAGAAGGCCTTCTGGGCATGCGAGGTGGGCCTGTCCTTGCGCGACGCACGGCATAACTGGGACCGTAGGCGTCGCGGTGGGGTGCCTGGCGCTTAAGATCTGGGTATGGCTACTGCGCAGACCACGCTGGAGTTGGACGAGGAGTTCTTGGCGGAGTTGCGGGCACACGCGGCTCGGGCGGGCCGCGCGGAGGCAGCCGTCGTGCAGGAGGCGGTGCGCCGCTACCTGGGTGCGCTGGCGGGGCTGGCGCGCGTTGTGGGCAGGATGCAAAGCCACGGACACCTTGACGAGGCTGAGGGGCTGCAGTTGGCGTACGAAGAGCTGCACGCCATGCGGGCTGAGCGACGATAGGTGCTTCGAGCGGTCGTCGATCCTGGGGTCTTTGTCTCCGCGTTGCTGACCCCGGACGGTGTGGCCGCCCGGCTTGTTCGTGCGCTGGTCGCGGGGCGGTGGGAGCTGGTGGCCTCTCCGCTGCTGTTCGAGGAGCTGACGGATGTGCTCTTGCGGAAGCGATTCCATCGGTTCTTCGACGCGAACCAGGGTCTATGAGTTCGTTGCGGCGCTGATCGCGGTGGCGGTGCTGGGCGAGGATCCCGAAGAGCATCCGGCGGTGACGGCTGATCCCGATGATGATTATCTTGTTGCGCTGGCAGCGGCAGCCCATGCCGCCCTACTCGTGTCAGGTGATCATCATTTGACTGATTTGAAGTGTTTCGGTGACGTGCGCATCGTTACTCCTCGCGGGTTCTTCGAGGAGTTGACGCGCGAGGGGTAGCGCTCATCTGATCGTCGCCATAGTGGTGAGCGTCTCGGTAAGGCGGCCCCCCGCCCGATATTGGAGGCGTCCGGCCCGTCTTCCAAACTACCTGGGTGCGTGTACTACTCTGCGGTGCAACCCCGGCTCATGCCGCTGGTTCGCACAGGACTACGGCGGGATGGTCCTGGCCGTAGGGGAAGCTGATCCGCAGTCCTCGGCCCAGCGCCGCAGCCAAGCGGACGAGCGTGTCGAGTTTGGGCGTGCCGCCCCCGTCTTCCTCGGGCCGGGAAATCGCGGACTGGGTCGTGCCATGCGCTCGGCGAGTTCTGCCTGGGTCAGCCCCGCCTCGGTACGTAGGTCGTAGATCAGCCGGCCGAGTTCGCGGTCTCGGCGGGCCTCGGCATAGGCGGCGTCATGGCGCATGCGCTCCTCGGCGTTCATATCCGCCAGGCGCCGTTCCCTGCTCTCGCTCCACCGGGCTGTGCGCCGGCATCCCGGCTCCCATTGCTGCCATCGTTTTCACTGGTTCAGCCGGCTTTGTGGCCCTCGGTGATGCAGCGTCGCATTTTCCGCCCGGGCGCGGGCGATCTCGCTCTGCTCATTCTGGCGCTGTTTTCGAGAAATGGTGAGTAGGACGATGCACTGGTCCGGAGCGTACCAGTGGGGCGATCCGACGCTGCTCATCACGTAAGCGGATCCGCAGTTCGAACAGTCCGTCTCGCAGTGCTCGGCTGTACGGCATACGAAGGTTTGGCCCTCGGTCAAGTAGCAGAGGGTTCGATCAGCTCGGCTATCCGGCTGTAGTTTGACTCGTCGAGCGTGTCTGAGTGCGCCCGGACCGGCCTGGGTGAACTCGTTTTCGGTAAAATTGATAAGATCTGAGTAAGTTGAGGTCAATGGCGGTCTGGTACGACATGAAGTCACCCATCAGTGGATATCCGTGCAGCAGCTCGTACACCTCACGCAGCGACTCGGCCTCCAGAAGCTGCTCCCCGAGCGACTTTTGGAGGAGCATATTTCGAAAAAGCTCGACGTGGTTACGATGCTTCACTCTTGCGACAGCCTCGATACCGGACTGACGTTGTGCGGGCGAACCGTCTGGCCGCACCCTTATGACAATGTTGTCTGCGCCCGGGTTCTCAGTCGTTGTCTCCCATGTATTCGTCGTTGAAGTAGGTGAAGCCGTGGCGGAGGGCGGACAGGTTGTAGGTGACCAGCTCGTCGCCTTCCCAGCGGGCGCCCAGGGCGGTGGCCACGTCGATGTCGTCGAGGCCCTCGGGCTCGGCGCCGGTCCATTGGAAGGGGATGAAGCCCGAGGTGCGCCGCGCCAGCACGACCCGTTGCGCGCTCATGCCAGGATCCCTGCGGGATGGGGGTCGCGCTGCGCGCTCATGCCAGGATCCCTGCGGGATGGGGGTCGCGCTGCGCGCTCATGCCAGGATCCCTGCGGGATGGGGGTCGCGCTGCGCGCTCATGGCTTCAGTGGGTGTCTGCGGGGTCGGCGACGCCGTCGAACACCCGGCTTTTGGTGACGTCGTCGGGCTGGATGGTGACCAGGTCGCCTTTGGTGAGGCGTCCCTGGCCGGCTTCGGCGGCTGCCCACAGCCGGTTGGCGTGGCGCATGCGCAGGCGGTCCAGGGCGTTGCGGACGCTGCGGCCGTTGGCGAAGCGGGGCTGCTCCATGCGCAGGGCCAGGTAGTCCTGGAACGCCTTCTCGGCTTCGGGGGAGAACCGGTACTGCTGTTGGCGGAGCATGAGCTGGCCGATGGCCATCAGCTCGTCGAGGCTGTAGTCGGGGAAGTCGATGTGGTGGCCGATGCGCGAGCTCAGGCCGGGCACGTCGGAGAAGAAGCGGTCCATGCGGTCGGCGTAGCCGGCCATGATCACGACCAGGTCGGCGCGCTGGTTCTCCATGACCTGCAGGAGCATCTCGACGGTCTCCTGGCCGTAGTCGCGCTCGTTGTCGACCCGGTACAGGTGGTAGGCCTCGTCGATGAACAGCACCCCGCCCATGGCTCGTTTGAGGACCTCGCGGGTTTTGGGAGCGGTGTGGCCGACGTATTGGCCGACCAGGTCGTCGCGGGTGACGGTGACCAGGTGGCCTTTGCGGACGTAGCCCAGCTGGTGGAGGACCTGGCCCATGCGCTGGGCCACGGTGGTCTTGCCCGTGCCGGGGTTGCCGGTGAAGGACATGTGCAGGGTGGGGGGATCGGCGTCCAGGCCCATGGTGCGCCGCGTCTTGTCGATCAGCAGCAGGGCGGCGATCTCTTTGACCCGGTGTTTGACTCCCTCCAGGGCGATCAGTTCGGCGTTGAGGCGGTTGAGCACCTCCTCGACGTGGGAGGAGCGCAGGACCTCCGCCAGATCGACTTCGGTGTCGTCGGGGACTTCCTCGAGGGGGTCATCCAGGCCGGCGAAGCGCTCGTCGACCTCGGCCCGGCCGTAGGTGCCCTCCGCCTTCTCCTGCAGGTCGCGGGG
>JBOGEA010000344.1:0-6234 GCA_050743205.1 Egibacteraceae bacterium | reverse complement strand
TCGACGATGTGGCCGGCGCGGTCGACCGGCTGCTGCGCCGGCTCCTGCCCGACGTGCGCGTGATCGCCGCGGGCCGCGCGGACGTCCTGCGCTCGGCCTACGGGCACTGGACTCAGACGGTCCGCCGGTCGGGAGCGGGTGTGCTGCTGCGCCCCGACACCGACCTCGACGGCGACCTGCTGGGGGTGCGGCTGCCGCGGCTGGCCCCGGTCCCCGTCACCGCCGCCCGCGGCTGGCTGGTCAACAGCGGGGAGGCCGAGTTCGTTCAGGCGGCAGGCATACCGTTCACGCGCTGACAGCGCCTCGACGACGATCCTGCCGCCGTGGCTGCGGCGGAAGGATCAGCCGGGCGGGCGGGTGCGCCGCGCCAGCGCCGCGAGGTCGATGTCCACCTTGAACGGCTCTGTCAGCCGCAGCGGCTCACCAGGCAGGCACGTATGCGTCAGCGCATACGCGCCGTCGCGCAGCGCATAGGCCGCGGCGGACGGCGCGCCCCGGCCCAACTCCACCCGCAGGTAATACGGGATGCCGGCTCGGGCGTACAGCTCGGGTTTGACCGCCCGGTCCATCGCCACGTTGTCCGCCCCGGAGATCTCCACGACCAGCGCGACCTGGGCCGGCTCGAAAACTTTGACATCCCGACCCGAAGTGTCGGTGACAACGGCCAGATCCGGGATGAGGATCTTGCCCGGCGCCACCCGGACGTTGACGGCCTCGAAAACCTCGAGCTCCTCAGGCGCCGCCGACCAGAGCGCATGCCACAGGTGCGAGGACAGCCCCTGGTGGGAGGACCCGGCGCTCGGGCTCATCAGCAGCCCCCCGTCGAGCAGCTCGATGCGCCGCCGGTCCTCGGGCAGGGCCAGGTAGTCGGCCTCGGTCCACGGGCCCCCACGGTCGAACACGTCTGCCAGCGCGGGCGCACCCATCGTCTGATCACCTCCATGCCTTCGGACTCCTCGCATCATCCCCGGCCGTATCGACAGTTCTTCCGGGACCGGCGAACAGTCTGGAGCCGGCGAACGAAACTTGGGCGTCCAGCAGATAATGCTGTGTCTCGGCGAAGGCAGTGTAGCCGGCCAGGCTGCCTGGAAGACGTGAAGGCGCCGGTGCGTCCGGCTGCTGCGCGGCGAGCTGGACCGGCGCCGTGAGCTGGGCTTTCGGTGGTGAACGCTGGTCATCGCGGCTGGCTGGCCAACGGCGGCGGGGCAGTGCTCGTTCAGGCAGCGTGTATACCGTTCATGCACTGACAGCGGTCGATGGGAGGTTTTGAGTTATGGCACGTGTTCTGTCCAGCGAAGAGGCGCGGGTGGCCATCACCCAGATGCAGCACATCATCAACGGCGGGCTGACAGAGCAGATCCGCAACCTCGACGCGCAGGGCCAGCGCCTGTCCGACCCAAACGTGTGGGACGGCAGGCTCGCGACCGACTTCCGCGGCCAATGGCCCGACACGAAGCGGGCGCTGGACACCATGACCCAGAAGTTGGAGGAGCTGCGCGGCCGTGTGCACGCGATCAACCAGGACATCATGAGCGCGGGCGGCAACGCCTGAGGCATCGATGGCCGCCAATCTCGGCGCCTATCGGGAAGACGTCCAGTTCAACTGGACGGCGGCTGCCGACCTGGCCGCAGAGCTCCGCTCCACCGCGGATGCGTTGGACGGCCAGGTCGGCGAGCGCAGGCGGATCGGCGAGAGAGCCCGAAAACAGTGGGAGGGCGCCTTCGCGCACGCGTTCGACGGGCGGGTGAGCATCTGCGCCGGCGACGCGCAGCGGTTCATCCCGGCCATGCGCAGGGCGGCGGGCGACCTCGACGAGCTGGCCCGCCTGGCCAGACAGGAGCAGCGGCGCCGCGAGCATGCCCGCGAGTGGGTCGCGCAGCAGGAGCGGAAGAACTGGTGGGACCGCAACGTCGCGGACCGGTTCTTCAGCGAGAGCGACGTGCCGCCGCCATTGCCGCCGGTCGATCCGCCGAACATCCCCGTCGGTGAGGTGACACCGCCCCCGCGTGAGCTGGCCGCCGGTCCGGGGCCGGGCACGGCGCCGCGCGGGTCGGGTCGCAGCTCCGCGGACCCCGACGACCTCGACGGGTGGGTGACGGTCAGCCGGGGGCTGGACGAGAGGCTGACGCTGCGGCGGGCCGCGTTGGCGCGGCTGCAGGAGGAGTTCTCATCGAAGACGAGGTGGGGCCGGTTCGACGCGTCGTCGATGATCGGCGCGCTCCGCGCCTCCATTGACTGGAACGAGCGCGACGCGCAGTGGGTGACGGCGGTCGCCGGGGCATTCCGGCGGGCGGACTCCTCCGGCGGGGTGGTGTCGGTCCCCGACGCGGTGGTCCAGGCCGGGTTGAGGGCGGCCGGCCTGGCTGGGGATCGCCAGTCGGTCACGTTCGACGCCCCGATCGCATGGGGCGAGCCGCCCACGACCGGGTACGCGAACGACCCGGTCAACACCGCGTCGGGCAACTTCGTCGAGGCCGAGGTCGATCTGGCGTGCGACGGGCTGCTGCGCGGGCTGCGGTTCGTGCGGACGTTCAACTCGCGCTCGGACCGGATGGGGCCGTTCGGGCACGGCTGGGCGTCGTGGGCGACGACCCGGCTGCGGACGGGGGTCGGCGGGGCGCACTGGGAGTCGCCCGACGGGCAGCGGGCGGGGGTCGGCGGGGCGCATTGGGAGTCGCCCGACGGGCAGCGGGCGGGGGTCGGCGGGGCGCATTGGGAGTCGCCCGACGGGCTGCGGGCGGGGGTCGGCGGGGCGCATTGGGAGTCGCCCGACGGGCTGCGGACGGGGGTCGGCGGGGCGCATTGGGAGTCGCCCGACGGGCAGCGGGCGGTGATCCCGTTCACTGCGGACGCCTACCGGCGGGTGGCGGGAATCCACGGCCTGGTCGTGCCCGGCGAGGTCGGGCTGGCGCTGGCGTGGTTCGGCGGCGAGCGGTGGGAGTTCGATGCCGGCGGCCTGCCGCTGTGGAGCGAGCACGGCCCGGGCACGCGGGTGCGGTTCGGCCATGTCGACAGCCGGTTGGTATGGCTGGCCCACGAGGGCGGCAAACGGGTGGACCTGGACTGGGACGGCGACCGGATCGTCGGGCTGGCCTGCTCGGACGGCCGGCGGGTGGCCTACCGCTACGACGACGACGGGAACCTGGTCGAGGTCGACGGCCCGCGCGGGCCGCGGCGCTACGAGCTGGACGGCGCCGGTCGGGTGGTCGCCGTCACCGACGCCGACGGTGTCGTCGAGCTGGTCAACACCTACGACGGCTGTGGCCGGGCGGTGGGGCAGGTCTCGCGGCATAACCGCCGGTCGCGGATGCGCTACCTGCCCGGCCGCGTGACGATCGTGGACGACGAGGACGGCGGGCCGGTCAACACGTTCCTGCACGACGAGGCCGGCCGCCTGACCGGCGTCATCGACGGCCATGGCGCGGAGCTGACCAAGGTCTACGACGAGTGGGGCAACCCGATCGCGGTCACCGACCGCAACGGCGCCACTGTCTTGGCGCAGTGGGACGACCGAGCCCGCCTGGTCCGCCGGGCGCTGCCGAGTGGCGCCGTGTTCACGTTCGCCTACGACAGCGCCGACCGTGTGGTCGAGGTGGCGGCCTCAACCGGGGCGGTCACGCGGTACCGCTACGACGGAGCCGAGCGGATCCCGGCCGAGACCATCGACCCTGAGGGCGGCGTCACCCAGCTGGAGGTCTCCGGCGGCCTGGTTCGCCGCCTCGTCGACCCCGACGGGGTGGAGCTGCGGTTCGGCTTCGACGCCGGCGGCAGCATCATCTCGGTCACCGACGCGTTTGGCAACACCGGCGTGGTCGAGCGGGACGCCGCCGGCCGGGTGACCGCTGCGGTGTCGCCTTCGGGGAGGCGCGCCGAGTTGCGCTACGACCAGGCTGGCCGCCCGGTCGAGCGGCGTGACCCGGGCGGCGGGGTGTGGCGGTTCGAGTACACCGCCGCTGGCCGGCTGGCGGCCACCGTGGATCCCACCGGCGCCCGGACCGAGACGCGGTATGGGTCCAACGGCGAGGCCGAACAGGTCGTCGACCCGCTGGGCTCCCTTACAACCCGCCGGTTCGACCCGCTGGGCAACCAGGTCGGCATGGTCCTGCCCGACGGCGCGAAGTGGGCGTTCACCTATGACGCGCTGTGCCGGCTGGTCGGCGTCTGCGACCCGGCAGGCGCGACCTGGCTGCGCGAGTACGACGCCA
The DNA here is from genome assembly GCA_050743205.1 of Egibacteraceae bacterium. GTDB lineage: Bacteria > Actinomycetota > Nitriliruptoria > Euzebyales > Egibacteraceae > JBOGED01. The sequence continues at coordinate 2,028 of JBOGEA010000344.1, read as the reverse complement.
GCGGCAACCTCGTCGGCAGCGTCGATCCGCTGGGCATCCGCCGCACCGCGACCGTCGACCAGTTGGGCCGGGTCCGGCGGTTGCATGACGGGACTGCCTTCGAGTACGACGAGCTGGGCCGGGTCACCGTCCAGCGCCGCGCGGACGGCACGGTTCGGCGCATCGCCTACGACCGGTGCGGACGCCCCGCCGCGGTCACCGACCCGCTGGGTGGGGTCACCCGTTATGCGTATACGCCGGGCGGTCGGCTGGCTCGGGTGACCAGCCCATTGGGGCACATGCGGGCGTTCGAGTATGACCCGGCCGGCAGGCTCGTGGCCGAGGTCGACCCGCTCGGCCACCGGCGCGACTACTCCTACGACGCCGACGGCGGCGTCGTAGGGGTGTCTGCCCCCGGTGGGGAGATCTGGCGGTTCGGCTACGACGAGGCCGGCCGGCTCGCGCAGCGTCGCCGGCCTGGTGGGGGCGTGACCCGCTACACCTACGACGCTGTCGGGCGTGTGATCGGCATCAGCGGCCCGACCGGCGGGGTCCGGCGGTTCGGCTGGGACCTTCGCGGTCAGCTGGTCGAGGCGGGCGACGCGAACGGCGGGGTGACCCGTTACGCGCACAACGCGCGCGGCTGGCAGACCCATGTCACCGATGCGCTGGGTGGGGTGGTCGAACGCCGCTATGACGAGGTCGGCCGGCTGGCAGCCGAGACCGACCAGCTCGGTCGCGTGACACGCTGGGAGTATGACCCGGCCGGTCGGCTGGTCCACCGGACCGATGCGGCCGGCGGCCAGGTGCGATGGCGTTACGACCAGTCGGGGCGGGTGACGGGCTTCGGAACAGAGGTGGCCGAGGTCACGATCACCCGTGACCTGCTGGGCCGTCCGATCGCCGTCGACGAGCCGGGCCTGGCTCATCGGCTGACCTGGGACGCGCTGGGGCGGTTGGTCGGCAAGCGCTGCGGCGACCTGGCGCTGACCTGGCGGTATGACGCCGACGGCCGGCGGGCGGCGGTGGGCTGTCCCGATGGCTCCGAGACCGTTTTCGCGTATGACGCCGCCGGGCGGCTGGTCTCGGCGGAGCATCCCGCGCTGGGACGCGTGCGGTTGGACCGCGACGAGGCCGGCCGCCTCATCGGCCTGGACAGCGCCGGGGTCAGCCAGCGATGGCGCTACCGCGACGGCGACCTGATCGGCTTCGAGGTCGACCGCGACGGCCAGCGGCAGGTGACCGACCTGACTCGCGACGCGGCCGGGCGGGTCGTGGCCGCGACCCGTGACGGGTTGCTCACGCGCCGTTACCGTTACGACCCAGCCGGCCAACTCGTCGCGGTGGAGACCCCCGATGGCGCCCGCTCATTCGCCTACGGCCCCGACGGCCGGCTGGTGGTGGTGGACGCCCCCGATGGCGCCCGCTCCTTCGCCTACGCCGCCGCCGGCCAACTCGTCGCGGTGGACGCGCCCGGCGGCGCTGGCTCATTCGCTTATGACGCCGCCGGCCGGCTGGTGGTGGTGGACGCGCCCGGCGGCGCTGGCTCATTCGCTTATGACGCCGCCGGCCGGCTGGTGGTGGTGGACGCGCCCGGCGGGGCCCGCTCATTCGCTTATGACGCCGCCGGCCGGCTGGTGGTGGTGGACGCGCCCGGCGGGGCCCGCTCATTCGCTTATGACGCCGCCGGCCGGCTGGTGGCCGAGACCGGCCCGGACGGGCGGGTTGAGTACCACTACGACGCTGCGCATCAACTGGTCGAGCGTCGTCGCGGGGGCGAGGTCACCTGGTATGGCTATGACGGGGCAGGCCGGCGGGTTTCTGAGGCTGGGCCTGGGGGTACCCGGGCGTTCACCTGGGATGCGCTGGGCCGCCTGTCGGAGATTCAGCGGCGCACCGCCACCGACCTCACCGTGGACGCGTTCGGCGACCTGGCCGCGGTCGACGGCACGCCCCTGCTGTGGGACCCCACCGGGTTCGTCTCGCAGCTGCGCTGGCTGGGCGGCACCGCTGTGATCGGCGATGATGTGCGGCTGTGGTCCACTGGCG
>JBOGEA010000343.1:0-6280 GCA_050743205.1 Egibacteraceae bacterium | reverse complement strand
CGTCCTCGCCGTCGTCCTCGTCGTCGTCGGCCTCGTCGTCGTCCTCCTCTAGCGGGGCTGCGCCCCGGCCCGACAAAGCGTGGGCGGGAGGAACGCTCGCGCACCAACTTGGCGGCAGTTGTGTGCGTCCGCGCGGCATGCCGCGCGGATCCAGCGACCCACCCCACCCACCCCACCCACCCAGAGGACGCGACCCGCGACGCGTGCAACCCGATCCGGGAGACTCGACTCACGCGCAATGACTTCCGGGCTTCGAGACCTCTATGGAGAGTGGGCGAAGAAATCGCGAAGATGGCCGCGCGCGATCCTCTGAACAGCAACGTTGCAACTTCGGGGCGGCCGTCTTGGCCCTTACCAGCTCACTCTCCCAGCGACGCGGCGCCGGTGCGAGCGGCGGCTGGTTATGATGCCGCGCATGGCGTCGCGCCCGCCGATGTATCTGGTCGCTGGACCTGAGGAGCTGCTGCTGCGCCGGGCGGCCGAGCGGATCCTCGACGAGCTGCGGGCTGGGGGAGCGCTGGAGGTCATCGATGTGCGGGCGGCTGATCTCGGCGACGGCGGGCTTCCGGATCTGCGCACGGCGTCGCTGTTCGGGACGCCGCGGGCGGTGCTGGTCCGCGGCGCGCAGGAGCTGCCGGCCGGAGCGCGCGCGGCCCTGCTGAGCGAGCTGAGCGGGTCACCGCCTGAGGCGACGGTGATCCTGCTGGCCACGGGCACCGGCCCGATCCAGACGCTGGCGAAGCGGATCAAGGCGCTGGGCGGTCGCATCGACGTGCTGCCGCCCAAGGATTGGGAGGAGGCGGCATGGGCGCGGCTGGTCGCCGACGAGTTCGGTGTGCACGGGCGCGGGCCTGACCGGGGGGCGGTGCAGGCGATCCTGGCGCATGCCGGACTCGACGTGGCCGCGATCGCCGAGAAGGTCGCCCAGGCGTGCGCGACGGCGCCGCCCGGCACGGTCACCGCCGCTCAGGTCGAGAGGGTCGTGGTCGGCCACGGCAGCCGCGGCTCGTTCGCGGTCGCCGACGCGATGTGCGAGCGCGACGCGGCGCGTGCGCTGCGGCTGCTGCGCGGGGTGCTGGACAGCGGGGACCATCCGGTCATGGTGCTGGCCGCGCTCGTCTACCGGCTGCGGTCGATCGTCGCGGTGGCCGCGAAGGTCGACGCCAAGGCGATCGGGCTGTCGACCAGCCCCGGGCAGGCGCGGCGCCTGAACACGCTGCGCCGCAACTTCGGGCCGGGTGAGCTGACCCGCGCCTACCAGGTGTTGGCCGCCGCGGACCTGGCCCTCAAAAGCGGCGGCCTGCCCGGCGAGCTGATCCTGGAACGCACGATTCTCGACATCGCAACCCCCGCTAGGTGACTCCTCTGCGCACAGTGGGGCCTCTGCGACGACACGACGGCCGGATTCTTCGAGGATGTTGAGTCGAGGCAACGGTGGGCACCCCGCCAGGGGTGGTGCCCGGTGGGCCGGTGACGATGGCGGAGCAGTTGCTCGACGGACGGCGGCGCCACTGTCGTCTGTGAGCGGATGCACCGCCTACGCAGCGGTCGGCTCGGGTTCGACTCGCAGGCCCACGCACTCGAGTGCGGCGATGACCTCGTCGAACCGCGCGGCGACATCGTCCACTCGCACGATGGGCGTCTCCGTCTCGGGTCGGCGTGACGCTGACGACGCGGACCAGGCAAGGGCCGTCGGGATGGCCTGCGACAAGCAGGGCGCCCTCGTGAACGGCGGCTGGGTCAGACGCTTGGGAGAGGAACGTCCATCTACAGCCGGTCTCGTCGATCTGCTGAACGCTGATCGGCAGAGTGACGCCGACCTTCATGGCCTATCCCTCGCTCACCGATGGTGTGGGCTGGGGCGTTCACCACGTCGGAACACGGCGAACAGCTCATGCGGCTCTTCTTGAGTGTACGTTGACAATCCGAGGGTGTAGTGGGGTGTGCGAAAGCTCGGCAGCAGCTACCAGCCGCGTGCCCTGATATCGCCGGCTGAGCAGGTCGCGTAAGTGGCACGACGACGCACTCGCGCCTCCGACAGGATGCGCTTCAGGCTCCACCCTTCGATCGTGGCCTCGACGCTCACCCCAATCAACGGAACGCCGAACCATGTGTAGGCGCGCATGGTGTCTCGCGTACGCGGCCCCGGCTCGGTTGGCGGGGGCTGAGCGGCGTCATTGTGCAGGTTTCAGGCTGTTGCTAAACGCGGGTCGAACCGCATGCCGCCGCTGCCGCGTCACTTACAGCTTTCCGTCGGATCCGACGGAAAGCTGTAGCCGAACCCCCGCCTCGCCCGGTTGACCCGCGGGTTTCCGTCAGATGCGACGGAAAGCCGCCGGTCAACCGGGCGACCGGAGCGCTGCTGCCACCACCGATCGGCCGTATCAGGCCAATTGTGCAACAGCCTCGTTTCGCCCTGGTATCGAACCTCATCCCGCACAGTCAGGGGAGGCGTTTGTAGCGCAGCGTCAGGGGGCTGTCCGGCTCGTAGCCCATGGCGTCCCAGAACGCGATGGCGCCGTGGTTGCGCGCGGTGACGACGAGGTTGACCTTCGGCGCGCCGTGGGCGGCCAGGCGGCGCTCGGCCTCGGTGACGAGGAGGCGGCCCAGGCCGCGGCGGCGGGCGGGCGGGTCGACGGCCAGGCGCTGCAGCCAGCCGCGGCGTCCGTCGAACGTCGCGAGCAGGACGCCCGCCACCTGGCCGGACAGCTCGGCGACCAGCACCAGGTCGGGGTGGCAGCGCTGGGCGCCCGCCAGGTCGCGCCGCGGCTGCGGGGTGTACTCCAGCATCCCAACCCGTCGCCACAGCGCGACGATCGCGTCGGTGTCAGCGGCCGTGGCGGCGCGCACGACCGGCGGTCCCCCCTGCGTCGGGGCGGCTGTCGGGGCGGCAGGTGGGGCGGCTGTCGGGGCGGCAGTCGGGGCGGCAGTCGGGGCGGCTGTCGGGGCGGCAGTCGGGGCGGTAGTCGGGGCGGCAGGTGGGCGCAGCAGCCCCCGGACGTCGTCGAGGATCCATGTGGGGCGGGGGCTCACGCGACCCGCCGCGTGCGGGGCGGTCACGCCGGTCAGCACCAGCGCGGTGTCCCAGCCCAGCCGGGCGGCGCCGTCCAGGTCGGTGTCGGGGCGGTCGCCGACCATCAGCAGCGGGCCGCCGCCCAGGTGTTGGGCGATCACGCGGAACAGGGCGGGCTCGGGTTTGCCGGCGATCTCGGGGGTGCGGCCGGTGGCGGCGGTCAGGGCGGCCAGGGTGGCGCCATTGCCGGGCCAGGGGCCTTTGTCGGTGGGGTAGGAGACGTCGGCGTTGGTGGCCATAAACCGGACGCCGCGGGCCAGGGCCAGGGCGGCGCGGCGCAGGTCGTCCCAGACCAGGTTGCGGTCCCAGCCCACGACGACCGCCTCGGCGTCGTCAGGCTCGCGCACCAGCACGCAGCCGCGCTCACGCAGCGCCTCGACGAGGCCCTCCATACCGATGACGAGGCAGCGCGTCCCGGGCTCGAGCAGCGCTGAGGCGGCCACCGGCGAGGTCACGACCTCGTCCGCGCAGACGCCGATGCCCGCTGCCCGCATCGTCTCCGCGACTGCGGCCGGCGTGCGGGTCGCGTTGTTCGTGACGAACCCGATGCGCAGGCCCCGCTCCCGCAGCGCGGCGAGCGTCTCGGCCGCGCCGGGAATCGCCTCCTCAAGATGCAGCACCACGCCATCGACGTCGAACACGATCCCGTGGTAGCGATCGCAAAGAAGAGCGGCGCCCGCTGGGGCGCCGCTTGCGCTGCTCACAGGCTCAGAGCGAGTTGAGCCGCTGCGCCATCTGCGACTTGTGGTTGGCGGCGAAGTTGCGGTGGACGACCCCGCTCTGGGCCGCTCTGTCGAGGCGCTGCGCGGCGGCGCGGTAGGCCTGCTCGGCGGCGCCGCGGTCACCGGCCTCGGCGGCGGTGCGGAACTTCTTCATGTAGGTCTTCAGCGCGCTTCGCACCGATTTGTTGCGCACGCGGCGGCGCTCGTTCTGGCGGTTGCGCTTGATCTGGCTCGCGATGTTGGCCATGGATGAGCAGGTACCTTCGTACGTGGGAAGAGCCCGGATGATTGAGGTGAGGCCGAAGTGTAGCATCGCCGCAAGCGGCAACCCGAGGCATCGTGGTCGCCACCTCCTCTCTCCCCTGTCATTGGGTGCTGCCTGGAATGACCTACGTCACTGAGCGGATCCGCAACTTCGCGATCATCGCCCACATCGACCACGGCAAGTCGACGCTGGCCGACCGGATGCTGCAGCGGACGGGGCTGGTCGACGATCGGACGATGCGCGCGCAGTACCTGGACCGCATGGACATCGAGCGCGAGCGCGGGATCACGATCAAGGCCCAGGCGGTGCGAATGCCCTACACCGCCGCGGATGGGCGTGAGTACCTGCTGAACCTGATCGACACCCCCGGGCACGTCGATTTCTCCTATGAGGTCAGCCGCGCGATGAACGCCTGTGAGGGCGCGATCCTGCTGGTCGACGCGGTCCAGGGCGTGCAGGCGCAGACGATCGCGAACCTCTACGTGGCGGTCGAGGCCGGGCTGGAGGTCATCCCTGTCCTCAACAAGATCGACCTGCCCGCCGCCCGCCCCGAGCAGGTGGCGCTGGAGATCGCGAGCCTGCTGGGAGGCGAGGCGGAGGACATCCTGGCCGTCAGCGCCAAGACCGGGCTGGGGGTCGACGCGGTGCTGGAGCGGATCGTCGAGCGCGTCCCCGCCCCCACCGGCGACGTGTCGGCGCCGACCAGGGCGCTGATCTTCGACTCGCACTACGACCCGTACCGCGGCGTCGTCGTCTACGTCCGAGTCATCGACGGCCAGCTGCGCCCGGACATGGACATCCGGCTGTGGGCGACCGGGTTCCATCACGGGATCGACGAGTTGGCGGTGATCTCACCTGAGCCTGTGCCCATCGACGCGCTGGGGCCCGGCGAGGTCGGATACCTGACCGCGGCGATCAAAGAGGTCGGCCTGGCGAAGGTCGGCGACACCGTCACCGATCACCGCACCCCGGCGCTCACCCCGCTGCCGGGCTACCGGGAGCCGACGCCGATGGTCTTCACCGGGCTGTATCCCGTGGACTCCGACGACTTCCCCGACCTGCGCGACGCGCTGGAGAAGCTGCGGCTGAACGACGCGAGCTTCACGTTCGAGCCCGAGAGCTCAGCCGCGCTGGGGTTCGGGTTCCGGTGCGGTTTCCTGGGGCTGCTCCACATGGAGATCATCTCCGAGCGGCTGGACCGCGAGTTCGACATCCCGCTGGTCGCCACGGCGCCGAACGTGGCCTACGAGGTCCACCTGGACCCGAGGCTGCGCAAGCCCGGGGATCCGGCGCGGCTGCGGGTCTCGAACCCGGCCGAGCTGCCCCCGCCCAACCGCATCGCGCGCATCGACGAGCCGGTGGTCGACGCGATGATCCTGTGCCCCTCCGAGTACGTGGGGGCGGTCATGCAGCTGTGCGAGAAGCGCCGCGGGACGCTGCGGCGGATGGATTACCTGACCGAAGAGCGCGTGGACTTGCGCTACACGCTGCCGCTCGCCGAGATCATCGTCGACTTCTTCGACCGGCTGAAGTCGTCCACGCGCGGCTACGCCTCCCTCGACTACGAGCCGGCGGGCGTGGCGCGGGCGGACCTCGTGAAGGTCGACATCCTGCTGAACGGCGAGCCGGTCGACGCGTTCAGCTCGATCGTGCACCGCGACCGGGCGTACGGCTACGGCCGCGCGATGGTCAGCAAGCTGCGCGAGCTGATCCCGCGCCAGCTGTTCGACGTGCCCGTCCAGGCCGCGATCGGGGCCAAGATCATCGCCCGCGAGACCATCAAGGCCCGCCGCAAGGACGTGCTCGCCAAGTGCTACGGGGGCGACGTGACCCGCAAGCGCAAGCTGCTGGAGAAGCAGAAAGAGGGCAAGCGCCGGATGAAATCGGTCGGCGCGGTCGAGATCCCGCAGGAGGCCTTCGTCGCCGCCCTCTCGGTGGACCAGGAGTGACACCCATCCCCCAAGCGGGGTGTGTCGGCTCGGCTCCGGAAAGCGGAACTGAGCCGACACACGAGCCTGGCCTGTACCTGCACGTTCCCTTCTGCGCGCACCGCTGCCACTACTGCGACTTCAACACCTACGCCGGGCTCGACGACCTCATCCCCCGCTACGTCGCGGCGCTGCGGGCCGACCTGCGGGCGGTGGCGGCGGCGGGGCCGTCTGGGGGTGGTGGGCCGTCTGGGGGTGGTGGGCCGTCTGGGGGTGGTGGGCCGTCTGGGGG
>JBOGEA010000342.1:0-6287 GCA_050743205.1 Egibacteraceae bacterium | reverse complement strand
CCCTTGACGGAAGAGCGGAACCCGACGAGGCGCGACCCCGTACGACAGTTCTCAAACACGCTCTGAGGGCAGCCGCATGGGTCCGTAGACTCTGGGCGTGGCGATCTCCCCATCCAATCCTGCTGCCGCGCTGCCCGCGGACGGGGCGGGGATACCCCAGGCCGCTCGTATCCTGCGGGCCGGCGGGCTGGTGGCGTTTCCGACCGAGACGGTCTACGGGCTGGGCGCGGACGCGCTGAATGCCGAGAGCGTGGCCAGGATCTTCGCGGTCAAGGGGCGGCCGGCCGACAACCCGCTGATCGTCCACGTGGCGCACCAGGACGACCTCGCGGCCCTCGCCACTCAAGTGCCGCCACTCGCCTGGAAGCTTGCTGCCGAATTCTGGCCGGGGCCGCTCACGCTCGTCGTCGACGCGTCGCCCACACTGCCCGCCGTGACGACCGGCGGGCTGCGGACGGTGGCGGTGCGGGTGCCGGACCACCCGCTGGCGCTCGCGCTGCTCGACGCTGCGGCGGTGCCCGTGGCCGCCCCCAGCGCGAACCGCTCCGGCCGCCCGAGCCCCACGACCGCCGCCCACGTCCTTGAGGACTTGGGCGGCCAGATCGATCTCGTGCTCGACGGGGGACCGTGCCAGCTGGGGGTTGAGTCCACGGTGGTCGATGCGCGCGGCGACCGGCCCATCGTGCTCCGCGAGGGAGCGGTGACCCGTGAGCAGCTGGGGCTGAGCCCAACCGCGAACGGTGCCGCGGACCTGGCCGCCTCCCCCGGCACGCGGCACCGCCACTACGCGCCGCGCTGCCGGGTCGAGGTCGCCGCCCTCGGCGAGGGCCCGGCGCGGGCACGGGCACTGGCTGGCGAGGGGCTGCGAGTCGGCCTCGTCGCACCAGGCGACGCCGGCCCGCCGGTGACACACATCGCCCGCTTCGCCGACGCCGCTCAGCTGGCCCGGCTGCTCTACCACGCGCTCCGCGGGGCCGAGGAGGCGGGCGTGGACGTCGTCGTCATCGAGTCGGTGGAGCCCACCGGCCTCGGCCGCGCGGTAATGGACCGGGTCAACCGCGCCGCCGACCGCATCTGACGTATTTATCGGCCGGCCTCGGTCTCTCAAGGGACGAGTGAAACGAAATCGCCCGATGCGGCGACGGGCAGGAGGCGGGATGCGCACGCAGACCAGGTGGGAGCGGCAGATCGGCGGGCTGACGGTCGAGCCGGACCCGGTGAGCACCTCCCACACACGAGTTGTGGAGGGGCTCGACCACCTCATCATCTCGCAGCGGCTGGTCACCAAGCTCGCCGCCGCCGCGCGGGCGCTCGTCGCGAGCGAGCTGTGCGACCAGCCGTGCCTCCTCGCCGCCAAGCTGGGAAGCCAAGAGGCGTGTGAGCTGGCCCACGACCTCGCCGAGCTGGCGCCTCCCGCCGTCACCGCCACCCCGGATCCCATCACGGCCTACACCCAGGCCCTGCGCGAAGCCGCCCACGCGGTCTACTACTGCCGCCGCTTCGCCCACGCGGGCGGTCAGTGCTGGTTCTCCCCAGCCGAGCCCGGCCTCCAACGGTGCCGCCGCGTCCTCACCGCCGCCCACCGTGTAGGTTGAACGCGCGCCGCTACAGGCTCTCGCGCAGGAAGTCGACGGTGCGCTCCCAGGCCAGTTTGGCGGCGTCGGGGTCGTAGGTGCCCAGGTGGTTCCCGTCGTTGAAGAACGCGTGCCCGGCGCCGGGATAGATGTGGAAGGTCACGTCCACGCCGGCCTCGTCGCGGATGCGCCGCTCGAGCCGGCGGGCCTGAGCGGGGGGAAAATAGTCGTCGCGCTCGCCGTAGTGGCCGAGCACGGGTGCGGCGATGCCGGACAGGTCGGGGGGCTGCGCGCCCACGCTGTAGAACGGGACCGCCGCGCCCACCTTCTCGCCCGCGAGTGACGCGAGCATCAGCACGAACCCGCCGCCTATGCAGAACCCCACGGCGCCGACCTTCTCGCTGGTCACCGCGTCGTGGGCGAGCAGGCAGTCGACCGCGCCGGACAGATCACGAGCGGCTTGATCGACCGGCAGCTCCTTCAGCCTGCGCCCCGCCTCCTCGGAGTCATGGGCCGTGTGCCCGCCGTACAGGTCGGGCGCAAGCGCGACGAACCCCTCGGCCGCGAACCGGTCGCACACATCGACGATGTGGTCGGTGAGTCCCCACCACTCCTGGATCACGATGACCCCGGGCCCCTGGCCGGACTCAGGAAGCGCGAGATAGCCGTGCGCCTGGTTGCCGTTGCTGGAGAACGTCATGTTCTGCCGCGGGTTCGCTGCCATCGACTCGGCTCTCCTGGTCGCGGTTCGGGTCGGCAACTTTATACCCCCAACGGCGATCCTCAGCCTCGCGCCGACCAGACTGGGACGCCCAGGTACCGCACCGGCGCCGGAAACAGCCCAACGACACGTTGGCGAACACCCGTTCCGGCGGCGGCGGCGTCCAACTCGGCGGCGGTGGCGTCGCCGGCGACGAACCGCCGGAGCACCTCGACGAAGTGGTCGACGAACAGCGGAAAGGTCACATCGACGACGAACGGCGCGCCCGGGGAGGGGATCGGGCTGAGTGGCCGCGAGCCAGAGATGATCGATCTCAACGCCACGCAGGTCGAGGCCACCGCGGTAGACCGTGGTCCGGACACCCAGCTCTCCGACGATGCGCGCGACACGGCGGACGACCGTGCGGGCGTCGAGGGTGGAGAAGGGCTCCTCGTGATGCTCACGCTCCAGCCGCGCGAGGATCGTTTCGGCGAGGGGCTGGGGCAGCGGTCGGGACTGGAAGGTCCTCAGAATCACGGCCTCACCTCCCAAGCTGCTGCTGGATCAATCAGTACGACTGCGCAGCGCCTGTGTCAACCGCGCCGTCAGCAGCGTGCGGCGCTGGCGCAGCCCCGACCCGGCGCGGCGGGCGGCCTCGGCGACCAGGCCGGGGTCACCGACCAGCAGCAGCCCCTGCGCGGCCCGCGTGATCCCCGTGTAGACCAGCTCACGCCACAGCATCGAACGATGCGCGGGATCGAGCACCAAGACGACGACCGGCCATTCGCCTCCCTGAGCCTTGTGCACGGTGAGGCACCACGCGGGCGCAAGGTCGGCGGCCTGGCCGCTGTCGTAGGTGACGAGCCCGTGAGGGAACGCCACCCCCAACGTCCTGCTCGTCGCGTCGGACATGGCGACCTCGCCGATGTCGCCGTTCGCGACGTCCAACTCGGCGTCATTGCGGGTCTGGACGACCCGGTCGCCCTCGTGGAACCCGGCGACCGCGCGCCGCCCGTTCGCGGGGTTCAGCCGCTCTTTCAGCCGCTCGTTCAGCCGGTCGACGCCGGCCGGCCCCCGGTACATCGGGGCCAGCACCTGCACCTGCGAGGACGCGAGCCCGAAGAACTCCGGAGCCCGGGTCGCGACGATCTCCGCGACCCGGTCGGCGATCCCCAGCGGGTGCTCCACCACCGCGAACACATCGCCCTCGCGGCCCCGAACCCGCTGTGCCTGCCCCGCGTTGACCTCGTGGGCGAGCGTCACGATGCGGCTGGCGGCCGCCTGGCGGTGGATCGTGGTCAGGCGCGTGCTCGGGATGGACGGGCAGGCGAGCAGATCGCGGAGCACCGCGCCGGGGCCGACCGAGGGGAGCTGATCGGCGTCGCCGACGAGCATGAGGTGCGCCCCATCCTCCACCGCCCTGACCAGCGCCCACGCGAGCCGCGTGTCGGCCATCGACCACTCGTCCACGACCACGACGTCCTGCGGCAGCCGGCGACCGTCGCCATAGCCGAAGACGAACCCCGCGTCCCCCTCATCCTCGTCGGTCACAGGCCGCGCCTCCAGCAGCCGGTGAATCGTCGACGCCCGCGCGCCGGTCACCTCCTCCATCCGGCGCGCCGCCCGGCCCGTCGGCGCGCACAGGGCGATCTGCAGGTTGAAGGCCCGGCACGCGCGGACGACCTCCATCACCGTGCGCGTCTTGCCCGTGCCCGGCCCGCCCGTCAGCACCGACACCGCCGAGGTCAGCGCGGCGCGGACCGCCTCAGCCTGCTCAGGCGTCAGCGCGGGATCCGCCTCGTAGCCGGCGGCGACGGGGCGGACCCGGGACTCGGCCGTGGCCAACCGGGCAAGCCCGCTGGCCAGACCCCGCTCGGCCACCAGGTCGCCACGCATGTACCACCGCTCGGAGGGGGCGGGAGCGTCGTCGAAGGGCTCGGTGTCCAGGACGAGCAGCCCATGCTCGGCGGCCAACTCCAGCGCCGGACCGGCCTCGTCGCGCCGGATGCCGAGCAGGCGGGCGGCCTCGCTGGCCAGCTCAGCGGCCTCGAGCAGGACGTGGCCGGCTCGTGCGCAGCGCTGCCGGTGAGCCGTCACCGCACCTGCGCGCAGCCGGCGAGGGTCCTGGGGGTCGATCCCAGCGGCCTTGGCAAGCGCTTCCGCATGGGTCCACGCAACTCCCCTGACCTCGAGCAGCGCGTAGGGATCCTCGCGCACCAGCGGCAGCGCGTCGTCGCCGAAGCGGCGGTAGGCGGCCTGCGCGACGGCGGGGCCGAGGTCGGCCGGGGCGAGGGCGGCGACCAGCTCCCCCAACACGCCCGATCGCCGCCACGCCTCGGCGATCTGCTCGGCGAGATCAGGCGTGATGCCTTTGACCTCGCAGAGCCGCTCGGGCTCCTTCTCGATGATGGCGCCAAGGCCAAGCCCGAACGCCGAGACGAGGCGCTTCGCCCTGGTCTGCCCGACACCGGGAAACCGCGCTGATGCCAGAAACGCCACGAGCCCCGCGCTGCTCCGGGGCTCCGCCTGCTCGAACCAGTCCGTCTCGAAGGTCCGCCCGTACCGCTCATGGTCGACCCACCTTCCCACCAGGCGGACCGGCTGACCAGCGACGAGCGTCGCAAGGGGGCCACTCGCCCGCCCCCCACCGCTCCCCGAAATCTCCACGACACCGAACCCGGTCGTCTCGTTCGCAAAGATGACGACCGCTACCTCACCTACGAGCTCTTCCGTCATGGGGGGCAGTCTCGCAGGAGGGCATCCCTTGGCACGATCTGTGGGGATCGCGCCTGTCGTGGGTTGCTTGATGCTCTGTGCGATTTCGGGCGGCGAGGGCCGCCCTAAACCGCGCTCCGCGCGCCCCTCACCTGTGTTAAAGGCCTTGGAGGGGCGAGACCTGTTGCGCGTGAGTCAATCTGGTGGGTCGGGTTGCGCACGTCGCGGGTCACGTCGGGCAAGGTTTTGTGCTGGATCCGCGCAGCATGCTGCGCGGATCCAGCACAAAACTGCGGCCAACTCCGCGCGCTGCCGCCCCTCCCGTCCATGACTCGTCGGGCCGGGGCGAAGCCCCGCTGGTCAGTCACGCGTTCGTGAGTTGGAGGTCCACGTCGTGGACGCCGGGGACTCCCTCGACTACCTCACGCAGGGTGTCCTGGTCGAAATCCCGTGGGACGGTGCCACGGACGAATACCGTGCCGTTGGCGACGTCGACCTTGATGTCGGGCAGGGCCGAGGTGCGTGGGTCGCTCGCGATCTGCGCTCGGATCTCCTCGGCCAGAGGCTGGGCCGCCCAGACGGCGTGCGCCTCGATGTCGGCGTTGGATTCCGCCTCACGCTTCGGGGCGGTGAGCAGGCCGATGACGTACCCGATCGCGATGCCGAGCGCCCCGACAAGCGGCCATGGGACGCCCCGCTTCGCGGGTTGGATGCCAAGCCGCTGCGCGAGGGGGCCATGAGCCAGCCGTTCGCCGATACGCCCCAAGCCCCGGTCCGCGAACGCAACTCCACGGCGCTGCGCTCTCGTCGCCAGCTTCGTGCCTGTGGCCTGCGCCTTCGCGGTCAACTCTTCAACCACCGGCTGCGCCTTCGCGCTCAACTCCGCGCTCTTCGCCCGGGCCTTCGCGGCCAAGTCCGCGGCGCGCTGCTCCAACTCTGCCTGGCGCAGCCTGTCAACCGCCTGCTCGGCCTGCTCACGCATGGCGGCGGTCATCGCACTCTTGCGCATCGCTCCTCCACTCCTCAGGGCCTGTCAGCCGCGCTTTGAGTCGATCATCTCTCCTTCATGCCCGGGGCGCCACCAGACGAAACGGTACGGTTGCGGCCGTGTGGAACGCGCTGCACGTGGTGATCGTGGCCGCGGTCCTGCTGCTGCTCGTCCGATCGGCGGCAGCGGCATGGCAGAACCGGCGCATCGCGCTGGCGGTATGGCGGCGGATCCGGCCGCGGCATGTGCTCGGCAGCCTCGGCCTGATCATCGTCGTGGTGGGGGTGGCGATGATGATCGCCACAGCCCA
>JBOGEA010000341.1:0-6305 GCA_050743205.1 Egibacteraceae bacterium | reverse complement strand
TGACCAACAACAGCCGGTGATGGCCAACACAGGGCAGATCCCATGGCCATCACCGGGCAGATCCCATGGCCATCACCGGGCAGATCCCACGACCGCCACTGGGCAGTTCCTACTGGCCCTTGACACATTAGCCCAGTGTCCGCACGAGGGCGGTAACCCCATGCCCACCGCGCCACCTGTCAGCGGCGTCGTGTTCTTTGCCCAATCCGGAAGCAAAGAGCTTACCTGTTCGCGGCCTGTGTGAGAAGTTGGCGCAGGGTCGAATTCCGGCCGTTGGAAAGCAAGATCGGTATTTCAGGAACTGGTTGAAGAGCTGGGCGCGAAGGGTGGGAGTAGGTGTCAGATACGACTGACGAGCCTCGGTGGTGCAAGTTGGATTCAAACGTGCGTCCTCCTGACGTGGTTCGCACCGCTGGTGCACGAGCGGGTTGGTACGGTGCCCGGACCGGTCTGGTCGTCGTTCTGGTGGTTCTGTCGGTTGCCTGCACGTCCGGCACCGGTGGATCGTCGGTGACGCCGACATCGAGAGCCACGACGACCCAGCCCGCGCCCGCACCGGCCACGAGCGACGGCGCGCTGCCCGCCGAGCTGGTGGGCGCATGGAGCAGCTCCGGGGGCGCCACTGAGATCGCGTACCGCTTCGTCGCCGACGGCCGGTACCGCTCGGCGGAGATCCTCAGCCAGCCGAGGCCGCCTGGGGTCTTTGAGTTCACCGTGGTGTCGGAGGGCCGGGCGCGCGTCGACGGAGACTTTTTGATCCTGCAGCCGACCACCGTGACGAGCACGCGCAGGGACCCGCAGAGCCCCGAGGAGGACTACAGCGACCGCCCGATGCCGCTGACCGAGAGGGTGTACGGATGGCGGGTCGACGGCTCGGTGCTCCAGCTGCGCGACGCCGAGGGGCGCGCTTTCGCACTGGATCGGCAGCCGTGACCTCCACCTCTCGGATGCGACGCCTCTGGCGGGCTTTCGCCGCCACGCTCGCTTCGCGTCGCACCGGCGTGCAGCTGACCGCTCTGATCGTCGGAGCCCTGTTCACCGGCGTGGTTGCCTACCTGTTCAGCGGGGCCTCCGGAACCTGGCAGCAGGCGGTGCGCGCGGAGGTCGTCCGGTCGACCTCCGCGCAGGAGCTCACCCGTGTGGTCTACGGCGACGAGGCACCCGTCGCGTTGCGCGTCGCCGCCGCGCAGGCGCGGGCAGAGGCGATACAGTCGAGCGAGGGCGTCGGCCGCCTGGCGGCCGCGGAGCGGACAATCGCCGAGCAGTTAGCGTTCGCTCTGAGCCGCAGCGTCCTGCCAGGGTCGCTCGCCGCCGACCCGCAGTACGCGCTGCCCGGCGGCAGCGTTGACGTCGCCCGTCGGCTCGCGGACCTCGCCCGAGAGCAGTCCGGCGTCCCCGATCCGGACCGGACTGCCGCCGAGGGTGACGCGCAGGCGCACCGTGCCGGCTGGATCTCCGTCGCGACGGTCGTCGTCACCGGCGTCGCGGTCGTCGCGGCGGCTGCACCCCACCGGCCAGCCGGGCGACGGCGACCCGCGCCGCTCGAGATCATTCCGCAGCCCGGGGTCCTTGTCCCCGGCCGGCGCAGGATCGCGTCCGTGCTGCTTGCGCTCTGGGCGGCCGGTGTCCTCCTGCCGCTCGCTCAGCTTGTCCTGGGCGGCGAGGAGCAGCGATCGCAGGCGGCCGCCGCACGCACCGCGGTGCAGATCTCGGGTCAGACGGCGATCAGCCTTGCGCGCAGCGCCTTCGCGACGAACGCGCTCCGCGACGCCGTCCTGGCCGAGGCGGCGTCCCCCGCGCGCCAGTACGCCGCCCTCGACGCCAGCGCCGCCGACGCTCCCGCCGAGTTCGCCCTCGCACAGGCCGAGGCGTCCGCCGCGGCCACGATCCACCGCATCGCCGACGAGATGACCCGCGCACCTACGACAGACAGCGGTATCGACCCTTACACCGCGACGGCGCTCGCCTCCGGCCCGGACCAGTGGAGGGCGGCGCTCGGGGTACAGCACGGCCACGCCGCGCGTGCGAACCGCTTCGGGGCATGGGCGAACGGCGTCGTCGCGCTCATCGCCGTCGTCGCGGCACTCAGCGCCGTGGTCGAGGCCCGGTTCGCGGCTTCGTCGACGCGCGATCGACGCCGGCGGTGAGCGCCGCGCAGGCAAGAATCCACGAGGAGAAGCAGATGTCCAGAACGAACAGCCCCCGAGCACGCAGCCGGGCCGCCGCGATGTCGCTGCTGTCGGTGGCGGTCGCCCTCCTCGCGACCGGGTGTGGTCACAACGAGGCATCGCCCGTCAGCCCGCCATCACTCACCGTCGGGCCGAACACCCTCGCCCCGCCCCCGATCCCGCCGCAGCGTTCGACGACACCCCCGGTCATCTCGGCGCAGCCGGAGCCGCAGCGGCAGGAGACGCCCCGCAGCGTCGTGCCGGACGTCCTCGTCGGGGAGTGGGACGGCGGCTCCGGGCCGGCTAACGCCGACTACCTCTTCACCCAGTACGGCGATGTCGGCGTCGTCTACGGCAACCGGCGCACCGAGCAGGGCACCGTCGTCGTAAAGGGCAACAGCATGACGCTGTACCTGCCCAGCGGAACCCGCACCGTCACCTGGACGGTGGAGGAAACCGACACCGGGTACGAGGGCTACAAGTTCCTCACGCTCTACATGGACGACGCCAGCTACGTCCGACAGATCAGCGAAGGGTAAGAGCACGGACGCCTGCGCCGGGAGCGGCCGGACACGGTAGGAAGTGGCGGTGGCACCGCGGAGTGCGATTCGGGGACCGGCGACCTCGACCGGTGGATCGTCACCATCGAGATGGCAAGACCGTGCCGCGCGTCTACGACGAACGCGGCGACACGCTGATCAACCAGGTGAGGTCTGCGTTGACGGATGCTGGGCTCGGGCAGGATGGGCTGATGCTCGTCGCACTTGTCGAGTAGGTCCGCCTCGATCCGCGTTCGCTGGCCGCAGCGCCGCTCTAATCTCCCGCGGATGCACCCCTGCCCGGAGCCGATCGCTGAGAGTGCGGCCCGACATCTCACGGCAACTACTCACACACCCCAACAGAGAAAAGGCCCAGATCACAGACCTGGGCCTTCGGGTCGGTGGAGATAGTTACCGCTTACTCACACTCAGCGCAAGCGGTTGACCTGCAACTTTGTGTGCTTACGGCCACACGGGACCAACGGCCAGAGACCAAATCGGCCACCACCGCACCGTGGAGCCTTCGCCAACGACTCTCCGAGGACATCGTCCAAGCGATGGCGGGCGCTTACCGCGCCGGAGCCACAGCCCGCGAACTTGCAGCTGCCCACGATCTCAGCCTCAGCAGCGTCAAGCGCCTCCTGCGCATCGCCGGTGTCCGCCGGACGTCACCCACTCGACTATCTACGAAGGCAACGCCGGCAGCCGCGACGTGTCCTTAGCCCGGGCCACCCGGCGACATTCCACCGCGTACCCCTCCGGTCAGCTCTGGCGTGGACTGCCAGGTCAAGTCTCTCGATGAAGTCGCGGCACGCCGAGGCGGCTGCGGCGAGGCTGTCGTCGGAGAGCACGATTCTGTTGTCGTCGACCGTGATGCCTGCGGCTTTGAGCTTGGATTTGACGCTCTGTTCGTTCCGCAGCTGGCGCCTTGTCAGCTTTCCTAGGCCGTGGGCGACGGCGTTGCGCGCTTCGGCTAGTTGTTCAACCGCCTTCCAGTCCTCCTGGACGCCGAGCCAGTCCTTGTAGGACTTTTTTTGTTCCTGCCAGGTGCTGGTGCTGCGGATGACGGCCTCGTCTGCCACTTTGGTGGCGGTGGCGCTCCGCGCGTCTGCGACTGCTCGGTCGACTTCGCGCGAGAGCATGTCCGACGCGAACGCCTCGGTGATCGACAGCAGCCTGACTAGTGTGGCTTGGCACCTGTCCTGGACTGGGTCCCCATCTGGCGAGGCCCGCAGTCGCGTCAGCGGACGCGGTTTTAAGGCCGCGACCGCAGCGCGGTGGGCGCCGAGGGTGCGGAACAGCAGCGCCGACGCCGCTTCGGCTTCGGCTGATGGGACTTGCGGGACTGGCGTGGTCACTGCGCGGTCGCGACGGCGAGCAGCAGCCGGTCCAGCTCGTCGTCGGTTGTGTCTTCCGCTCTCGCACGGTCTAGGCCGATCAAGCCCCAGAACGCCAGGCGCCGCCATTCCGGGCCGACTCGATCGACGGCGGCCGCTACCAGGTCGGGATCGCCCCGCCCGATCCGTCCCAAGGCTGCTGCGGCGGTGGCCGCGAGGCCGTCGTGGCCGTCGGCGACGCACTGGGCGAGCCATTCCTCGTAACTGTGTGTGCGCTTTGAGCGCCGGATACCGCCAGCAGCCTGCGCGAGCCAAATTCCCTGCCATGCGCTGAGGATGTTGCTGGTGACGACCTCGTCTAGCGCGCTACGCAGATCGGCACGTGCGCGCTGGCCGTTCCGCCCATATGCATCCACGTATGCAGCAACCTGTGGGGTGAGAGCAGGCTCGTAACGGAGTAACTCCGACAGGGACCCCAGCGGGCTGGTGTCGCCAGCTGCGCCAAGAGCCGGCAAGGCGCGACCAAGCAGCGATTGAGTGATCGCGGCGTCCTGACCAGCCTGCGTCTCCTCGGACTCGTCCTCGTTCTCCCACAGCTCCCAGGCTCGCTGCGCGGCCCGGAGGCGCCGCGGGTCGATGTCTTCGGAGACGTCGCCGTTGTCCGTGGCGAGCGCTTCGTCCTCATCGACGCTGCCGCCCAGCGGCGAGGCGCCGAGCGCCAACTGTGCCGCGGCATCGCCGACCTCGTCGCCGTAGTCCGTGTCCAGGAACCCCAGGACGCTAGACGGGTCGGGCGACTCGTCCTCAGCGAACAGGCGCTGCTCTGCGTCGGCGAACGACGTCAGGGACTTCCGATATTTCTCCGCACCGTAGGTGTAGGTCTTGCGCTCGTTGAGTACCAAGCCGAGGGCGCGTACCTCTATCGCGCATGCTTCGAGCGAGGCACGGGCGTCGCCGAGCGAAAGGGACGCGATCCGAAAATCGTCAGAGCCCTCTCTGTCAAACTCTCGTGGGACATGGCGATCATGTGAATCCGTGTAGCGCGTAGGGCGAAGACAGGACTTCAAGACCAGTGACGTTGACCATGGCAGACATGCCGTCCTCCGTGCGGGAGGATGGCAGGGTGGGTTCCTCCGGAGGACCGCGGGCGGGCCGGCCGAAGCGCCGGAGCTTCACCGCGGCCTACAAATCAAAGATTCTGGAGGAATACGATCGGCTGAGTGATCCGGGTGAGCGGGGTGCTCTGCTGCGCCGGGAAGGGCTGTATCACTCGCATATCCAGAGCTGGCGGGAAGCGCGGAATCAGGGTATGCTGACCGGACTGTCAGCCAAACCGGTGGGACGGCCTTCGCGCAGTGAAACCGATATCGACAACGAGCGGCTCCGCAAAGAAAACGAACGACTCACCAGTGAGCTAGCCAAAACCAAAGCCGCGCTGGATATCGCGGGAAAAGCACACGCGCTCTTGGAGCTGCTCTCCGAGAGCGCGGACTCGGACAAGAAATCGGCCACGTGATCGAGCAGGCTTTCGGTGAGCTCGGCTCGCGCCGCTGACCTCCACCAAGACAGCGTGCACACTGCTGGGCCTACCGCGGTCCTCGCTGTACCGCCGGCGCAATCCCCCATCATCGGCGCCACCGGCACCCGTCCCCGGCGGCGAATCGCCACCAGGAGCCGACGAGCTAGCAGGAACCACACCCATGTAACTATGTTACTCCGCCGCACCGACACGCCTCGGGCTCATGTTCGGCATGACGCGGCGGTGACGGAAAGGCCGAGGCACGGAGGCGGCTTGATCGCAGCTAGAGCTGAAGCACCTGCGACCGTGCGGCATCACTACCTGGCTCATCGCGAGCGACTTGACCTCGCGCTTGGGTGAGCGAGCGCCGTGCACGTGCGGCGTCGATCCTCTGCGCCTCGTTCTCCGCCGGTGCCCCGAGCGGTGCCGGCCCGGTGATGCCGTAGCGGTCGCGGTAGGCGGCGACGGTTCGGGCGAAGCGCCGCCAGGTCGCCGCTGCCCACTCGTCCTTGGGCGGCGCAACGAGGGCGGCGGCCCAGCTCTCGCGGTTGTTGAGGGCTTGGTCGAGGAGGGCATCTGAGCGGCTTCGATGAGGTCGCGCCGCTCGGTGAGCGCCTGTGTCAAGGGCCAGTAGGAACTGCCCAGTGGCGGTCGTGGGATCTGCCCGGTGATGGCCATGGGATCTGCCCGGTGATGGCCATGGGATCTGCCCTGTGTTGGCCATCACCGGCTGTTGTTGGTC
>JBOGEA010000340.1:0-6323 GCA_050743205.1 Egibacteraceae bacterium | reverse complement strand
CGATCCAAGTGGACCTCTGTCGGAAGCACTACCTCATCCTCCCTGTCCGGTAAACGTCCACAAAACCGGCCGAGGCCGAGCTGACCTGTCCGCTGGCGGCTGTCTGGCTCCTCGGTCGCCGAAATCCTTGACCTCGTGACCAGTTGCGGCACCGGCGGCGGCGCCGGACGCGTCGTGGCGGGCGTAGACGCCCGTTCTCGCACATCGGCTCACGCAGATGCGCGAGAGCATACGTGGGGAGCCCACTGGATGACCGCACGAATCATCGCACCATGTCAGGAGCCCTGGACTCTGGAGGTTGGCGCGCGGCGGAGGCCACGGCCCCGGCGGACAACAGCTTCAGAAGGTCACGTCGATGCTTACGTTCACCTGCTCGGCCGGCTGGCAGGACGCCGCAATCGATCCGAGGATGGCCGACCGACCCAGCGTCGACTGTTCTTTTCGAGAAAGGCGAGATGGCAAAAAGCACAGCCCTCCGACGGCCACTCCAAAGCCTCGGGTCCACTCGCCACTGCTGCCGGCGCTCGCTCCTCACGCAGGCGTGGATTGAGGTAGAACCGCCTCGCCGCTCAGCGTGTGTGCGGCTCACGCTCACCAACGGGTCCCGGCAGGGATACCCTTCCTGTCATGGCGACGTATGTGGTGGAGGTGCCGCTGGGAGCAGCGGACCAGTCGGTCTGGATCGAGGTCTCGCCCTCTGACCTCGGCGAGGGCATAGAGCTGGTCAGCGACGACGCTGGGCGGGCGGTGGCCAGGCTGAGCAGGACCTTGGAGGCGAGCCTCGAGCCGGTCCAGGCGTTCGTGAGCACGACCGTCGACAAGCTGCGCCGCGCGAAGCACGCCCCTGACGAGCTGCAGGTGCAGTTCGCGCTCAAGCTCGGCGGTGAGACCGGGTTCATCGTCGCCAAGGGCACGGGCGAGGCGGTGCTGACCGTGACGGCCTCGTGGAGCAAACCTTCCGAGGAGTAGGCGGGTGGAGACGGCGGGCGTGGAGGGCGGGCTGGTCCGCATCCTCAAACGCACCGACGACAGCCCGGCAGGCCTGGGGTTCGTGGTCGGCGAGCGGCATGTCCTGACCGCGGCGCATGTGGTCAACACCGCGCTGGGCCGGGACCGGCGGGACACGCGGCGGCCTGAGCGCCCGCCCCTGCTGACCGTCGAGTTCGTGCTGCTGGGCAGGGCCGGCGGTCCGTCACGGCGAGCCCGGCTGGACGCGTGGATGGTGCCCGGTGAGCAGGGCTTCGACGGCGCTGACGTCGCGGGCCTGAAACTGGTGGAGGGGCTGCCGGACGGCGCGTGCCCGCTGAGGCTGGAGGACCGCCGAGGCACCGGGGCGGTGCGGATGTTTGGCCCGCGCCCCGAGCGCCCCCAGGGCGGCTACGTCGACGGGCGGGTCATGGGGCTGGTGCCGAACGGACGCCTGCAGATCGACGAGTACGTCGTCGGGGTGTTCCAAGCGGGGCGGGGCTGGAGCGGCGGACCGGTGTGGGACCGGCTGACCGGCAAGGTTGTGGGCATGCTGGTGGCCGCGCCGACCGACGAGTCCCCACGTCGACGTGTACGCGGTCCCAACCCAGACGCTGGTCGAGGCCTGGCCCGACGTGTTGGGCGGCCTGTTGGTCCCACCGAACCCGTACCAGGGGCTGCGCCCGTACCAGAGGCAGGATCGAGCCCGGTTCTTCGGGCGCGAACGGTTCGTCGAGGAGCTGATGCCCGAGCTGGGTCGCCGGGGGATGGTCGCGGTCGTGGGGCCGTCTGGGTCGGGCAAGTCCTCGGTGGTGCATGGGGGCGTCGTGCCGCTGCTTGAGGCGGACGGCTGGCTGGTGACGTCGTTTCGGCCTGGGCCACGCCCCCGTGAGGCGTTGGCCGCGGCCCTCGCCCGAGCAGCATCACCTGACGGTGCCGTCCTGGACGACCAAGCGCTGAAGCGGTGGGAGCAGCGGATCGCTGAGGAGGGGATCGGCGGGGCGCTGCGGGCGTTGAGCCAGCTTCGTGACGCAGAGCGCATCGTGGTGGTGGCCGACCAGTTCGAGGAGTTGCTGTCGCAGGCGCTCGACCATGAGGCGGTCGAGTTCCTCGACCGGCTCGCCGAGGTTGTGGACGCGCCGCCGCCGCGACCACAGATGCGCCTGGTCTTGACGTTGCGGGACGACTGCTGGGGCCGGTTGGTGTGCGCGCGTGAGCGGTTCGGTGAGCTGCTGCGCCATCACGCCCGCCCGCTGCGCTCGATGAGCGACGCGGAGCTGGCGGCGGCGGTGACCAAACCGGCGGCGGCGGAAGGCGTGGCCTTCGAGGACGCCCTGGTCCACAGGATCGTCCGTGAGGTCGCGGGCCGGCCCGGTGACCTGCCCCTGCTGTCGCTGACGCTGGAGCGGTTGTGGGACCGCCAGTGGCGGCGGCGCATCGACCAGGGTGGCTACGAGGCGGTGGGCACCGTCGCCGGGGCGTTGGAGCAGTACGCGCACCAGGTGCTCGACGGGTTCGACGAGGCCGGGAAGGCCGCAGCGCGAAGAGTGTTGAGCTTGCTGGTGATCCCCGGCAGCGATGGGCTGCGGCGCCGCGCCCGCCGCGGCGAGCTGCGGGGGGCCGATTGGCCGGTCGCCGTGGGCCTGGCCGACGCCCGGCTGCTGGTGACCGGTTGGGACGAGGTGTGGCAGGAGGAGACCGTCGAGCCGGCGCATGAGGCGCTGCTCCGTTGGCCGCAGATCCAGGAGTGGCTCGAGGACGACCGCGAGTTCCTGGAGTGGGCGGACCGGGCCCGCCGCCGACAGCAGGAGTGGCGCAGCGGCCGGCACGATCCGGCGTTGCTGCTGGCTGGGCCGCTGATCGCCGAGGCGCAGGCCTGGCTGGAGCGGCGTCCTGAGGACGCCGAGCCCTTCCGCGCGTTCATCGAGTCCAGCGAGGCGCACCGGGCAGCCGAAGAAGAGCGCTTCCGTCTTCTGGCCGAGGAGGCACACCGCAACCTTGCTCAGGCGGAGGCGCTGCAACTGGCGGCACAAGCCGACCTGGTGCTGGGCACCCGCAGGGACGCGCCGGAGATCGCGCTGCGGCTGGCCGTGGAGTCGCTGCGGACGATGCCGACCCTTCAGGGCGACCAGGCGCTGCGCCGGGCGCTGAGGCTCGTCCCCACCCACGTCACCCGCATCACCCACAACGCCCGAGTGGGGGCGGTGGCGTTCAGCCCCGACGGGAGGCTGCTGGCCACCGCCGGCGACGACGGCAGCGCCCGGGTGGTGCGCCTGTCCGACGGCGCCGAGGTCACCCGCGTCACCCACAACCGCTGGGTGGGGGCGGTGGCGTTCAGCCCCGACGGGAGGCTGCTGGCCACCGCCGGCGACGACGGCAGCGCCCGGGTGGTGCGTCTGCCCGATGGCGTCGAGGTCACCCGCGTCACCCACGACGGCCCGGTGTGGGCGGTGGCGTTCAGCCCTGATGGGAGGCTGCTGGCCACCGCCGGCGGCGATGGCAGCGCCCGGGTGGTGCGCCTGTCCGACGGCGTCGAGGTCACCCGCGTCACCCACGACGACTGGGTGCGGGCGGTGGCGTTCAGCCCTGATGGGAGGCTGCTGGCCACCGCCGGCCACGATGGCAGCGCCCGGGTGGTGCGCCTGCCCGATGGCGCCGAGGTCACCCGCGTCACCCACGACCGCTCGGTGTGGGCGGTGGCGTTCAGCCCCGACGGCGCCCTGCTGGCCACCGCCGGCGGCGATGGCAGCGCCCGGGTGGTGCGCCTGGCCGATGGCGCTGAGGTCACCCGCGTCACCCACGACCGCTGGGTGGGGGCGGTGGCGTTCAGCCCCGACGGGAGGCTGCTGGTCACCGCCGGCGGCGACGGCAGCGCCCGGGTGGTGCGCCTGGCCGATGGCGTCGAGGTCACCCGCGTCACCCACGACGGCCCGGTGCGGGCGGTGGCGTTCAGCCCCGACGGCACGCTGCTGGCCACCGCCGGCGGCGATGGCAGCGCCCGGGTGGTGCGCCTGCCCGAGGGCGCTGAGGTCACCCGCGTCACCCACGACGGCCCGGTGGGGGCGGTGGCGTTCAGCCCCGACGGGAGGCTGCTGGCCACCGCCGGCGGCGATGGCAGCGCCCGGGTGGTGCGCCTGCCCGGCGGCGCTGAGGTCACCCGCGTCACCCACAACGGCCCGGTGGGGGCGGTGGCGTTCAGCGCCGACGGCACCCTGCTCGCCACCGCTGGCGGCGACGGCGGTGCCCGGGTGAACCTTCATCGCGCGCAGGACCTCATCGACGCAGCGCTCGCCCGAGGCAGCCGTGACCTGACCCCGCAAGAGTGGCGCCAGTTCCACCCCCGCAGAGCCGAGCAACCGCAGACGGGGCTCGCATAGCGTCCCACCCGTCGGGGCACCGTTGGCATACGCCGGCTTCCAGGCCCCAGGGCGCAGCGGATCATTCGACCGTTCACCGCTCCGCTATGGCCTGCGGACGGGCGAGTCACTACGGCGTGAAGATGGCGAACACGGCCGATGCACGCGGACCAACGGCGGAACTGCCCCGATGACCGGTACGGTTCCTCGCGTGCAGCTCATCCACGACCGCCCGCCACGTGAGCGGAACCAGAAGACTGTGGATCAGCACGGACGCGCACCCAGCCCTGACTGGCGTGTGCGCTGCTATCGTGACGCTCCTCGCGCTCGGCACGGCGCTGCCTATCCCGTCGAGCGCCCTGGCGGCGGTCGCGGGGCACCGGTTGGGCCTGCTTGGTGCGAGCGTGGCCATCGCCGTCGGTCTGTGCCTGGGGAATTCGGGGGCTTCTCACGTTTCCGTGGGCGGTCGGGTCTGTCCAGGCGCAAGCAGAATCACGCTCGCGGTCACCGCTGCTGCAAGACCTCCACCGCCGAGCATGGCCGCTCACAGGTCAGCGGACCCGTGACGCTCACACGCGTCCTCGGGGCCACCAAGCGGCATACACGATCTGTGCATAGCGGAAATACAGGCGATCGATGATCCGCACCATCACTCATAAACTTGCGAATGTCCTTGCATTACCGCTCCCAGCATGCCATATATCAAACATATGTACGAGACAGTGATGTTGGGAGAGCCTCAGGCGGCGCGCGGCGCCGTCGACGCGCTCGCGCCGCCGCTCGACACCCTCGCCGCCGTCGCCTGGGATGACCTCGACGGCGACACGCTGAGCCGCTGCGTGATCGACCTGACACGCCACCGCGACCGGCTCGACGGGCTGTGCACCCTCGCCATCGCCGCCCACGACCGCGCCCAAGCATGGAAAGCCGACGGCTGCCGCTCAGAGAAACAATGGCTGGCCACCCGCTGCCGGACCAGCATCGGCGAGGCCGCCGGCCGAGCAGAGACCGCGCGCCGGCTGGCGCGGCTGCCGGCGACCGCCCAAGCGCTGGCCGACGGCACGATCACCCCCGCCCATGCGAAGGTGGCCGCCAAGGCGGTGCGTGGCCTGCCCGACGAGGCGGTCGAGGGGTTGGACCGGCTCGTCGCCGAGCAGGGCGCCCACACCGACGCCGGCCAGCTGCGCGCCGCGGTCGACGACTACGCCCACAGCGTGGCGCCCGAAAGCCCGGAAACACGGCAGGAGCGGGCATGGGCGACCCGCCGGCTGAATGTCACCCGCACGGGCGATGACGGCGCGCTGATCGAGGCCAAACTCGACAAGGTCGGCGCCGAGACCGTCCTGACCGCGCTCGCGCCGCTGGCCGCCCCCCACGGCGAGGACGACGCGCGCACCGCCGAGCAGCGGCACGCTGACGCGCTGGTCGAGCTGGCCCGACGCAGCCTCAACCACGGCGACCTGCCCGACACCGGCGGCGTCCGCCCCCACGTGACCGTGATCGTCGACCTGCCAACGCTGCTGGGCGAGCAGGGCGCGGCGGCGGCACGGCTGGACCGGCTGGGCGCGATCAGCGGAGAGACCGCCAGACGGCTGGCCTGCGACGCCGCGGTCAGCAGGGTGATCGTCAACGGCCCGTCCCAGATCCTCGACGCCGGCCGCGCCACCCGCACCGTCACCCCCGCGCAGCGGCGCGCCCTGACGGTCCGCGACAAAGGCTGCGTCGGCTGTCAAGCGCCGGCCGCGTGGTGTGAGGCCCATCACATCGTGCCGTGGGCGAATGGCGGCCCGACCGATTTGATCAATTTGACCTTGCTGTGCACAGGCTGTCATGGGAATGTGCATGAGCGGCGGTGGCGGCTGGCTCGGGAGCCCGACGGACGGTGGCGGCTGCACCCGCCGGACCGCCAATGACCACCATGCCAGCGCCCGCAGATGTCACCGGTGGCCTCGCTGAGGCATGGCCACCGGCACCGGGTTCGCGCGAGCCGCGGTCGGGTCT
>JBOGEA010000339.1:0-6325 GCA_050743205.1 Egibacteraceae bacterium | reverse complement strand
CGACACGCCCACCCTGTGCTATTCGGACAACCTCACCCCCGTCAACGCCTGCCGCGTCTGCGTCGTCGAAGTCGAGGGCTCCCGCACCCTGGCGCCCGCCTGCTCCCGCCCCGTCGAGCCCGCCATGGCCGTGCGCACCGACACCCAGCGGGTGCGCCACAGCCGCCGGATGGTCCTGGAGCTGCTCGCCTCCGCCGTCGACCTGTCCCTGGCCAGCCCCGACGTCGCCCGCTGGCTCACCGAATACGAGGCCGACCCGGCCCGCTACGGGCCCCCAGCCGCCCCCGCCAGCGGGCGTGACCGCCGCCATCCCGGCCGCCATCACACACCCGACGGCGCCACCGCCGCCACCGTCGCCCAACCCGTCAAGATCGACAACACCCTCTACGTCCGCGACTACGCCCGCTGCATCCTGTGCTACAAGTGCGTCGAGGCGTGCGGCGACGACGCGCAGCACACGTTCGCGATCGCCGTGGCCGGCCGCGGCTTCGACGCCCACATCGCCGTCGAGTTCGACGCCCCGCTGACCGACTCCGCCTGCGTCTACTGCGGCAACTGCATCGGCGTGTGCCCCACCGGCGCATTGATGGCCCGCAGCGAATACGACCTGCGCCAGACCGGCGACTGGCGCCCCGAAGACCAAACCGTGACCCGCACCGTCTGCTCGTTCTGCGGCGTCGGCTGCAACCTGGAACTGCACGTCCAAGACAACCGCATCGTCAACGTCACCTCCCCCCACGACCACGACGTCACCCACGGCCACCTGTGCATCAAAGGCCGCTTCGCCTACCAACACATCCAAAACCTCCCCGACGAATAGTGCCGAGCATGCGGCGCGTCCCGGCACTGCTGCTCCAGAAGTCCGCCCTGGCTTCGCGTGGCGCGTTACGCGGCAAGATCTCTGCTGCACAGAAAGCCGAGCGTTGTGAGGCCTTCAGAGAGATAAAGCTGTTCCGCGGCGCTGCCCACAGAGGCCTGAAGCACTTTGTATCGGGCGCCGTTGGCCGCGCCCCAGGCCATCGCTGCCCGCCACAGCGTTCTTCCGTGGCTCTTTCCCCGGTGGTCGGGGTGGACAGCGAAGTACTGGGGTGGTTGTTGGCGTGTCCCCGTTGCGTCGATCATCGTTGCCAGGGGCCCGACAGCCCCGACGATGCGGCCGTCTTCGATCATGACGAGGACCGGGCCGTCATCCAGCCCGGCCTTCATCCGTTGGTGCAGGAAGGCGAACCCGTCGCCTCCGAGCTGCGCAGCGAAGGCCGGGAAGGTGTCAGCCACCTCGCAGTCCTTCAGCTCAATGGCACCGCCTGCCTCGCGCTGATCCTGGTCGGTGAACGTCTTGAGCATCAGGCGCGTTCTGGCGCCCTCGGCGGTGTCCTGGAACCAGATGACCCGCCCGCCGGCCCGCGCGCCGTAAGCGGTACACCACGTGCTCGCCCACCCGATCGCCTCATCCGACCGGGACGAACCGTCACCGTAGCAGTGGATCTTCAGCAGGCCGTGGCCCCGCGCGGCCAGGGTCGGGATCACCGTGCGTCCTGGCCGGTGGATGATCTCTTGGGTGATCACCCGTTCGTCCTTCGTGCTCGACCAGCGCCGGTCCTTGTCGTAGGGCAGGAATCGGCCGGTATCGGCGACCTCGACCACCGCGTTGAACAGCTCCGCCGACAGCACGCTGGGTGCCACTGGCCCGAGCGCGGGAACGTAGGGGGCGGTCACCACCGGACTCAGCCAATCCCACCGGAAACGCATATCCGGCATCGTAACAACCGCCGCGCAACAAGCTCCGGCCTTTCGCGTCGGGGCTTGTTGCGCGCGCCCTGCTCAGAAGGGGTTGTCGTCGCCAGCGCTGCATGAGCACACAGCCGACTCCGACAGCACGTCCAGGTCCTCGACGAACTCGATCTCGTCGATCTCCACGGGCCTGGGCAGGATCTGGAGCTCCACCCTCATCCGGCTTCCTCCTTCCGTTCTCGGTGCTGGCAGTAGGTGGCCAAGGGGGCCTTGGCCTTGCGGTACAGCTGCGCCAGCGGCATGCAGGTGCCGCAGGAGCCGCTCAGGGCGCAACCGGCGCAGCCGTCTTGGCGGAGCAGCAGACCGTCCGCAATGCCGCCCAGCCGGCGCAGCCCGTCGACACCCTCGTCCATCAGGAGAATGTGGGGGTCACGGCCGACCTTGCAGATGCTCGCCCTGCCGTGCGGATCGACGTGGAAGAACGTGTGGCCGGCGTTGCAGCCGGTGAACACCTTCCGTTTGCGCAGATGCTCCACCGACTGGGACGGCAGGGTCTCGGCGCCGCCGTAGATCGTCGGCACCATGTTGACGTACTCATCCAACGGCAGCCCGAGCCGCTCGGCGATGCCCCGCATCTGATCCACTTCGTGGGCGTTCTGCTTCGTCACGATCATGCTCAAAGCCAGCGGGAGCCCGGCCTCGTGCCCGGCGTGCAGGCCCTTCTCGAACATGCGGAACGCGCCCTTGCGGCGGGTCAACCCGTCGTAGCTCTCGGCGGTGGCTCCGTACACGCTGAGCGTGATCCGGTGCGGGCGCCGCGAGGTGAGCAGATCCAGGATCCTGGGGCTTGAGAGCCGTGAGCCGTTCGACAGGATGGTCAGCATCATCCCGAGCTCGTAGGCCAGGCCGTAGACCTCGGCGAACAGGCGGTCGATCATCGGTTCGCCGCCGGTGAGCTGGAGCCACAACACCCCGGCGTCGCGCATGATGTGCAGCAGCCGTTCCCGCCGCGGCCAGTCCAGGCCCTCGAACCTCTTGCGGCCCAGGTAGCAGTGCTCGCAGTCGTAGTTGCATCCGAGGTTGAGCTCGTACGATGCCCGACCGAACCCAAACGGGGACCGCGGCCGGACAAGAACCGTCCCCGCCACGCGACGCCCAGCCAGATCCACACCCCAGGCACGATGCGCCGCCTCGGTCAACCAGGCCGGACAGACCGCATCCGCCGCCCGCGTCAGCTCCTCATACCTCACGCGAGGAACCTTGAGCCCGTTCGGGCGGCCTGGCCGCACCACCAGGTAATGGTCCAAGAACGGACTGGCGATCAGCTCGTGCATCGGCGCTCCCTTCACAGCCGCGCGACCCTCTGGGCGGCCTCCCTCTGAGCCACAACGTCCCTCATGTCCGCAACTCGCTTACGTACGCAGTGTCACGGATTGGGCAGGACATCGGTACGGCGCAAGCACGCCATCACAGACCCCGGAACGTCGCCGATGCGTCTTCCCAACGTCGCCGCGACGACTTCCGCGTCCGGAATGGTGTTTGGCTTCCCCCGCCCATCGGCGCGCGCTTACGCTGCGAGCAACGTGACGACACACCGGAGGGGCGTGGAAACCCGCCTCAAGCGCCTGGCACGTGAGCGCGGCATGCTCCGGTACTCCCAGTTCAGCACGGTGTTCACACGGACGGCCAGAGAGCTGCAACTGGGAGCACTCGATGTCGGGCGGCGCCAGTATGAGCGGTGGCTTGCCGGACAGCTCCGTGGTCTCCCCCGGCCAGCGGCATGCGACGTGCTGGAAGCCATGTTCGGCGAGCCCGTCGAACAACTGTTCATGATCGAGCGCGACCTTTCGAACGAGCCGGTTGCCGGGCGTGCTGTGGCAGCCGACGCACCGCTGATCACCGGCCGCGTCGGTCTGGGCGGCGTCGGTTTGAAGCGGGACGCGTCCCGGGCCGATGTCCCGGCCGGGGGCGTGCGGGAGATGATGACGGCCGCGGCTGAGCAGTCCCGTCACAAGGCCGCACAAGCGGACACGGTCCTTGGCTCATACGCGATGGAGCAGCTCGAAGCCGACGTGGTGCAGCTTGCTCGTGACTACATGCAGCGGCCCCCGATCGCGCTGTTCACCGATATCGTCCGAACCCCGAGATCAGGTATTCGCCCATGTCGATGAGACGAGACGCCCCGATCAGATAAAGGACCTGGACTTCCTCGTCGGGATCTTGTCGGGCCTGCTGTCCCAGATGTGCATCGACTTTGGTCAATGGCGGCCCGCCGCCGACCATGCGCGCGCCGCATGGACCTACGCCAACGCCATCGGGCATTCGGGCCTGGCCGGATGGGCGCGCGGAATGCAGGCCACGGTCGCCTTTTGGGACAAGCGCCCCAAAGAAGCGGTGCTGGCGGTCAGACGCGGCACGGAGTACGTCTCGGCCGGCCCGCTGGCCGTTCGGTTGCACAGCCTCGCGGCCCGCGCCTGGTCGCACACCGGCAACGTCGACCGGACCGTGCGCGCGGTTCGGGCAGCCGAGGACACCCGCGGCGGCAGCGACATCGACGACGAGCTGCACGACAGCGTCGGCGGCCTCTTCCGTTGGGACACCGCGCGTCAAGAGATGTGCGCCGCCAGCGCTTACCTGCAGCTTGTCGATCTGCGCCACGGGGACATCGACCAGACGCAGCTGCGGTGGCTCACCGATCAGGTCGCGCTTCATTCTCAGCGGGCACTCGCGGCCTCACGAACGGCCGCGCCCGGCACACGATCAGCAACGCTCGAAACCTCCATGCGCCTGGATATGGCCACCGCGTACACGCTCCTGGGAGACGAGCGCAGAGTGCAGGAGACCCTGGCCGGGATCTTCGATCTCCCCGCCGAGCACCACACCTACCCCTTGCTCTACCGGCTGGGGCACCTGCGAGCCGAACTCGGCCGTCTCCCAACACGATGGGCCCGGGAGCTGTGCGCGCAGATTCAGGACTTCACGGGCACCGCCACGCCTCTCCAAGCGGCCCGCTCACTCCTGGCGGGTCCGGTCAGCTCCCGGCCCGGTGAGCCGCCCAGGCAGCCAGGAGCTCGGCCTCTTTAACGGGGTCGATGCCGATCTCAGCGGCACGGGGACTGTCCACGACGCTGCCGTCGGCAGTCAGCCACGCCCACGTGTCCGTCACTGTCTGAGCGAGCGGCCGGCATGTCAGACCGGCATCGCGGGCCCGTCCGCCGTCGATGCGCCAGGCCCCCGGATAGGTGCGCCACAACGGGAGCTCGGTCCACATCCGCACGCCGTGACTGTGGACGAAGCCGTCCTCGACCCAGACCAGCTCCGCTGCGCTGCCCGTCGCATGCCGGCACGCGTTCAACAGCTCGCCGAACGTGGAGTGGCCGAACGGCGCGGTGACATTGAACGTGCCCGAGTGGCCGGCGGCCACAGCAATCAGCGTGAAGCCAGCCACATCCCGCGCATCCACCGGCTGGATCTGCCGGTCGGGATCTCCCGGAGCGAGCACGTTGCCGCCGCGGTGCAGGCGCCGCAGCCACCATGGGATCCGGCCGATGTACTCATGCGGTCCGATGATCACCCCAGGGCGCAGGACGAGAGCGTCTTTCCCATAGACACTCACGACGGCACGTTCGCAGCCGGCCTTGAGGCGTCCGTACCGGTCGCCCGCACGTTCGTCTGGCGAAGCAGGGGTGTCAGAGGCGTCCGCAGCGCATTCGCGGACCGCGGACGCCTCGGTGAGCGGCTCGACGGGCCACGCCCGGTAGACGTTCACGGTGGAGACGAACGCGTAACGGCCAGCACGGGGGAAGAGCACCCGCGCGGACGCAAAGACATCCTGCGGGACCATCCCGCTGGTGTCGACCACGGCGTCCCATGGCCCAAGACCGGCCAAGGCCTCCAGGTCGGTCCGCGAGGTCCGGTCGCCCACGATCCTCTCGACACCCGGCACGTCTCGCCCAGTGCGACCCCGGTTGAACGTCGTGACCTCGTGACCGCGCTGGAGCGCCTCCTCGGCCAGCGCCCGCCCCAGGAACCACGTCCCACCCAGCACAAGAAGTCGCATGACCACATCTTGACGGTGAACCTCTCGGGTCTGCAGCGGTCTCGGCACGGATGACTCTCCGCCATTCCGGCTTCCTCACTGTTCCGTCCTCGGGCTGTGCGAGCGCGCCCGCCGTGCTGTTCCAACTGGCCGGCGACGCCGACTGGCCGCTGGCGCCCGCCGCTGCCGCCGACGTCGTGGCCGGGCTGGCCGGCGCGGACGTGGATGTGGCGGTCCATGTGTCGGCGCCGTGATCAACAACGTCGAGACACTGGTCAACGTGTTGGACATCGTCATGGGCGGAGGGCCGGCGTTCGCCGGGATCGGCACCGGCCAGTCCACCGGCACCAAGCTGTTCTGCGTCTCCGGCGCCGTCGCCCACCCCGGGGTCTACGAGGCGGTGTTCGGGACCAGCCTGCGCGCCCTGCTCGACCTGGCCGGCGGCGTCGTCGGCGACCTGCGCGCGGTGCTGCTGGGCGGGGCCGCCGGCTCGTTCGTGATGCCAGACCAGCTCGACCTGGCGTTGACGTTTGAGGCCACCCGCGCCGCCGGCGT
>JBOGEA010000338.1:0-6341 GCA_050743205.1 Egibacteraceae bacterium | reverse complement strand
CTTGTATCCGGGGGACTCCCCCGGACCCCCTGGCCGCCTGAACCGCGCTCCGCTTCGCTTCGCCCGCAAGTCAAGGCCGCGCTTTCTCAAACACGTTCTCACAGTCAACACGGTGCGCTCGATGTCGAGGTCGATGGTCTCCGGGTCGACGCCGGGAAGGTCAACGTGCGCCAACCTGGGCGTCTTCGGATTGAACGACGCGATCTCCTCGGTCAGGATCGGACCCGAGGGAGGCTGCTGACGGGTCTCGCCGGGCGGTGACCGCCGTAGGCTGTGGGCTCATGGTGCGGATCGTGGCGCTTGCGGGGGGGATCGGGGCGGCGCGGTTCCTGCGGGGGCTGGTCCGGGCGGTGGACCCGGCGGGGTTGACGGTGATCGGGAACACCGGCGACGACCTGCGCCTTCATGGGCTTCACGTCAGCCCTGACCTGGACACCATCGCCTACACGCTGGGCGGGGGGGTGCATCCCGAGCAGGGGTGGGGCCGGGCTGAGGAGACATTCGCCGTCACGGGAGAGCTGGCGGAGCGCTATGGGCTGCCGCCGTGGTTCACCCTCGGCGACCGGGACATCGCGACCCACCTCGTGCGTCTGGAGATCCTGCGCCGGGGCGGCACGCTGTCAGAGGCGACGCGGGTGATCGCCCGCGCTTGGGGGCTGGGCTTCCGGCTGCTGCCGATGACCGACGATCCGGTCGCCACGCGGATCCGGACCGTCGATGGGCGCGAGCTGCACTTTCAGCAGTGGTGGGTGGGCGAGCACGCGGAGCCGGCGGTGGCGCGGGTGTGGCTGGAGGGCGCGGCGGAGGCGCGGCCGGCGCCCGGCGTGCTGGAGGCGATCGCTGAGGCCGACGCCGTTGTGGTGTGCCCGTCGAACCCGGTCGTGTCCATCGGGACGATTCTGGACGTCCCCGGCATCCGTGAGGCGCTGCGCTCAGCGGTCGTGGTGGGCGTCTCGCCGATCGTGGGCGGGCAGGTGGTGCGCGGGATGGCCGACAAGCTGCTGCCGGCGACCGGCACGGCCACCTCAGCGCTGGGGGTCGCGCAGCGGTACGCGGACTTCCTGAACGGCTGGGTGATCGACCACGCCGACGCGGGGGCCAAGTCGGCTGTCGCCGCGTTGGGCATCCGCGTCGCCGTCACGGATACGATCATGGCCTCGCCTGGGGTCACCGAGGCCCTGGCCCGCGTCACGTTGGAGCTGGCGGGCATTGATTGAGATCGTCGGAGTAGAGGGCCTGCCTGAGGTCGTGCGGGGCGATGACCTGGGAGCGCTGATCGCGGGAGCCGCCGAGCTGCGGGACGGTGATGTCGTGGTCGTCTCGCAGAAGATCGTGAGCAAGGCCGAGGGCGCGATCGTCGAGGTCGAGCCCGGCGAGGACCGGGCGGCGGCGCGGCGGCGGCTCGCGCGCGCGGAGGCGACGCGGATCGTGTGCGACGCCCCAGCCGCGCTGATCGTGCAGACGCGGCACGGGCTCGTCTGCGCCGCGGCGGGCATCGACGCGTCGAACGTTCCGGACGGGCGGCTCGCGCTGCTCCCACGTGACCCCGACGCGAGCGCCCGCCGCCTCCGGGCGCGACTGGCGGAGCTGAGCGGCGTGCAGGTGGCCGTGATCATCGCAGACACGTTCGGCCGCCCGTGGCGGCGCGGGCAGACCGACGTCGCGATCGGCGCCGCCGGGCTCCAGCCGATCCGCGACGAGCGCGGCGGCGCTGACCGCCACAGCATGACGTTGAAGGTCACGGAGATCGCGGTGGCCGACGAGCTGGCCGCCGCCGCGGACCTGGCGCGGCGCAAGGCCGACGGCGTGCCGGTGGTCGTGGTGCGGGGCTTCGCCGTGCAGGTCGACGAGGACGCCGGCGCCGGCCTGCTCGTACGGCGACCGGAACAGGACCTGTTCACGCATGGCCGCGGGTGGCTCGCGGACGCGATCGCGGCGGGCGCCTCAAACGGGGATGGACGGCCAGGCCCTGTCCGTCCGGACGAGCTGGCAAGGGCAGTCGCCGCGGCCAGCCGCGTGGGTCAGGGGCTGGCCGAGGTCGTCGAGAAGGACGGCGCCCTGCATATCCAGGCGCGGGGCGAGGACCCAAGGGCGCTGGTGGCGGCGGGTGTCGCAGCGGGCGTGCTGGTTTCGGCCCTGCTCGATTTCGGCTACGACGCCCGCTGGCGGCCTGTGGACCACGGGTGCGCGGTGATCGAGGTCGGTCGTTAGACTGCCCTCGACCACGAGGTGTAGGCCCATCCCAGGAGTGACCTGTGGCGTCCACGAACGACCAGCTCAGCAAGCGCGCGCGCCAGAAGGCGCACCGCGACGCGCAGCGCGCCGCGCAGCAGGCCGCCGCGGCCCGGGCGCGCCGCAACCGGCTGATCGCCATCGCGGGAGTCGCCCTGCTGGTGCTCGCCGGGGTCGGGGTCACCGTCCAGCGTCAGCTGGCCGCCCGCGCGGCGGTGCAGGCCGAGCGGCGGGAGGTGGCGGCGAGGCTGGCGTCGCTGGAGTGCACGGAGGACACGGCGCAGCCCAACCTGGGCGGCGGCCACCTCGACGTCCAGGGACCGCAGAACGTCGTGGCCAACCCGCCTGAGGCGGTCTACCCGGAGCGGCCGGCGACGTCCGGCCCGCACATCTCTTCTGTGGTCAAAACCGGGGTCTACGACACGCGCATCGACGAGCGCATTCTGGTCCACAACCTCGAGCACGGCTACGTCATCGCCTACTACGCTCCGTCCGCCCCCGCGGACCAGGTCACCGCCTTGAAGGACTGGGCGCAGACGCAGATCGACGGGGCGTTCCCGAAGACCATCGTCGCCCCGTGGACCGGTGGGCCATTGGCCGGTGATGCGA
This sequence comes from Egibacteraceae bacterium, assembly GCA_050743205.1. GTDB lineage: Bacteria > Actinomycetota > Nitriliruptoria > Euzebyales > Egibacteraceae > JBOGED01. Next base: position 3,500 of record JBOGEA010000338.1, on the reverse strand, counting down.
ACTTCGCGTACACCGCGTGGAACTTCCGGCAGCTGTGCGGGCAGTTCGATCCTCAGGTGGCCAGCCTGTTCGCCACGTCTCACTCCGGCGGCAGCAGCCGCGCGCCCGAGAGCAGCCTGGCCCCACACCTGAGCGAGGGGACCGGGATCGCCGACCCCAGCACGTCGGACCTGCTGCTCCCGCCGCTCGACCAGCAGCTCGGCGACGAGGGCGCGCCGCCGGCGCCCGAACCAGCGCCGGCGCCTCCGCCGACCGAACCAGCGCCGGCGCCAGCGCCTCCGCCGTCCTCCTGAGCGGCGCCCGCCGCTACCATCGGCGGTATGTGCGGGATCATCGGGTACACAGGGCAGGGACAGGCGTTGCCGATTCTCGTCGAGGGGCTGGCGACGCTGGAGTACCGGGGGTACGACTCGGCGGGCGTGGCTGTGCTCGACGGCGATCTCTCGGTCGTCAAGCGGGCGGGCAAGCTGGGGGCGCTGCGGGCGGCGCTCGCGGCGGGCGAGGCGTTGGAGGGTTCGACGGGAGTGGGGCATACGCGATGGGCGACGCATGGGGAGCCGACGGATGCCAACGCCCACCCGCACGTGGATCCGGCGGGCGACATCGCGATCATCCACAACGGGATCATCGAGAACTACGCGGAGCTGAAGGCCCGCCTGGTCGAGCGCGGCAGCCGGTTCGTGTCCGAGACGGACACGGAGGTCGTCGTTCACCTCATCGCCGAGCAGCGCCGCAACGGCGCGCCTGACCTGGCCTCGGCGGTCCGTGAGACGCTCATGCAGGTCAAGGGCGCGTTCGCGATCGCGGTCGTCGACCGGCGCATCCCGGAGGAGATCGTCGCGTCACGGCGCGAGGCCCCGCTGATCCTGGGCCGGTGCGACGGCGCGTCCCTGCTGTCGTCGGACGTTGCGGGGCTGATCGCGCACACCCGCGACATGGAGGCCCTGCTCGACGATCAGGTCGCGACCCTGACCCCTGGCGGGATCACCGTGACCGACCTCGACGGGAACCCGGCGCGGGGTCACCGTTTCAGGGTCGACTGGGACATCGCATCCGCCGAGAAACAGGGGTTCGAGCACTTCATGCTCAAGGAGATCCACGAGCAGCCGCTCGCGGTCCGCCAGACGCTGCGTGGGCGGCTCGATGCTGGCGGGCGGGTGACGCTGGACGAGGTGCGCTGCGATCCCGAGGAGTTCCGGTTCGCCGACAAGGTGTACGTGGTCGCCTGTGGCACGTCGTACCACGCGGGCATGGTGGCCAAATACGCGATCGAGCATTGGGCTCACTTGGGCGCGGAGGTCGAGATCGCCAGCGAGTTCCGCTACCGCGACCCGATCCTGACGGCGCACACGCTGGTCGTGGCCGTCAGCCAGTCCGGCGAGACGATCGACACGCTGGCGGCCAGCTCGCATGCGCGGGCGCAGGGGGCGCGGGTGGTGGCGGTCACGAACGTGGTGGGGTCGTCGCTGGCGCGCCAGGCGGACGCGGTCGTCTACACCCGCGCTGGGCCTGAGATCGCGGTCGCCTCGACCAAGGCGTTCACGACGCAGATCATCGCGTTGGACGTGCTGGCGCTGTATCTGGCCCAGTGCCGGGGCACGCTGTTTCCGGACGAGTGCCGTGAGCATCTGGCGCGGATGGAGGCGCTGCCGGAGCTGCTCGGCGTGGTCCTGAAGCAGGAGCGGGCGCTGGCCGGGCTGGCGGGGCTGTTCGCGCGGGCGGGCTATGTGATGTTCTTCGGCCGCCATGTGGGTCTGCCGATCGCGCTGGAGGGCGCGCTGAAGCTGAAGGAGATCAGCTACCAGCACGCCGAGGGGTTCCCGGCGGGGGAGATGAAGCATGGCCCGATCGCGCTGATCGAGAGCGGCGGCCCGGTGGTCGCGCTGGTGACGCGCGGGCATGTGCGCGACAAGGTGCTGTCCAACATTCAGGAGGTCAGGGCGCGGGGCGCGGTCGTGCTGGCGGTGGCGACGGCGGGCGACGCCGAGGTCTGTGCGCACGCTGACCATGTGGTGTGGGTGCCGGAGGTGCACGAGCTGCTGTATCCAGTGCTGACGGTCGTGCCGCTGCAGATCTTGGCCTATCACGTGGCGGTGCTGCTGGGTCGGGACGTCGATCAGCCGCGCAACCTGGCCAAGACCGTGACGGTGGAGTAGCGGGGGCGTGGCGGTGGTGGGCATCGGCGTGGATGCCGTGGAGATCGAGCGGATGGCGGCGGCGTTGGCGCGCACGCCGGCCCTGTTGGAGCGGCTGTTCACCGACCGGGAGCGGGCCGACTGCCGTTTGCGTGACGGCGGGTGGCGGGTGGGGGGCCTGGCCGCGCGGTTCGCGGCGAAGGAGGCGGTGGCCAAGGCGTTGGGGAGCGGTGTGCGCGGGTTCTCCTTCTGTGACATCGAGGTGTGCCGCCAGGTGGGCGGACGCCCCGTGGTGGTGCTGCACCGCGGCGCGGCCGACCACGCTGCCCGCCTGGGCGTGAGCCGGATCCACGTGTCTCTGTCGACCAGCCTCCGCCTTGCGGTCGCGAATGTCCTCTTGGAGTCCACGGGCGACGCCTGATCTCCTGGTCGGGGCACATCAGCCGGCCGTGACGACGCCCTCGATGCGGGCCGCAGGTGTCTGGCAGGGTCGCGACATTCGTCGCCCCGTCCACGCGCGATCCCTACCGGATCCACTTCCTTGCCTTCGAGGTGGTGGTCGCGATCCTGGAAGGAGCCCGGCGGGCAGCTTGCGCCGGCACCGCCCGACGTGCTTCACGACCTCACGCTGGCAGGACCGGCGTTGCATCCCCGCCCGGCCTCGACCTGTCAGAGCCGCGATCAACTGGTCCGCGCAAACCGCCAAGCCCACGGCTACGACCCGCGAGCGCGAGCGGCACCGAACTCAGGCAGAGCTGCGTGCGAGGTACCTGGAGGAGGCGTTCGACGCGCAGCGCTCGACTTGGAGGGCCGGTGGGCCGCGTACACCGAGCGGGTGTTCGAGGAGGAAGAGGACTACCGGCTGCTGCGCGACGAGACCGAGGGCATCTCCAGCGCCGGGACGGCAGTGTTCGAGGGGCTAGGGCGCGCGACTGGCCAAGGCGGCACCGTCGTTTGCGTTCTAATCGGCCATAATTAGTTCAACAAAGAGCAGTGCCACGCTTTATTGAAGTAAGGGAGGTCGCTTAGATGGGCTCGCCCATAGCTGCTGCCCAGCTGTGGAGCAGGCTGGGCCACGATGAGTCCAGGGCTCCTGACATGGTGCGATGATTCGTGCGGTCATCCAGTGGGCTCCCCACGTATGCTCTCGCGCATCTGCGTGAGCCGATGTGCGGGAACGGGCGTATACGCCCGCCACGGCGCGTCCGGTGCCGCTGCGGGTGCCCGCCACTGGTCACGAGGTCAAGGATTTCGGCGACCCGAGGAGCCAGACAGCCGCCAGCGGACAGGTCAGCTCGGCCTCGCCCGGTTTCTGGACGTTCAGAGCGCCGGGATAAACCGGCATGGAGAAGGAGATGAGAGAGC
>JBOGEA010000337.1:0-6344 GCA_050743205.1 Egibacteraceae bacterium | reverse complement strand
CCCATGGGCCTTGCGGCCCACCCGTGGGCGGATGAAAATCGCCGCAGCCGAGCGCAGCGGCGCTGCGGCGGTTTTGTTGTTCGCTTTTTTGGCCTATTTTCATCCCAGCTGCAGCTAACGCGGCGGCGCAGGCATACGGCCCTCGCTGAACCGTCTCACGCGCAGGTGCGGCGAACCGCTCACGGCCCCCGCGCGAATACACGCACCGCCCCCTCTGCGTCCAGAGCCGAGAGTGCGCGCTCGACCAGGCAGACCGCCACACCGGCGCGGGCGAGCAGCAGCGCGACGGCCGCCCCCACCGGCCCCGCGCCGACGATCACGACGCGACCGGCCTCAAGGCAGTTTGCGAAGACGTGCTCGGCCAGCGCGGTACCACACAGGAAGCCGTGGTCGTTGGCCCACACTGGAAGTGCACACCGAGGCAGACGCGGCTGCGCGCGTTCTTGCCTTACGCGAGGCTGTCGGGCTGGCAGGCACCCGCCCCCAGTCCGTCTCTCATCAGCGCTGCCGTACCCCCCGCCGGACTCAACCAGTCATGCCCGCAGCAAGGGGTCGGGCTGCGGCGCTCCTATTGTTGGGTGGCGAGGGCTGCGGGCATGGCCGTCGCTGAAGCGTGGAGAGGAATGTGACGATGCCGACGTTCACTGAAGCAGAGCGGGCGTACCTGGCTGGGCAGCTGCTGGGCCGGCTGGCCACCGTCGATGGGCAGGGCCGGCCACACGTCGTGCCGACCGGCTTCCGGTTCGATCCAGCCGAGGGCGTGATCGCCATCGGCGGTCACAACCTGGCCGCCACCAAGAAGTTCCGCGATGCGCGCGCGAACCCCCAGGTGGCGTTCGTGGTCGACGACCTGGTCTCCACCGACCCTTGGCGGGTCCGCGGGATCGAGATCCGCGGCCACGCCCAGACCTTCACCGAGGGCGGCGACCGGCTCGGCCCCGGCTTCGGCCCCTCCTGGCTCCGGATCACCCCCACCAGGGTCATGGGATGGGGCCTCAACACCGGATGAATCGCGGTGAACGCTGTGGTCGCTCGGGGGCTGACCGGTGGCTGCCGGCATGCGGTTGGACGTGGAGCCGCCCATCGTCATCGTCAAGCCGATCGCCGGCAATCGAGATCGCCTCCGACGGCGACCCCTGTTTCCGGGGCTGCCGCGCCGCCCAGCCTTCGCCTCCTCCAGCCCGATGGCCCAGGACACTCGTGACTAAGCGGGCAACGTGCTACCCTCCGCCCCCACGCGGAGGGGACGCCTCCCTTCACCAGAGTCTCAGGACTCGAAGTCGACACCGATGACGCGTATACTGACCACGCAAGTCTTCACGGGCCCCGGCTTCGCCTGTATAGGTGTAGACCGGGGCTTTTTGCTGCGGAGCCGTCCATGAGGCCGGCTCATCCCCTCGCCACCAGCCCATCAGCGAGGGTTATCGTCTTCATCGACGGGCAGAACCTCTACCAAGCATGCCGGCGCCTTTTCGGGCACCCACTGTGCCATCCTCACCTGCTCGCGGAGTGGCTGGCGGGCCCTCGAGTCCAACACGCCCCCTACGTGCGTTTTTATACCGGTCGTGCCAATCCAAATATCCGGGGGAAGGCGATGAGGGTCCGCAACCTCGATCGACGGCTGCGGACTATGGAGAAGGCGGGGGTCCTGACCATCCTTCGGCCGCTCCGATGAGAGCCTCTTGGTCGCCGAGGCGGGCGCGGAGGTGGCCGGTGTCGTTGAGCGTGCCGATGTGGGCGCGGGCCAGGTTGCGGGCGGTGAAGGCGGCGACGGCGGGGACGTGATCGGGCAGCGCGCAGAGCAGGAAGCGGTAGGAGGGAACAGGCCCAGCCAGGTGTGCAGCGCGACGTCGAGGGTGGGGATGGCGTCGAGGGCAATGGTGGCGCCGCGGCGGTGGCCTTCAGCAGCATCGCGGTGCAGCCGGGCAGGCCTGGCATGCTGATGTCCTTGGTGGCGACGGCGAAGCCGGCCTCGGCGAGGTCGGCGGGCAGCGCGACATCGCCGCGCATCTGGGTGCCGCGCTGGGGGTGACAGGCCCAGAACGGCACCCCCCCGCGCAGGCGTCCCTGCAGGCGTGCAGCAGCGCGTGGCCGGGAACGGCGTTGCGGGCCGAGAGCACGGCGGTGGCGGCACCGAGCGCGAACGCGGACAGGGCGGGTTGGCGGGCGCCTCGGTCATGGCTTCGGCCCGTCTGGATCCGGATCACGCCCACCCGAGTCGGGGGATGGGGGCCTCGACACCGATGCATCGCGGTGAACGCTGGGGCGGCAGGTGGGGCCGCTCGCGAGGCCGACTGGTAGGCTGCCGGCATGCAGTTGGACGTGGAGCCGCCCTTCGTCCTCGTCAAGCCCGTCCCCGACGAGCGCGCCTTCTACGACCTTGCCGATGAAGACGCCCCGTGGGAGCTGCTCGACGGAAGGCTGGTGATGAGTCCCGCGTCGGACGGGCACGAGGACCTGTTCCGCTTTCTCCTGACGCTGTTCAGCGGTTGGCTCGACGAGCGCGGCGGGGGCGTCGTGCGCGGGTCCCGCTACCCGATGCGCCTGGACCCACGCTGGTCGCCCGAGCCAGACCTGCTCGTCGTCACCGACGCGCACCTCGACCGGATCACCCGGCAGCGGCTCGAAGGACCCGCCGACCTTGTCATCGAGATCGCCTCCGACGGCGACCCCTGTTTCGACGAGAGGGAGAAGCTGCCGCGCTACCGCGCCGCTGGCATCCCCGAGATCTGGCTGGCCTCGCCCCAGACACGGAGCATCCGCGTGGACCGGCTCGACGCCGGTGGTCTGTACCGCATCGACCGGTACAGCAGCGGCCGGATCGACTCAGCCGTCTTGCCAGGCTTCTGGATCAACGCCGAATGGCTGTGGCAGCAGCCCCTGCCCTCGACCCTCGCCTGCCTGCGAACTCTCCTCGCCTGAGCGTGATCATCCGCATCACTGCTGGTCAGGTCTCGAAGCCCGGAAATCGTTGCGCGTGAGTCAAGTTTGCCAGGTCGGGTTGCGCGTGGTCTGTTTCGCATCGAAGATCGCGACCTCGATCGACCACCGGGCGGCATAACGGGGCGACGATACTGTCGGGTCGGTGGTGACCAACGCCAGCCCATGACTGTGCGGGCGACAGCTCGCTTGAGCATGCGGCGTCGTTCATCGTGCCGACGGGAAACACTTCCGCATCCGTGGGTCCCGGCCACAACCAGCAGGGAGGAGCGGTCCGGGGTCGCCCTTGTGCCGTGCACGGCGGCTGGGCGTACGAGCCCAGCTAGGCCTCTCGCGGACCGTTCGAGCCGCACCACGACCGCGCTCGCTGGCTGTGGCACCGCGTTGCTCAGCGCGTGGGCGTCGCTGCCTTCGAGGATCTCGAGTCCTGGATGGTGATCACCACCACCCGGTCCCGTGGCTCGTCGAACCGGTGCACCAGGAGCATCCATCGCCAAGGGCCCAGAACGAAACGCATCCCTGCCCATCGTCCGGTCAACTCGGGCCCGAGACGCGGGAACTCTTCCAGCGACGCCAGCGATCTTCTCACCCGCTGCCGGGTGTCCCGCGGGAGGCTGTCCGTGACGGTGAGCTTGTCAAGATCCTCGACGGCAGCCGCCGCGAGTTCGACGCGGGTCACGGATCACAGCTCGTCAAGTGGCACCGTTTCCCCGGCGGCCGCTTGACGCAGCCCGAGCTGCGCCCGCTCATAGGCGCCGTCGATCCCGTCCAGCAGGGCCGTGACGGTGGCTGGATCGGGATCGGCATCATCGATGGCGCTGGACAGCAGCGACCTGGCAAGCGTGCCGGCGTTGACGTGGACGCGAGCAGCCAGTCGCGACAGCTTCGCCGCTCGCTCACTGTCCAGCGTGACGTTCAGGCGTTGCGTCGGAGATCCCATGGCAACAGAGTACACGTCTCGACACGTTACGTGTAGACCCGCTGCGTTGGCAGCCCAAGCCATTCCGGGGCTGCTATCGAAGGGCGGGCATCGAGCCTCTGCCCGAGTCGTGGTGAAGCGTCAGAGCCTCGCCCGTGCCCACTGCCATGCGCAGAACGTTCGGCTCCGCCGAGGTGCGCGGAGCGAGGCAAACCCTTGTGGCGGTCGCTCACGCTGAGTGTCGCTTCCCCGCCGACGGACGCGTCGCCTCACAGCCCATACCCGTCCCGCCCGTCTTTGTCCTTACGGTGGATCTCGCGGACCACCACGGCGCGGACCTGCCGCGCGCCCAACACCCTCATTTCCACTCAGCGGCGCGCTCGGCGCCCGTACCGCGTCACGGCGACCTTGTCTCACTTCGCGATCGCGGCCAGGTCGGCGGGGGTGCCCAGCCGGTCGCCTCTGCGTCGGGGGCCGTCCCCCGTTTTGCCGGTTCGGGGCGAGGCCAGGTCATAAAGCACGGCGTTGCGGCGCAGCCGGGAGTCATGACGCCGCTCGGCCGGGCAGGCCCGGCAGCCCACCGGTGGCGCAGTCGTCGTCGGTCACCACGTGGGTGCGCCGGTCGGGGTAGCGGTCGATGATATGGCGGGCCAGAGCCAGCTTGGTCACGCCTCCGACGGCGACCCCTGTTTCCGGGAGAGGCTGCCGCGCCGCTGGCATTCCCGAGATCTGGCTGGCCTCACCCCAGACGCGGAGCGTCCGCGTGGACCGACTCGACGCCAGCGGCCTGTACCGCATCGACCGGTACAGCAGCGGCCGAATCGACTCAGCCGTCCTGCCGGGCTTGTCGGATCAACGCGGCGTGGCTGTGGCAGCACCCGCTGCCCTCGACGTTGGGCTGCCTGCGGACTCTCCTCGCCTGAGCGTCTCCCGGCATCGAGCCGGGCCGGTCACGGATTGTCAGGGCACGTCTTCTGGTACGGCCGCCCCGGCAGGAACTCATCCCACTCTTGGGGGGTCAAGTTTCGCCCGGCGATGTCGCACAGCCGCTGCCGCCACGACACCACGTCCACATCCCACAGCCGCACCGCGCCGGCGTCGCCGCCAGCGGAGGCCAGCATGCGCCCGTCGGGACTGAACGCCACCGCCCCCACCCCGCCGTCGTGGCCGGTCAGGGTGGCCAGCTCGGCGCGGGCGGCGACATCCCACAGCCGCACGCTGCCGTCGAAGCCGGCGGAGGCCAGGGCGCGCCCGTCGGGGCTGAACGCCACCGCCCCCACCCCGCCGCTGTGGCCGGTCAGCGTGGCCAGCTCGGCGCGGGTGGCGACATCCCACAGCCGCACGCTGCCGTCGTATCCGGCGGAGGCCAGGGTGAGCCCGTCGGGGCTGAACGCCACCGCCCCCACCCCGCCGCTGTGGCCGGTGAGGGCGGCCAGCTCGGCGCGGGCGGCGACATCCCACAGCCGCACCGTCCCATCAACGCCGGCGGAGGCCAGGACGCGCCCGTCGGGGCTGAACGCCACCGCCCCCACCCCGCCGCTGTGGCCGGTGAGCGCGGCCAGCTCGGCGCGGGCGGCGACATCCCACAGCCGCACGCTGCCGTCGTCGTCGGCGGAGGCCAGGGCGCGCCCGTCGGGGCTGAACGCCACCGCCCCCACCCCGCCGCTGTGGCCGGGCAGGGTGGCCAGCTCGGCGCGCCGGGCGACATCCCACAACCGCACCGAGCCATCAAGGCTGGCGGAGGCCAGGACGCGCCCGTCGGGGCTGAACGCCACCGCCCACACCGCGTCGGTGTGGCCGGGCAGGGTGGCCAGCTCGGCGCGCGCGGCGACATCCCACAACCGCACGCTGCCGTCAAGGCTGGCGGAGGCCAGGGCGCGCCCGTCGGGGCTGAACGCCACCCCCCACACCGCGTCGGTGTGGCCGGGCAGGGTGGCCAGCTCGGCGCGGGCGGCGACATCCCACAACCGCACGCTGCCGTCGAAGCCTGCGGAGGCCAGGGCCCGCCCGTCGGGGCTGAACGCCACCCCCAACACCCAGCCGTCGTGGCCGGACAGGGTAGCCAGCTCGGCGCGCGCGGCGACATCCCACAGCCGCACCGTGCCGTCGTCGCCAGCGGAGGCCAGGGCCCGCCCGTCGGGGCTGAACGCCACCCCCAACACCCCGCCATCGTGGCCAGTCAGGGTGGCAAGCTCGGCGCGCGCGGCGACATCCCACAGCCGCACCGTGCCGTCGTATCCGGCGGAAGCCAGAGTGCGCCCGTCGGGGCTGAACGCCACCGCCCGCACCGAGTCGTGGCCGGTCAGGGTGGCAAGCTCGGTGTGGGTGGCGGGGTCCCACAGCCGCACCGTGCCGTCGTATCCGGCGGAGGCCAGGGCGCGCCCGTCGGGGCTGAACGCCACCGCCCGCACCGAGTCGTGGCCGGTCAGGGTGGCAAGCTCGGTGTGGGTGGCGGGGTCCCACAGCCGCACCGTGCCGTCGTATC
>JBOGEA010000336.1:0-6392 GCA_050743205.1 Egibacteraceae bacterium | reverse complement strand
TGCCCGGCACAACACCAACCCCAGCCCCGCCCCCGAGATCACCTGCGCCACACGCGCCGTCGGCCACGACGCCTCCAACGGCACAAACGCCCCCCCAGCCTTCAACACCGCCAACAGCGCCACGATCAACTCCACCGACCGCTCCAACGCAATCCCCACCCGCACCTCCGGACCCACCCCCAACCCACCCAAATATCGCGCCAACCGATTCGCCCGCCCGTTCAACTCCGCATAACTCAACACGGTGTCTTCGAACACCACCGCAACCGCATCCGGCGTCCGCGCCACCTGCGCCTCAAACAACACCGGCAAACTCGCCGACGGCACCTCCCGCACGGTGTCGTTCCACTCCACCAACACCCGCCGACGCTCCTCAGGCGTGAGAACGTCGACGCGGCCGACAGGCCGACCGGGATCTTCACCAGCGATGGCCTCCAGCACGCTGAGAAAGCGCCGCTGATGAGCCTCTAAATCCTCCTCGCCGTACAGGGCCGGGTTCGCGTCGAAATCGATCAGCAGCCCATCGCCGTCTGATCGGCGACGCACACGGATCGACAGGTCATCGACCGGACCCAGCGATAGGTTGCGCACCGTGGCCCGATGACCGGCAAAGCACAGGTCATCGTCGAAGGCCATGATGTTGACCTTCAGACCTACGAACTCTCCGATGCCAACAGCCAGCTTGAGGTCCCGGCACAGGTCCTCACCCCGGTACCGTTGGTGCTTGAGCGCCTGACGGACTTCTCGCGACACCTCTTGCATGAGCTCGGACAGGCTCGTATCGGGCCGTACCGACACTCGCAGCGGCAGCACGTTCGACACCATGCCGGGCACATCCCGTAGGACAGGATCCGGGCGAGCCGAGACCGGCAGGCCGAAGATCACGTCCCGCGCGCCCGTCAGACGGTGCAGGTACGCCGCCGTCGCCGCGATCACCACGTCACCCCATCGCGCGTCCGCGCTGGCCGCTGCGACACGCAACCGGGTCGCCCCCGACCGCGGCAGCACAACCGTCCGACGGATAAAGCCTCCGGACGGCACTGAGCACCTGTCGGCCAGCCGGACCGGTTCTGGCCGGTCGGCAACCCGCCCCATCCAATAGTCCCGGTCGGACACAAACTCGTCAGATGCGCGATAGGCCGCATCGCTGGCCAGCAGCAACCGCACAGAGCCCGATGTGCCCTGAGCGCAGGGCACCCCGTTCACAAGCGCCGTGTAGATTTCGGCCACTCGCCGCGCAATAAGGGAAAGCCCGAAGCCGTCCAGCACGATGTGATGGTAGCCCTGGTACCAAAAGAAGCGCTCAGGCCCTGCCCGAAACAGCGCATATGAGAACAGCGGGCCGCGTGTCAGATCAAGCGGTCGGGCCGAGTCAGCCAGCATCCAGTCTTCGGCCGCCGCCTGCGGATCCAGTTCCGCGCTGACGTCGATCACGGGCAGAGGCCACTCAAGAGATGGCTCAATGACCTGCCGCGGCTCACCATCGTCTTCAACAAAGCGGACATGAAGTGATTCGGCTTCGCTCACCGCCTGTCGCAGGGCTGTCTCGAACAGGTCAAGGTCAACCGGCCCATGAATCTCTACGCACTCGCTGATGTTGTAGATCGAGGTTTTGGGGTCGATCTGCTGAGCCAACCAGATTTCCAACTGGGCACATGACAAGGGCAAGCGGACGTCTTGGCGGTTGAGCATCACAGACTACTTTCGCTTCAACACGACTGTTGATGGACGCTCGAGCGTCACCTGCGAGACATCTTTGATATTCGCTCTGGCTTGTTCGGCATGGGGCTACCCGTGCGCCCAGCTATGCCTCGTGACGTTGGGCTGGCTCCTGTCCCAGTTCATCGCCGCGACAGACTCGACCTCCGGCGCCAGCACAGGGTCCCGCTCGCTCAATCTCACCGTGGCGAACCGCTGGCGCTGGGGGTGCCGCATGCGGTGGATGGTCACCGAGGAAAGGCTTCGGTCGAGCGTTGGCGGGCAACCAGTGCTCGACCTGCGGAAGGATGCTTGAATGCTCATTAGCCACTCCCGAACCGGAGAGCTGTTCCACCACGGTCCTGAGCCCGGAGAGCGCCACGCCGAGCACTCCGATCAAGGGCAGCCTAACCTTATGAGGTGTCTGCCGTCAACGAGGGAAGCGGGCCGTTCGCCTCGGATGTGGACCATGGAGGTCGGGCCGATCGCTGTGCCGTCTGCGCTTCCCTGCCGCGTGGGATCGTCCACGACGACCTTCGCCCGGCAACGGCGGCGGTTCGGGAGGCGATGAGGCCCCAGCCCGGCGGGCAATCCCACGTCGCGCGGGGCGGGCCTCCCCGCCCCGCTGCGCTTGACAGGCCCCGCGCGGGAGTCGAATGCAAGTGAGCCTCTTTATAGTCAAGGGCTGTGCAGCCCTGGTCCGCAGATGCAAGAGGCGGGTGTCATTCACGGTGAGCACAACGGCTCCTCGCGCGCTGCTTTGGCGGGTTTTGGCGGGCCAACGGTGGGATGTGGCGGTCGGCTCGGTGCTGATGATGGTCCACCAGGTCGCCGAGGCCATGGTCGCGGTGGTGATCGGCGTGGTGATCGACCGGGCGATCGCGACCGGCGACGCCGCGTCGATGGCGCGGTGGATCGCCGCCCTGGCCGTGCTGTTCGTGGGCCTGTCAGCGTCGGCGACCCGTTGGATCTGCCTGTTCGAGTGGGCATGGAAGCGGGCCGCCCACGAGGTCCGGCTGGCGGTCGCCCGGCGGGTGCTGGACGCGGGCGGAGGCGTCGACGCGGTGGCGCTGCCCCGGGGAGCTGATCAGCCTAGTGGGTCTACTGTCCGGAAAGTCAGGGGCACATCATCCCTGTCCGCTCTCACGACTCCGGCGTCGTCTCGGCGCCGGAGTTGCCGCCGATGACCGGCACGAGCGCGTCGAGCGCGAGCAGCAGGCGCCGCACGGCGCTCCACGCCAACGCGCACGGACAGCACCGCATCCTCCCGGAGGAGACCACGCCCCTCACGGGCCGCATCCACCTGTCGGCAAACCAGATGGGCCTCAACGACGGTCCGCCGCCCAAGGTCCAAGCCCACACGCCACACCAGCGTATTCCCGTCGAGCAGGTCCATCCGCGCTCCGCGGGCTCTGACACTGTCCCAGACTGCGTCCAGCTCGACGATCTCATCGGGGAGTCCGGATTCAAGCGCGGTCACAAACCGTCGGGGACCCTGCGGCCCACAGGCGAAGAGGAACGCGCCTCCGGCGAAGCGCCGCGCCCGCTCTCGCCATACGGCGTAGGGCTGGCCCCCACACCCGTCCTGCGTCCTAACGGGTGTCCCCCCAACCGCGACAGCCTGGCCGCTCAAGCCCAAGGCGACGACCCGCGCGGACTCCTCGGAGACATCAGAGCCAGCGCATCTGCGCCCGATTGTGGCGGGTGGCAGTGCGGTGGGGGATGACCAGGCGCTGGCGCCCCTGCCGGTGTCGCAGTCCGTCAGGGCGGCCAGCGGGCCCGCCACAACCCACCCCGAATGCGGGCGCCCCAGGTGGCCGATGAGGGAGGAGTCGATCATCGGCGATGCCGCTCCGTTGAAGAACCGATGGACACACCTGCCCATACTCGACCTGCACAAGAACGCCAAGACGCTCATCGACACTCCCGGGCCGGAGAACGTTCTGCCACGGTCCCAGGCTCGGAGAGCGCCGCACCGGACACTTTAAACCCAGGGCAGCCTAACCTTATAGAGGTTAATGTTCGCCGTCAACGGCGCATAACAGCCGTTCGGTCGACCGGAAGCCATAGAGCACAACGCCGGTCACAGCAGGCGCGGACCGCTCTGCCGATCACCTGGAATCTCCGCGCTGCCGTAACCCCACCCGCCGTACTCAACCAGACATGCCCGCAACACCTCGCCAGCGACCGTTCACAACGGCGCCCACACCAGCACGACACGTCCGGCGCCAGCGACCGCCTCACGCGGTGACCGGGACAACGAGGGATGCCTCATACCGAGGATGGGGCGCGCTCAGCATGAGCCCGGCACGAGCAGGGCCTACCAGTAGTCGGGCTCGGTGATCGCTCAGGCCGTACGCGGGGGCTGCCGGTGCCACGAATCCGATCGGTTCCACGGCCGACACCGCCGCACCGACGAGCAGCGTGATCGCTACAGCTACCCGCTGTCCCAGCAATCGGGCGACGTCGTTCCCAGACGCGACCGGGGACGGTTTCCGATCCCCGCAGGCTGCAAGACACGCGGAGGCCGTCACGCCTGGCCTCGGTGGGGCGATCGCGGTCGCCGCGACGCTTTGCGGGAGACGCGCTGGCCGCTTGGCGGCACGTCGTCACCAGGCCACGCCATTGCAGCGCCAGGTGTGAGGCGTCGGGGCCAACACAGCGATCCGCTGTGTTGACCCCTACGCGCTCGATACGGCAGTGGGCGGCCAGACGCCCACAGCGACCTCAAGGCCTGACGATTATGCCGACTTCGTCTGTTCGCGCCTACTCGGAAGAGTGCCTCACGAGACGAGGTCGGGATCCGCGCTCTTCACCGCCTCGGTGAGCAGCTCGATGTCCTCGGCGTAAGCCGGGTAGCTCCAATTCTCCAGCACTCGCCACGCGACGACCTGCCCGGCCTCCACCGCGGGAAGTGTTCGCCACGTGGCAATCGCATCAAGGGCATCGAGGTCGACCGGGTCCCCTGGATCGCCTACGAGGATGAGGTCGGCTGGATACTTGTCGGCCAGCTCGAAACTGACCTGATCCCAGAAGAACATCACGAAATCCTCGTTGACGTCTCCAGGGTCTCCCTCCAGCTCCAGCTCCAGCCCCGCCTGCTGGAACTGCCGCAGGCCCGGGAAGCCCGCCGGCCTGGCGAAGTAGATCCCCTCGGCTGGAGCGGCATAAAGGGCGACGGCGAGCAGGCCAGGCTTGTCCGCGACCGCCGCCCGTCAGCGCCCACCACCGCCTCGTCGAAGCGTTGACGAGCCGCCACCAGCGCCGGCGCGTCGGGATCCGCGCCCAACGACCCTGCCAGCTCCTCGAAGCGCCCGATCACCACGGTCGGGTCCTTGATCCTGTCGATCGCCACGATCGGAGCGATCGTCTGCACCGTCTCCTGCACACTGTCATCCGCGAACCCAAACAAGGGTCCAGTCTGGCGAGGGTCGAAAGCGTGACGATCAGGTCGGGCTGCAGCGCCGCCAGCTTCTCCAGGTTGATCTCGCCGTAGATCGCGCCCACCGACTCGATCCCGCTCAGATCGACGCCAACAAGACTTGGGCTCTGGTCCAGCGGCGCCCCGCCGAAGATACAGACCGGTCTGACTCCAGGTGCAACAGCGCCGACCCAGCCGTCTCGTACGCGACGACCCGCTCCGGTCAGGACCCCAGTGAGACCTCGACACCGCGGTCGTCAGTGAACGTCCACGGCCCCGCCTGCTCCTCCGCTGTCGTGGCCGCAGTGGCGCCGCCCTCACCGCCGCACGCGACCAGCAGCGCTGACGTGAGCGCCGCGATCACCGCAACGACCAATCGCCGCCGAGCCGTCCACATGGTCATGATGCTCCTCCTCCTCAACGACAGACCATCAATAGCCACAGAAAGCCCTTCCGGCCAGGGATCGCGCTGGCGGCAACTCGACGGCGGGGACCCGGTCACCGATGGTCAACACGCGGGTCCTCTGGCCCCGACGCTCAGCCCGCCGGTCCCCGCCCACATCTGGGAGCCGGTCGGCGAGGAACTCCCCCTGCCCGGCTGGACGCCGAGAGCCAGCAGAAGGGTCGAGTCAGCATGAACAGGTCCTGACTATGGAATCCCCGGTGGACCGCCCGGTCGGGGATCGTTCGCGTAAGGTCGTGCTTATGAGGCCTCTTGCTTGACACCCGCAAAGCGCAAAACCCGCCCTGGTGAACTGGCCTCCAGCACCTTGACCATGTCTTTAGTGAACCTATCCTTTACTAGAAGTCAACCCCCTTGCCGGAGGCTCCTGTCGGAGTCCCGGCAACGCGTGAGCCGCGCAGGACCGTGGGGATAGAAAGACGCGAGAGTTGCGTCTGTGCGTTCCAGAAAGGCCTCAATCAGTTCCGTTTGGGCCGTGGCTCCTTGGCCGGCCGCGGCGGGAACATCCTGCGGCAGGTCACCCCGTTCCTGGCGGTGGGGTCGGTCACAGTGCTGGGGTCGGCGCGATGAACACGCTGAGCCTGGGCGACGATGGAGCCCGCGCCCTGGGCCAGCGGGTGGCCCCGGCCCGAGGCGTGTCGGTGGCCGCTGCCCGCACCAGCGCTGGTTCCGCCAGTGGTCGGCCGAGGACGAGGCCGTCGTGGCCGCCGCGCTGGCCGCCACCCGCACCACCGACCTGGCCGACCGCCCTGTCGACGAGCTGTCCGGCGGCCAGCGCCAGCGCGCCTGGATCGCGATGGCCCTGGCCCA
>JBOGEA010000335.1:0-6440 GCA_050743205.1 Egibacteraceae bacterium | reverse complement strand
CTTTTAGGTCGCTGCACCCGACGAGGCGCGACCCCTGTGTCCGCTAAACATCGTATGTTTTTATTAAAGCTGAGTGGTTCAGGCGGACTTGTATCCGGGGGACTCCCCCGGACCCCCTGGCCGCCTGAACCGCGCTCCGCTGCGCTCCGCCCGCACCTCAAGGCCGCTTTCCGAAACACGTTCTCAGCCATTGACGACGGCGCGGAGGCGCTCGTTCATGGTCTTGGCGTTGCCGCAGGATCGCGCGACCGCCTCCTCTGTGCCCCCCCGCCCAGCGGCGGCGTACGCAAGGCCAGGGGAACGCGGGAAGAGCAGCCCGCTCAGGCCGCTCACGCAGCCGCTCAGCTCCTGCTCGACCTGCGCGGCCAGCCCCGCGACCATGGCCAGCCGGTCGCGATCGCTCCTGGAGGCCTCCCGCTCGTCCTCCACTCGGGCCTTCTCCATGCCCAGCTCCTGAAGCCGGCTCTCCAGCTGCGCGACGTCCGCCTCTGACCGCCGCAGCGTCGCGGTCGTGGCGGCCAGCTCACCCGCGGCGCTCGCAAGCTGCGTCTCAGCCGCGCGCAGACGGAACGCGAGGCTGTCCGTCCGGCTGATCTCGGTCTGCGCCCGGTCACGCCATGCCCGGCCCACCCGGTAGGTGAGCGCGGAGCTGGCGAGCCCGGCGACGGCCACCAGCGTCAGCGCGACCGCTACGAATGCCCGCGGGCTGCGCGCCTGTCGCGCGCCCATGGCCCCGGCTGTGCAGGGCAGATCTCGCAGCGGCACCAGCAGCGGCTCGTCGATCACGAGCGGCTGGGTCACTCGGGCTGTGGCCGTCGGCGTGTCGACCACCTGCAATGCCTGGTTCATGCGCTCCGCCTGTCCTTTTCCGCCATCCCGCCCAGGCGACGGTCCGGCGCCAGCCGCCTGAGGACGCTGAGACTAAGCACCCCCCCGCGGCACTGTCCAACCGCAGCCGACCGCGGGTCACGAGAGGGCTGGCTTTTGTGGAGCATCGGCGACACATACGTCGGGTGCTCCACAAAACTGCCGCAACCGGCGCGCGACCGTCCCTCCCGTCCATGACTCGTCGGGCCGGGACGCAGCCCCGCTGGCGTTGAGGGTGTAAAGGGAACAAGCTGCTCGTGGTGAAACCAGACACGAAGGAGGCCGCCGCCATGCTCGTCCATCCGTCCAATCCGCCCAATACTGCTTTGGCCGCCGTGCCAGCATCGGGGTCCGGCCCCACCTCGGACGAACCCGACCCCAGCGCGATCATCGCGCTGGGCACTGCCTTCTGGGGCTCAAAGACGCTGCTCAGCGCCGTCGAGCTTGGAGTTTTCAGCGAACTCACTGGCGGTGCGCTGCCGCTGGAGGAGCTGCGCCGCCGCCTTGACCTGCACGAGCGTGGGGCGCGCGACTTCTTCGACGCCCTCGTGGCGCTCGGCATGCTCCACCGCGAGGGCGGCCACTACGCGAACACCGCCGCGACTGAGCACTTCCTCGACCGCGCGAAGCCGAGCTACATCGGCGGCATCCTCGAGATGGCGAACGCTCGCCTCTACCCGTTCTGGGGCGCGCTGACCGACGCGCTCCATACGGGCGAGCCGCAGAACGAGGCGAAGCGGGACGAGAGCTTCTACGCCGTGCTCTACTCAGATGAGGAGCGCCTGCGCCAGTTCCTGCGCGCGATGACGGGCATCAGCCTCAGGCCCGCCCGTGGTATCGCTGAGCGGTTCCCCTTCGAGCAGTACCGCACATTCGCGGAAGTCGGCTGCGCAGAGGGCGCGCTGCCGGTGCAGGTCGCCCTCATGCACCCGCACATCACCGGTGTTGGGTTTGACCTGGCCCCCGTCGGGCCGATCTTCGACGACTATGTGGCGTCCTTCGATCTGACGGACCGGCTCGCCTTCCAGGCGGGCGACTTCTTTGCGCAACCGCTGCCAGCAGCAGACGTGTTGACAATGGGCCACATCCTGCACAATTGGGATCTCGAGGCGAAACTGACACTGCTCGAGAAGGCGTACGCGGCGCTGCCGGAGGGCGGCGCGCTGATCGTGTACGAAGCGTTCATCGACGACGAGCGCCGACTGCACGCCTACGGCCTGCTCATGAGCCTCAACATGCTCATCGAGACGGCGGGGGGCTTCGACTTCACCACCGCTGAGTGTCAGGAGTGGATGCGCTCGGTTGGCTTCCGCGAGACGCGGGTCGAGCCGCTCGTCGGACCGGACTCGATGGTCGTCGCGGTCAAGTGACCCGTCGAGTCAAGCGGTTCTCGGCTGGCTAAATCTTGAGCTGGAGGACATGATGGGCGATGCGGAATACGGCCGGGGTCGTGCCGAGGAGGATGCCGTCGGCGGCGACGGGCAGCGGGTTGTCGGGCGCTATGCGGACGGTGGGTGACTGCCACTCCACGATCTGAGGGTTCGGCAGGTGATCCCCTCGGTAAATGTACGCAGACATCACGAACATCTGGCTGCGGTCGCCGGTGAACACCTGGACGTTGAACTTTCCGTCGTCCGGCAGAGCGCGCGGGGCGATCCTGGCCGCCTGATGGATGAACTGGCCGTTCGCCACCACCAGCTCGGTCACCGGCAGGGTGGCCTGCGTATGCGCGACGGTCACGGCCGTCTCCTGCCGGTCCAGCGCGCGGATCGCGCCATAGGCCGCCAGCAGGCGCCCGACCCGGCCGAGCCGGCGCAGCCGCGCCGTCAGCCGGATGAGGTGCGCGCCCCAGCCGACCTCGGCCGCATTCGCGAACAGCCGCCGCGCCGGTGATCCGTCCAGGCCCGTCAGCTCGACGATCCCGACGTCGATCGGCATCGTGTGCTCCGTCGACAGGTGCTTCGCGACGACCTCCGGCGGACGGTCGAGGCCGAACGTGCGGGGCAGATCGCTCGCCGACCCCGGCCACGCGGTCCCCAGCACGGTGTCTTTGCCGCGCGGCGACCCGTCCCGGTTCAACAGCCCGTTGACCACCCCGTTGATCGTCGGGTCATCTCCCGCGACCACGACGAACCGCACGCCCTCGTCCAGCGCCGCCTCGGCCGCCCGCTCCGCCTCCCCCACGCCGGCGACCTCCACCGTTGTGTGCTCCAGCCCGCGTTCGTTCAGCGCCGTCAGCAGCGCGGGCAGCTCCCGCCCCACGCCACCGCCGTTCGCCGTGGGCGACACGATCAACCGCAGCGGTCCAAACGGGCTCGTCATGGCCCCGCGATGCTACCGGGCGTCAGCCGTCAGCCTCCACGCCATCAGCTCGTCGTCGTAGTGCACGAACGTGAGCAAGGCGAAGGTGAGCCGCAGCGTTCAGGCCCGCAGCGTTCGGCGAATGTCCTTCATGAGCAGGACGAGATGGAGGTCATCGGTGGGGCTGCATGCAAACTCCGGCACCAGATGCTGATAGAACGCCCGCGCCTCGGCGTTCTCCGCGTGCACCAGCAGGCCACGGCAACCGATGTCGTCGGACAATGCCGTCAGCCGGGCGAATACATCCCGCAGCAACCCGGCGCCCAGCCCGCGTTTCTCATGGTCACTGTCGACGCCGAGACGGGCGAGCAGCGCAACGGGTTGGGGGTAACGACCGGCGCCCTGCCGCAGCCGGTCGGGCGCATCGCCGACAGCGATCTGTGCCATCGTCCACGCGTAGTACGCGATCACCTGATGCGATCCCGTGGGAGTGGCCACGAACACCTTCGCAACCCCGCGGCATGCGCCTGACGCGCGTGCCGACGGAGCCAGAGCGTCTGTTCCGCGGAGCGGCACGTGAATTCCCCGAGTCCATGATGCGGCCCCAGCGGGTGGGGCTGCTCGTAGCCGTCAGTCAACGCCCGAATGGCGATGGACGCTCTATGAGCCGGCGCAGCCCAGGCAGCTCTCGAGCTGGATGCGCGTTGATCTCCTCCCAGGCCCGCTGGGCTTCTGGAGACAGCTCGAAACGGTCGCGGTCAGCCAACACGCGGCGGGCTGCAAGGCTCAGCTGGGAGATCACGAACTCGGTGAGCGTCCCACCCTCAGCTGCGGCTGCCCGTTTGATCAACTCGTACTCGTCCGGAGTTGCGCGGACCTCGATTCGTTCGCTCCTCACCAGCGCGTTCATGCGCCCTCCATTTGAGAATGTACGGCCATCGTGCGGCCATAATGGGGCTGCGGCAAGTCCCACAGGGCGGGACGCAAACACGTCCGGACCTCCGCCGTTGCGTGCTCCAGCCCACGTTCGTGCAGCGCGGGCAGCTCCCGCCCCAACGCCACCGCCGTTCGCCGTGGGCGACACGATCAACCGCAGCGGTCCAAACCGGCTCGTCATGGCCCCGCGATGCTACCGGGCGTTAACCGCGCTCCAGCCGTCCGACCTCCGTCGGGCCGGGGCGCAGCCCGTTAGGTGATGAGGATGATAAGCAGAATGATGACGATCAGCGTGCCGAGGCCGATGCCCGGTGTCCGGTACCTGCCGCCGCCGACGCCGAACGCGCCGAGCAGCACGAGGACGAGCAGGACCAGCAAGATGATCTCGACGGTACCCATGTCGTGGATCCCTCCAGTGTTGAGTGCTTGCAGGAGCCTGCCCTGAACAGGGACTTCACAATCACACAAGATGTTGGAGCGGGTGCGTGCGGGTGAGGGCGCCACAGAGGTGGTGGTGCAGGTCGAGGCCGACGGCGGCCATGCGGAGCGCGTAGGTCAGGGTGGCGCCGTTGACGTCGATGTCGCGCTCAAGGGCATCGACGCGCTTTGCGGTGCCGGTTGCGGCCAGGCGCGTGGTCCGCAGGCGCAGGGCGGTGCCGTCGAGCCGGCCCTCCTCGACCTCGGTGACCCCTGTGGGGTGGGCGAGGACCAGCTCGACCCGGCCGGCACCCGCATGACGCCAGTAGCCGGCCTCGGCGTGCAGCGGGCGGCCGTCGTCCAGAGCCCACGTCCGCTGGACGTAGAACAGAAACGGCTTGCCCACATGCGCGAAGCGGATCTCCTCGCCGAAGCGGAAAGGCTCGATCGTCGGGTACTGCCCGGTCCCCTCCCCCACCCAGGTGCCCAGCAGGAACCCGAGCGGCGCGATGTCGGGATGCAGCGGCACGGCGCTCATTGAGATCCCCGCCCACCGGCTGGCGCGTCCGCGCCCGCCATCACCCGCGCGGCCTGCCGCCCCGACCACGTCCATGCATAGGCCTCGTCCTCGCACTCACCGGCCGCCGGCCCCAGGTCCAGCGGGCGGAACGTGTCGACCATCACGGCGGTCTCGTCGGTTGCCTCCTCGCCGATCGAGGCCTCAACGCTGCCGGGCTGCGGTCCATGGGTGAATCCCGCCGGGTGCAGGGAAATCGACCCCAGCTCGATGCCCGCGCCCCTGCGGCTCATGAACTCTCCTCCCGCATAGAACAGCAGCTCGTCGCTGTCGACGTTCGCGTGGTTGTAGGGGGCGGGGATCGCCAGGGGATGGTAGTCCAACTTGCGCGGGACGAAGCTGCAGATGACGAAGCCCGGGCCGGCGAAGGTCTGGTGGACGTGCGGCGGCTGGTGGACCCGGCCGGTGATCGGCTCGAAGTCGCCGATGTTGAGGGCGTACGGGTACAGGCAGCCGTCCCACCCGACGACGTCGAACGGGTGGTGCGCGTAGGCGTACCGCGTGAACCCTCCCCTGTGCCGCACGAGGACCTCCACATCCTCACCGTCGACGAGCAGCGGCCCGGACGGGCCGCGCAGGTCGCGCTCGCAGTAGGGCGAGTGCTCGAGGAACTGGCCGCGGGCCGACAGGTAGCGCGCGGGCGGCCCGATGTGCCCGCTGGCTTCGATGACAAGGGCGCGCAGCGGCTCGTCGCCGGTCACGACCCAGCGATGCGTAGCCGAGGCCGGGATCACAACGTAGTCGCCAGGGCCGACGTCGAGGGTCCCGTAAATCGACTCAAGCCGGCCACAACCGGACTCCACATAGACGCACTCGTCACCGACGGCGTTGCGGTACAGCGGGCTGGGCGCGTCGGCGGCGACGTACGACAGGCGGACGTCGGCGTTGCCGACCAGCAGCCGGCGGCCGTCCACCAGGTCGCCGCCGGCCTTCAGCCGGTGAGTGCGCAGGTGGCGGGGCGTCAGCGGATGGTTTCCGCGCAGCGACAAAGGCTCGCGCTCGACCGGCTCGGCCGCGACGATCGCGGTCGGGATGTGCTGGTGGTAGAGCAGCGCGGAGTCTGAGCTGAAGCCCTCGACCCCCATCAACTCCTCCACGTACAGCCCCCCGTCGGGCCGCCGGAACTGGGTATGGCGCTTGTGCGGGATGTCCCCGACTCGGGCGTAGAACGGCATCGTCGCCCTCCTATCAAGTCAAGACGGCGAAAGCATCAGCCTACGCGCCTGCCAGCCTGCGTGCCCGCATGCTGTCGGTCACCAACCCAGCGGGGCTGCGCCCCGGCCCGACGAGCATGGGCGGATAGGGCGGTGGCGCGCAGGTTGACCGCAGTTGTGTGTTGGAT
>JBOGEA010000334.1:0-6441 GCA_050743205.1 Egibacteraceae bacterium | reverse complement strand
CCACCAAGCCATAGTCGCCCATGCCTGCCTCGGGCCGCGGCCCGAGGATGCGGATCCGCCGCGCCTCGTCCATCACGCTCCCCCTTGTCGATGTCGGCGGGAGCGTAACCACGCCGGTCAAGGCATCCGGAGCCAAGCGGAACAGACTGCTTTCCCCGCAAAGCGGTCCTCGGACAAGCTCTGCGGTGTAGGTCCCGGCCGGCGGCCCCGCGCCGCCGGACCGGGACGCCACAACCCAGCAGCAGGAGGATCGAATGGCCGAGCACACACGCCCCCTTCCTCGCACCGCCCGCTGGCGGGAACGCGCCGCCTGCCTCGATGTCGACCCGGAGCGTTTCTTCCCGATCGGCACCACCGGCCCTGCCTTGGAACGGGCTGATGAGGCGAAACGGGTGTGCGCCGGCTGCGAGGTCCGCGCTGACTGCCTCGACTGGGCGCTGAAGACAGGCCAAGAGGCCGGCGTCTGGGGTGGCACGACCGAGGACGAACGCCGCGCCCTCCGACGCACCCTCCGCCGCAGGGTGTAACGGCGGGGGCAGCCGGCGGGACCGCACCGGTCAATGGTGCTCATCTGGTCCCCGCCCGCCAGCGGACGCTCCTCGTCCGCCCTCACCCGGCGGTTTGGACGGCAGGTGTGCGGCTGTCTTGAGGCGGCGGCCAGCCGGGAGTGGCTGGTCGCCGACGGGCTCGGCGGCTACGCGATGGGGACGGTGGCGGGGCTGCGCACCCGCCGGTACCACGGGCTGCTGGTCGTGGCGACCGAGCCGCCGGGCGGGCGCCGCCTCGGCCTGGCGGCGTTGGACCCGGTGCTGGTGCTCGGCGGCCAGCGCGTCCGGCTCGCCACGCACGAGTGGGCGGGCGGCGCCGTCGACCCGGCCGGGTACACGCATCTGGAGTCGTTCGCCTTGATCGAGGGCGTGCCGCGCTGGCGGTGGGCCCTCGGGGATGTCGTGGTCGAGGCCGAGGTCGCCATGGTCCACGGACGCCCGGCCGTGGGGGTCGCGCACCGGCTGGTGCGCGCCCCCGCGACGGTCCGGCTGGAGGTCGAGGCGCTGTGCACGTGGCGGGACGCGCACGGCGAGCGCTTCGGCGACGCCGATCCCCGCGTCGATCCCGTCGAGGGCGGGTTCGTCTTCGAGGGCGCCTACCGGGTGAGGGGCCCGGGCTTTGACCCCGCCGGCGTCTGGTACCGCGGCGTCCGCCACCGCGTCGAGGCCGAGCGTGGCCTGAATGACCGGGAGGATCTGTGGTTCGCGGGCCGTTTCCGCGCGGATCTCGACCCCGGGCAGACCCTCGCGGTCGAGGCATGGGGCGGGGACCTCACCCAGGTCCCCCCGGCGGCGGCCGTCATCGCCGGCGCCGCGCGCCAGCGCGCCCGGGCGGTGGCGGCGCGCTGCCGGCCCGCCGACGAGATCGACGAGACCCTCGCAGTGGCCGCTGACCAGTTCGTCGTCGCCGGTCCCACGGTGGTCGCGGGGTACCCGTGGTTCGGCGACTGGTCGCGCGACACGATGACCTCCTATGAGGGGCTGTTCCTGGCGACCCACCGCTGGGACGAGGGCCGGGCGCTGCTGGAGCGGGCCGCCGCCTCGCTGTCCGAGGGGATGCTCGCGAACACGGCCGACGCGGGAGGCCTGGAGTACAACACGGTCGACGCCGCCATGTGGTTCCTCCACGCCGTCGCCCGCCACGTCGACGTCACCGGTGACCTCGACCTGGCCGCGCGGCTCGCCGGCGACCTGGCCGGCATCGTCACGCACCACGTCGCCGGGACGCGGTTCGGGATCCGCGTCGATCCCGCCGACGGGCTGCTCACCCAGGGCGCGCCGGGCTGGGCGCTGACGTGGATGGACGCGCGCGTGGACGGCATGCCGGTCACCGACCGGGCTGGCAAACCGGTCGAGGTCAACGCGCTGTGGATCAGCGGCCTGGCCGGGCTGGCCGACTTGCGGGAGCGCCTCGGCGTGGAGCCCGGCCCGGCCCGCTCATTGGAGGCCGCCGCCCGCCGCTCGTTCGCCAGCCGTTTTCCGCACAGCGCAGGGGCCCGCGACGTCGTGGACGGCCCGGCCGGCGACGACCAGGCGGTGCGGCCCAACCAGCTACTCGCGGTGTCGCTGCCGCACGCGCCGCTGCGCGATGAGGGTGTCGTACGGGCGTGCGCGCCGCTGCTCACCTCGCTGGGGCCGCGGTCGCTCGCGCCGTCGGACCCCGCCTACCTGGGCCGTCACCGGGGCGGCCCCGCCCAGCGGGATCGCGCCTACCACCAGGGGACGGTGTGGCCATGGCTGATCGGCGCTTATACGGAGGCTGCGCTGAAGGTCGGGATCGACGTGACCGGCGTGCTCGACGGCCTGGTCGACCACCTCGGCGAGTGGGGCCTGGGATCGATCTCCGAGACCGCCGACGGCGATCCCCCGCACGCCGCCACCGGCTGCCCCTTCCAGGCCTGGTCGGTCGCCGAGGTCCTCCGCGCCCGCCGCCTCCTGCTCACGACGGCGGAACGGTGACCGAACCCGGGTGACGGCAGTTGTGTGGAATGGTTGAATACGAGTTTTTTTGTGTTTTGGTGCAGCACTTCGCGGCCGGGCGGGTTCCGGGGCGATGGACATGGGGCCGTGTCGGACAGGGACGAGGCGGCCCCGGCGTCAGCCAGGCGCGGGGATAGCGGCGATGAACCGCAACACCCGCTGTAGCGCCTGCCGCCACGGCCAGTTGACCGGCGCGCGTAGCCGCAGCCGGCGCCCGGAGGACACCAGCCGGGCGGGCATGACCGACAGCTTGCGACGCAAGCTGCCGACGGTCGTGCCGGCCCATGGCCGCCAGCGGCAGCCAGGGTCCACGGTCCCACATTGTGCGCCAGCGCAGCCAGAGCGGTCCAGGCGGCGTTGGCGGTGAACACCCCCGAGGGCATGTACGCTAGGGGGCCGTCCTTCCAGTCAGGGATGACCAACTCGACCTGCGAGTGGTCGCGGTGGTCGGACTCCAACGTCAACGTCGATCCTTCCCGATCAGTGACCAGGGCGTGATAGTCGAAGACGATGTCCAACGCCAGCTGCGAGCCGGGGGTGGGATGCACCCGACGCACGATCAGCCGCACCTCGACCGCATGTTTGCCGGAAAAACAGGTGTAGGGGACCTCGGCGACTCGCCGGCTTTGGCGGCCTCGACCGCTGGCGGCGCCCCACCCGCGTCCCACACCCGCTCGCGGGCGGCTGCTCAAGGCCACAATCCTCTCCTCGCATACCTCCATGCATGTCGCCCGTCCGCGTGCGTCCGAGCGATCCACTCCCCCGCGTCCCGGTTGTCAATCCAGTCCGAGCAGGGATAGTGGGGAGACGGGGGCGTCGGTCAGGGCGGCGCGCAGGGCCAGCAGGACGCCAGCTGCGCCGGCGGCCAGGTCGGCGGAGAATCGCAGCAAGTGAGCGCCGGGGACGAGTAGTGCGCCCGAATCGTGAACGGTGTGCCAAGCTAGCCTGGCGGCTTGTGCGGTTACCTCGTGTCGCGGTGCACCGAGCGCAGCCAGGGTGGCGGCCAGCCCAGCCCGGCCCTGCAGGAGGCCCGGTTCCCGGACGAACGGGGCTGTGCAGGCCAGCCGGACACCGGAGATTAGCGCGGCGAGTTCCGGATCCTCGCCTCTGGTGGCCAGCAAGTACGCGTGGGCCACTAGGGCGATACCGGCACTGCCCACGCCGAGGTAGACGAGGTGGCTGTCGCCTGATCGCCGCACTTGGACGGTACCATCAGGACGAGTGACGCACCGCGCCACTTCTCGGGCTAGGCCCGCGCGGGCGGCGCGCAGCCAGCGCGTGTCTCCGGTCGCATGGTGCAGCGCGAGATGCAGCAGCGCGGGGCCGCTCATGCCACGCAGTAGGCCCGTCTCGGCTGGCGGGTCTGGTATATCGCCGGCCAGTCGCTCTCCGATCCGGAGGGCCGCCGGCAGGTCGCCCAGCTTGAGCCGGACCAGCCCCACGCCGGCCACCCCGGTGGCCAGTCCCCTGACCGATAAGGGGGGCTCGGCGGCACTCTCGAGCAGCTCGCGGGCTTCCTCCCGGCGGCCGAGGTCGGCCAGCACGGAAGCGGTGCCGTGCAAGCCGTGGAACAGCCCGCCGCCGGCGGCAGGGTCGGCACGCCGGGCCGCCGCAAGCAGCCACTCAGTGTAGGTCTCGGGGACAGGTTCACCAATGCGGTGGAGGGCGCCGAGCACGCCCGCCGCACCATGCGCCAGGGTATGGCCGCCGAAAGTGAAAACCTCGGGGGCGCCGGGAAACAGCCGCTCAGTGCGGTCGGGGGTGGCGGCGCGGTGCACACCGGCTACCAGTGCACGGCGCAACATAGGCCAGTCAGGGTGAGCCGCACGGCCATCTAGCCAGCCCGCGTCGTCGGCGGGAATGCCGAAGAGGGCCCGGACGATGTTCTCGTCGGCGTCGCGTGCCGACACCGGCTTGGGCGCACGCAATCGGTACCGGTCCTGAGCAAGGCGGGCGAGGGTTGCAGCCTTGCCCGGATGCCGGTCGCGCAGCTCAGTTATCGGCATCAGCATCCACAGGCGCAGCATGTCCAGCGCGTACCAGTCGGCCTGAGCACCGGTAAGGTGAGCCGGTGGGGTGAGGCCGGCTGCGCCGAGGCGGGGAGCGGCCGGGTCGTCGAGGCCGGCGGCATATTCAAAGTCGACGAGGGCGACCGAATCGTCCGGGCGGACGATGACGTTGCCAGGGTGGAGGTCTCCGAATGCCATGCCGCAAGCGTGCACGGCTGCTAGGGCCTTGCCGACGCGGCTGATGACGTCGTCCACCCAGCGGGCGTAGTCGGCCAGGTCCTGCCGAGTGTGGCCGACGCGAACCAGAGGGCTTCGGGCGATGACGGCACGCAGCAGTGTTTGCCCCTCGATGTATTCCTCCGCGAGGTACAGGTGTCCCCACACCTGGTGCAGCCCCAATACCTGGGGCACACACGGGAGCCCGGCGAGGCGGAGCAGCGTCGCATGTTCGCGGCGCAGCCGGGCGGGAGCGTCCGCGCCAAATCGGTCCAGTCCGCTGTATGGTCGGGCCTCGCGCAGTACCAGGCGCTCGCCGCTGTGGGGATCGTCGGCGAGGTAGACGCCACCAGCGTTCGTGAAGTGCAGAGCCTCACGCACGATGTAGGGCGGACCGACTTCGGTGACGGGTCTCATAGGTGACCAGGTGCGGGACGACCACATTGGGCGGTGTCACCCACGGCGGGACGCGGAACACCGGCTGCCGTTCGTCAAGTTCGAACGCTCCGGACGGTCCGCGCAGCACAGGCACTGGTACGCCATCCGGGCCGGGTCGGTACCGGAGGTGGAAGGCGCCATAGCGTACGTAAACTGGGCCGTCGCCGATGCGGAGATCGCTGAGGATGTATGGGCCGCGCCGGCCGACCAGCGCGGTGGACAGCTGCTCGACTAGTTTGCTGAACTGAGCATCGTCTGCTGGGTAGATCGTGACAAACTTGCCGCTGCTGGCCCGCGGCGCATGATTGGCGGACATTAACCGCAGCGCGTCCAGGCTTCGCAAGAACTTGAACGGCACACTTGCGGCGTAACATACATCAGCAATGGTTGCCAGTGTGCTGACCGCCTCCTCCGGCACGGCCGAGACGTGAATTTCCATCCTTGATCGGGCGATCGGTGGTGGAGGGGGGCGATCAGGGTCCATAGGCCCTGCGGCAGTCGACGCCAGCCGGCGCACGCCAGGGCGTCGGCGAGGGGGAAACGAGTGGCCGCGTCGGGTATCTGATAAGGGGCCTCGTAGTAGCGGCCGTCGGCCAGGACGTACAGCTGAGTGGTCTGAATATCGGGCATTGGGCACTCGCTCCTTCACAGGTCCAGCCCTCTTCCAGGGCTCGAGGCGGTCGGTGGCATCGGCACCGGGACGAGCGTCGATGCCACACCGGCGCCCGATCTCGAGAGCGGGCATGGCGTGGCGACGAACGGGAGGCATCCCCTGCGGCCGACGCGGTCCACACTCCGCCGGCTCGCCCAGGCACAGTCGGCGCCGCGAGAAGGTGGCGGCACCAGCGCAAAGATCATTGGCGCGAAGCAGTCAGGTAAGTTGGCAGCGAGAGCGTGCACTGCCCACGGCGTCTTGTGCTGCCATGCGAGTCCGTCTGCGGAGTGGCAGACCTAGAACGCCGGAGATAGCGTTTGCCTTTGCCCGCGCGACAAGCTGCCCGCGCGATGGCTCGCCAGCGAATCAGCCGGCGAGCCGCGCGGCAACGGGAGGGTGGAGGTCGAACAGTACAATAGGGAGCGTCGATCCTGGCCGCCGGGGCGAACCCGACCCATCGGTCGGCCCTCTAACTAAGTGGTCCTGTTCGCAAGTTCTTTGCGGTTTTGGGGTGTCATGCTGCGACCAGTTCGGGAAGAGGCTCGTGTTTGGCGAGGCGTTTGAGGAAGGCGTTGAGTTTCTTTCGGGTGAATTT
>JBOGEA010000333.1:0-6464 GCA_050743205.1 Egibacteraceae bacterium | reverse complement strand
CCCGCACCCAAAGGGGGCCAAGGCCTGTGCCACCCGCGGCAATCCGTCGAATGCGGCGGTTTCCCGCGCCCCTGCGAGTCCCCAACCATGCTCTAAGGTTGCGGGGTATGCCCGAGTTCACCTGCGCGCAGTGCGGTGGCGCGTTCTCGCTGTCGCAG
This sequence comes from Egibacteraceae bacterium, assembly GCA_050743205.1. Taxonomy (GTDB): domain Bacteria; phylum Actinomycetota; class Nitriliruptoria; order Euzebyales; family Egibacteraceae; genus JBOGED01. The sequence continues at coordinate 6,306 of JBOGEA010000333.1, read as the reverse complement.
AAGGTCGTCGACCGCTATCCCGGCTGGACGCCGAGGCAGTGCCGCACGTGCAAGAGCGGGAAAGGGCGCGCGGTCGAGGAGAACCTGCCCGTGGCGAAGGTCTTGGAGCGCCACCACGGCGGGCCGCAGGACGGCGTGTTCACCGACGGCAGCGCGCACCCCAACCCGGGACCGGGCGGCTGGGGCGCGGTCTATGTGGTCGACGGCTCCGTGGTCGACCAGGAGTACGGGAGCGACCCGCAGACCACGAACAACCGGATGGAGCTGACCGCGCTGCTGCACGGCTACGACCTGGTCCCACCAGGGACGCCCGCCACCATCTACTCCGACAGCAACCTGTGCGTGCGCACGATCAACGAGTGGGCGAAGGGCTGGGCGGCGAAGGGCTGGCGCCGCCAGGGGGGCCCGATCGCCAACCTCGACCTGGTCCAGGCCGTGTACGCCAAGGCGCGGGGGCGGCCTGAGCTGACGCTGCGGTGGATCCGCGCCCACGACGGCTCGCGTTGGAACGAGTATGCCGACGCATTGTCGACGGCCTACCGACGCGCATCCTTGTGAGCGTCGAAAGAAGGCGCGGAACACCCCATTGCAGCACGTACGATCGTGCGCATGGATCTCCCGCCCCTCCTGCTCGTCGCGGAGCGGGTGCGCACCCTGGCCCCGGCGAACCCCGAGGCCCACGCGGTGCTCGTCGTCGACGGCCGCATCGACTGGGTGGGCGACGATCCGGATGATGCCCCCCGCGGGGGCGTCCAGCGCATCGACCTGCCGGGGGCGCTGCTGCAGCCGGCGTTCGTCGATGCGCACGCGCACCTGACGGCGACCGGGCTGGCGCTGGGCGGGGTGGACCTGTCGATGTGCCAGTCGGCCGCCGACTGCGTGGCGGCGGTCCAGGCGGTCGCGGAGATCACCCCTGGGCGGGTCATCTGGGGAGGTGGGTGGGACGACCTCGCCTACCCCGAGGGCCGCCCGCCGACCGGGGAGGAGCTGGCGAAGGCGGCCGACAGCCGGCCGGTGCTGCTGATGCGGGCGGACGGGCACTCAGCGGTCATCGACCGGTTCAGCCTGGAGGCCGCGCCCCTGGAGCGCGCCGAGGGCGTGGAGCGCGACGCCGACGGGCACCCGACGGGGCTGCTCCGCAAAGAGGCGGTCCACGTGGCGCGCAGGTGGTTCTACGCCGAGCTGACCGACGCGCAGCTGGCCGAGGCGCGCGCGGCGGCCGTCCGGCACGCCGTGTCGATGGGCATCGCGAGCGTCCACGAGATGAACGGCCCGGACCAGATGGGCGCGCGCGACTTCGACGCCTGGATCGAGGGCGACTGGCCGATCGAGGTCATCGGCTACTGGGGCGCGGCGGATCTGGACTTCGTCAGCGCCCGCCGGCTGCGCCAGGCCGGCGGCGCGCTGCTGCTCGACGGGACGCTGGGCAGCCACACGGCCGCGCTGGAGGAGGACTACGCCGACGCTCCCCATGCCGGACGTCTGTACGAGTCGGACGCTGACCTCGTGTATTTCCTCACCCAGGCCACCCGCCGCCGCCTCCAGGTCGGCATGCACTGCATAGGCGACCGCGCGGTGCGGCAGGCGGTCGAGGTGCTGGAGGCTGTCGCGCGGCGTCTGGGGCCGCGCGCCGTCAGGGCGGCGCGCCACCGGCTGGAGCACTGCGCCCTCGTCCCCCCGCCGCTCATCCCGCGGCTTGGGAGCCTCGGCGTCGTCGCGACGGTCCAGCCGACGTTCGACGTGATATGGGGGCGGCGCGGCGGGCTGTACCAACGGCGCCTGGGGCGGGCGCGAGCCGAGCGCATGAACCCGATCGGGCCGCTGGCCGACGCCGGCGTGACGCTCGCGTTCGGGTCGGATCTGGCGGCCAGCGTCTTCGACCCGTGGGCGACGGTGGCCGCGGCGGTGTCCCACCATCGGCCCGCGTTCCGCGTGGGGATGCTCACCGCCCTCCAGGCCGCGACGATCGGCGGGCGCAAGGCCGCGCGCCAGACCCGCGTCGGGCCGATCGCCCCTGGCCAGCGGGCCGACATGGCCGCGTTCTCCATCCAAGGCGACCAGCCCGACCGCTGCGTCCTCACGATGGTCCAGGGGCGTCTCGTGCACGGACCGACCGCCGGCCTGTCTTGACCCGCGCCCTGCTCGCCGCCGCGGGCGTGCTGGCAATGGACGGGACCGGTCCCGCGAGGGCGCTGCTGGTCGACGGGGACCGCATCGCATGGCGTGGGGACGTCGATGGCGAGTTGCCCCGGGCGGATCGGATCCTCGACCTGGGCGGGGCCTGGATCACACCGGCGTTCGTCGACGCCCACGTCCACGCCACGGCGACGGGCCTGGCCCTGCGGGGAGTGGACCTGGCCGGCGCCCGGAGCGCGGCGCAGTGCCTCGACCTGGTACACCGCCATGCCGCCGGCGCCCCACCGCGGGAGGTGATCATCGGGATCCGCTGGGACGACTTCGGCTGGCCGGAGGGGCGCCCGCCCACCGCCGCGTCGCTCACCCAGGCCGCCGGAGGGCGGACGGTCCTGCTCGTCCGAGTCGACGGGCACAGCTGCGTCGTCGACGAGCGCACGCTCGCGCGCCTGGAGCTGGCTCGGCTGGAGGGCGTCGACCGTGACCCAGCCGGCGCGCCGACAGGGTGGCTGCGCGAGGCCGCGTCTGAGGCCGCCATGGCCATCGCGCGGTCGCGGATCCCGCGGGCGCAGCTGCGCGCCGCCCGGCGGGCGACCTGCGCGCGGGCTGCGGCGCTCGGCATCGGGTCGCTGCATGAGATGGGCCACCCGGGGCTGTCCGGCCTCGACGACGCGCGCGCGTGGGCGGCGGGACAGTGGCCGGTCGAGGTCTTGACGTGGTGGGCCGCGATGGACCTGGAGCCGGGGCTGCGGCCCGGCGGCGACCTGTTCCTCGACGGGTCGATCGGCACCTGCACGGCGGCCACCAGCCTGCCCTACCGCCGCGGCTCCACGACGACCCGGGGGCGGCTGTTCCACCCCGACGAGGCCGTCGCCCAGTTCTTCGTCACGTGCACCCGAGCGGGGCGGGGCGCGGGCGTGCACGCGATCGGCGACCGCGCGATCGAGCAGGCCGTGGCCGCGATCGAGGCCGCGGCCTCGGTGGCCGGCCTCGATGCCGTCCGGGCGTGCCGTCACCGCATCGAGCACGTCGTGCTGGCCTCACGCGGGCACGCGCGGCGGATGGCGCGGCTGGGAGTGACAGCCAGCATGCAACCGGCCTTCGACGCCACCTGGGGCGGCGACGGGGGCCTGTACGCCGCCAGGCTCGGCGCGCCCACCGCACGGGACTCGAACCCGTTCGCATGGTTCGAAGGCGCCGGCGTCCCCATGGCCTTCGGGTCGGACTCGACCGTCACACCGCTGGATCCGTGGGGCGCGGTGGTCGCCGCGCAGCGACATCTCGGCGGCTGGGGCCTGTCCCGAGAGGCGGCCCTGCGGGCGCACACCATCGGAGGCCGTCACGCGGCCGCTCAGGACGACGTCGGGCCGCTGCGTCCCGGGCTCCGCGCGGATCTGGCGGTGTGGTCCGACGACCCGCTCGCAGTCGAGGACCCGCGAGCCCTGCGCTGTCTCGCGACCGTCGTGGCCGGCCGCCACGTGTTTGGGCAGTTCGGTTGACGAGTGCGCTCGGGAGCCCTACTCTCCCCCCACCTCAGGGCGGTCGGGGATCGTCCTGGGTCGTCGGGCGCTCTGAGGCGCCCAGGCTCTGCTCCGCTTCGGGACGGCCAGTCGATGCGAGGAGAGCACGGGGACCGGTCACCCCGCCCGCGGATTCGGCCGGCACTCGGACGGGACTGTTCACTGGAGGTCTGCCGCCGTGGCAAAGCGAGACGAGTACACCGCCGACATCGACCCGCTTGAGGACCTCGACGAGTTCGACGATGACGACGAGGACCTGGAGCCCGACGATCTCGCCGTGGATCTTGACGATGACCTCGACGTCGCGATCGAGGAGGACCTCGGGGTCGGCCACGATCTCGACGAAGATGTGGCGACCCCCAGTCCCACGCAGGTCGAGGTCGAGGACGAGGACGAGGCGCTGGAGGATGACGAGGACGAGGAGGAGGATGATGACGAGGACGATGGCGAGGAGGCCCTGGACGTCCTGCTCCGCACCCGCGACCAGGGCCTCGACGAGGACCACCGCCTGGATGACGAGCCGCACGACGGGCTGGGGAACTTGGACGCTCCGATCAGCGCTGGGGAGTTCACCTGCCGCTCCTGCTTCCTCGTCAAACGCCGGCCGCAGCTGGCCGACGATGTGCGGATGATCTGCTACGACTGCCTCTGACGCGTCTTGACCGCCGTCGCACCGATCAGCGCAACGGTGAAGGCCGCCCCGCCCCGCGCGGCGGTCGCTGCTCGCCGCCTGCGACGGGCGACGCTCTCGGTCACCGCGGGGCTGCTGCTGTACGCGGGCCATCCGCCCCTGGACGTCGGTCTGGCCGGGTGGGTGGCGCTCGTGCCGCTGCTGGCGCTCGCTCGGGACATCGCGCGTGGGCCGCGGTCGCTGCGCGTGGGCCTGGGGTGGGGGCTGGTCGCCGGCCTGGTGTTCTTCGGCCCCCTCATCTCCTGGATCTTCCGGTTCGGCGCGGTCGCCTGGGGGCTGCTGGTCTTCATCCAGGCCGTCTCGGTCGCGCTGTTCACCGGGGCGGTGGCCTGGTTCGGTGAGCGCCGCGGGCGCGCGGTCTTCGCGGTAGCGCTGTGGGTGGCGCTGGAGGCGGGCCGCGGCCTGTGGCCGCTCGGCGGGTTCGGCTGGGGAGTCCTGGGCTACACGCAGCACGCGGGCGGCATCCTCCTCCCCGTCGCGCGGACCCTCGGCGTGCTCGGGATCAGCGCCGCGCTCGCGACGATCGCCGCCTGCCTGGAGGAGATCGGCGCGCGCGCCGTCCGGTCATGGCCGGAGCTCCCAGCCGGCGGCGGGCTGGGCGAGGCGGTGTTCGCAGCGGCGCGCGCGCCGCTGCTCACCCTACTGGCCACCCTTGTCGCCGCGGTGCTCCTGGCGGGCGAGCCGCCGGCCGCCACCGGCCGCACGATCGACATCGCCGCGGTCCAGGCCAGCGACGTCCAGTTCACCTCCGCGGCCGGCGCGCCGACGACGGCACGGCTCGACCCTGCCCGCATCAGACAGGTGGCCGAGCAGGTGGCGCTGGCCACCCTCCCGCTGGCCGACGACCCGCCCGCCGTCACCGTCTGGCCCGAGAACTCCCTCGACGACGACTACACCGATCCGGCCAACACCGAGCTCCGCGCCCTCGTCGCCAGCGCGCTGGCGCTGCTCGACGGCGGCACGCTGCTGGCGGACGCGCTGCTGGACGGGCCGGAGCCGCGCACGCTGCTGCACGCGACGATCCAGATCACTCCCGACGGCGAGGTCGTGGACCGCTACGTCAAGCGCCGGCTTGTGCCGTTCGGCGAGTACGTGCCGCTCCGCCGCTGGCTCGGCGGGCTCCCGCCGCTCCGCCAGATCCCTGTGGACCAGCTCCCAGGCGACGAGCCCGGCGTCTTCGACATCGCCGGAGCCCGCATCGGCACGGTGATCTGCTACGAGAACATCTACCCGCAGCTCGTGCACAGCACGGTCCGCGCCGGCGCCGAGGTGCTGGTCGTCTCCACGAACAACACCAGCTTCAGCCCCAGCCCGATGAGCCGCCAGCACCTCGCCTTCAGCCAGCTCCGCGCCGTCGAGACGGGCCGCTGGATCCTCCACGCCGGCATCTCCGGCATCTCCGGCATCGTCGATCCGCACGGCCGCGTCCACCAGCGCACCCAGCAGTTCGCCCAGGCCATCGTCCGCGACGACCTCCCCCTCATCACCGCCACCACCCCCGCCACGGTCCTGTCCCCCTGGACCCCCTGGGCCGCCGCCCTCACCGCCGCCCTCACCCTGGCCGCCCGCCGCCTCGCGGGCAACCGCCGATAATATATATTATGTAAACTAACTGCCTGACGCCCCATCGCCCTCCAGTTTTCTGGACACTCACCGGACACAGTGTCCGGTGAGTGTCCAGAAAACTGGAGGGCGGATCCAACCGAAGCCTGTCCCGCTTCTCAGCCGCTGCCGGCCACAGTGGTGATCCTCCCGAAGGGGTCGACCCTGCGCATCCGATGATTGCCGAGGTCATCAATCCAAAGACCGCCGTCAGCGTCGAGCGCAAGGCCGGTGGGACTGTTGAGCTGCGCCTGAGTGGCCGGACCTCCATCCCCGGAGAAGCCCGCGACGCCGGTGCCGGCCACGGTCGTGATGATGCCGCCGGAGCGGTTGACCCTGCGCACCCGGTCGTTGCCGCTG
>JBOGEA010000332.1:0-6498 GCA_050743205.1 Egibacteraceae bacterium | reverse complement strand
GACCGTCACCCTGACATTCCACGCCAGTAGTGGCAGCGCCGACGAGCGTGCGCTGCTCCGGCATGCCGGAGCAGCGCACGCTCGTCGGCGCTGCCACTACTGGCGTGGAATGTCAGGGTGACGGTCGGGTAGGCGAACGGCATCACGCCGGGCAGGTCGGTCGCAGGGTCGTAGGGATGCGCGGGGTCCAGCGCGAGCGCGATGGCGCGCAGCACGTTGCTCTTCCCGCAGTTGTTGCGGCCGACCAGCACGTTCATCCCGCCTGAGAGGTCCACGGCGAACGCCCGGTCCTGCTCGTCGACGAACAGCGACCGGTAGTTGCGGACCTCGATGCGCACGAGCTTCATCGCCTGCTCACCGCTCCTCGAAGCCGAAGCCGTCGAACTTCAGCGTCCGGGCGTTCTCGCTGACGGTCCGCACCACCTGCTCTGAGAACCCGTCCGGGAACCGCGCGGCGATCTTGACGGTGACGTCCACGTCCGCGCCGTCCAGGCTCGTCAGGTGCTGGATGACCTCCTGCGCGACCCGGCCGAAGTCACGCACCAGCCGCTCGGCGTCCAGCGTCACCGCGCCGTGGAACCGCTGGGGCCGGCTCTGGGTGATGACGGTAGGTGCATGCGCCGTGCCCACGCCCAGCGCGACGCCCGCATTGGCCGTGACCGCCGGGGCCGCGCCCTCGGCCTCGAGCTGGCCGAGGGCGATCTCGGGTCGGACGACCAGCGTCGTGGGCTGCACCGACCGGGGATGCGAGGCGACCGACAGCCCCTGGTACCGGCCGCTGGCCTCGTCGTCGGCGACCGCGGTGGCGAAGCCCTCGGTCTGCCACGTCGTGGACGCTGGCCCCTCGCTCACGGCGCCGATCAGCACGTCGATGTCGGCCAGCCTCGGCAGGTAGGTGTAACGCGCGAAGTAGTCCCACAACTGTGCGACGCTCACATGCCCGTCCTCCCAGCGTCTCTTGATGACCGTGTCGAGCTGCAGGCGCAGGAGCACCGCCGGGAACTGGGTGGCGAGCAGGCCCTCGTGGACCAGACGGCGGCTGGCGCGCACGGCCAGCGGCTCCTGGGTGTCCGCCTTGACCGCCTGCCATTCGAGGGGGCCTTTGGGGTCTGACCGGCCAGGCACGAGCACCCACTGGTAGGTCTGGTCGATCAGCAGCTTGACCGCCTCATTCGCAGCCTTCCTCTTGGAGCGGGCCTGGGATTTCTGGTGCTCGTCCAGGCTCAGCTCGGCGGCTTCCCCCTCGATCGAAGACCACGCCAGGTAGTTGGCGGTGGCCTGCTCCAGCTCGTCGAGGCGCCGCTGGTCGGCGGCCAGGAACACGAGCATGTTCCGGAAGGAGCGCGGCGTGGTGCCGCGCCACTCCAGGATGTCGGCGGCCATGCCGCGCGCGGGGGACTGCTCGGCGCGGGCGATGTGCGGCGCGCGGGGGGGCAGGACCACCAGCCGCGCCTCGGGTATGTCGGGGACGTCGCTGCTGATCACCGGCCCCACGTGGACACCGCGGAAGTCACCCCGGTCCCGCCTTTGCGCGTTGATCCGCTTGATGATCTCGGCGTGCAGCTCGTCGGTGGCCAGGGCGCGCAGGCGCTCGGCGCGCTCCTGCGCGATGCGGGTGACGCTGGGGTGGACGCCGAACCAGTAGCGGTCGCGGTCGACGTACAGGAACGTGGCCCGGTCGGTCAGGCGGTTGAGCGCGTCGCCGAACGTCGCGGTGGTCTCGCCCGGGTAGACGCACCCGAGCCGGATGCGCTGCGTGTCGATCCCCCGGTTGGGGCTGCCCAAAGTCGGCGCCGATCCGAGGAAGATCGTGCGCGCGACCCGCCGCGCCGCGGAGTAGCGCCCCAGCGTCTTGAACTGCTCGTCCAGGCTGACCGGCAGCGATCCAGGACCGTCGATGTCGCTGTCGATCACCGGCTTCCAGTGCTCGTCCAGGTACCGGGTCAGCTCGGCGCCCACCGCCGTGTCGTCCAGCGGCACGCTGGCGGGCAGGATCAGCGTGGAGCGGTCCCCGGCCGCCCACAGCGCATGGATCACCGCGGCCATCAGGCGCAGGACCCCGCGGGTGCGCTGGAAGCGGTCGAGGGTCGACCAGTCCTCGTACAGCCGCATGAACAGCTCCGGGTGGATCGGGTAGGCCGCCTTGATGCGATCGACGTAGCCGGGGCGCCGGCAGTCTGAAGGAAAGTCGGCGGCGTGCGAGCGGTAGAGGTCGCCGAACACCCGCGCCGTCGCGTCGCGGTCGGCCAGCCTGCTCGCCTCCAGGTCGTTGAACAGGCGGCGCCGGACGATCTCGAAGCTCTCCTCGGCGGAGGCGGGCCGCCACGAGGACTCCATCCGGCCGATCACGTTGCGCAGCCTGCGCAGCGCCTCGCGCCCCCCGACGCCGCCGACCTCGACGTCCCGGCCTTCCGGGTCGCTGTCCTCGGCCGTGTCCTCGTCGCGCTTGGTGCGCCGATCGGAGGCGGGGATGCTCACCACGACCAGGACGCCGTCGACCGCCTTGGCCGACTCGGTCAGCGCCTGCGCGAACGAGAAGTGGGTGTCGAACGTGCCGGCGGGCAGGTCGTCGCCGCTGTAAAGCTGGCGGGCGTACGCCACCCACTCGTCGATCAGGACCACGCAGGGCGTGGTGAGCCGGAACAGGTCCACCAGCCCATCCCCCGGGCTCGTCCTGGTGCGGTCGGCGTCGGCGACCAGCGCGTACCCCTGTGGCCCACCGAGCTGCCAGGCGATCTCGCCCCACAGGGTGCGGACCTGGGTGCCGTCTTGTTTCGTATGGACCGTTCCAGGTGAGATCGCGGTCCCCACCAGCACCGCTCGGCGCACCTCGGGGAGCTTGGTGACGGCGGCCTCGTGCATCAGGTCCTGCGTCTCCTGGGGCAAGTCGGCCAGGCCGATGCCGGAGAACAGGTGGTACAGCGCGAGCAGCGAGTGGGTCTTGCCGCCGCCGAAGTTCGTCTGCAGGTCGATGATCGGCTGGCCCCCCTGCCCCAGGACCCGGCGCGCGCCCGTGGTCAGCAGCTCGCGCAGTCCCGCGGTCAGGTAGGTGCGGCGGAAGAACTCGACCGGCTCCACGTACTCGGCGCTGCCCTCGCCGCGGTGCACCTGCGCGAGGTCGGCGGCGAACTCCGCCTGCTGGAACTCACCCGTCGCCACGTCGTCATGCGGTGTCACGACCTCCCGCCACGGCAGCAGCCCGGCCGACGGCGTGGTGTTGATCGCCTCGCTGGTCGGCGTCGCTTTCCGGGCCTCCGCCTCGACCTTGCGGCGCATCAGGTCCTCTTTGGCGCGGTGGATCTCTTGGGCCTCTTGCGCCGACACCGCGGTCAGCAGCCGCTCCGCCGAGTCCAGCATCCTGAACGCGTCGTCCCACGTGAAGCTTTCGTTGTGCGCCCAGCGGTTGCGGTGCTGCGTGAGCTCGTGTACCAGGTTGCGCTCGGCGTTGCCCAGGACCTTGCTGAACACCGTGTTCCAGAAGTCGAGCATGACCTTGAGCAGGAACTGCGGGTCGTTGACCGACACCTTCTGTCCCCGCCGGGGCTGGGCGAACGTGACCGTCTCGATCCAGTCGGCGCCCCGCGGCGCCCCCACCGCCATCTCACGATCGACGAACGGCCGCAGCCCTTCGGCCAGCAGCTCAAACGTCCGCCCCACCCGGTCCCGATTGCTGACTGCCATCGACGTTTCCTCCCTGCCTGCCCCCTACCCGGCGAAACATGAGCGTACCGGGCCTCAGCGCCGCCCAACAGCGTTATGGGGCCAGCGCAGCCCCGTGTCGGGTTGACTCGTGCTGGATCCCCGCAGCATGCTGCGCGGATCCAGCACACAACTGGCGGGGGCGCTGACTCCAGCCCGACCGGGCGCCGAACATTGCTGTCGGGTGTACACTTCCATGTACACGCGACAAGATGGGGCGACGATGGAGCACGTTTCCGTACGAGAATTGCGTGAGCGGCTGTCTGATCTGCTCACCGTGGTGGTCGAACGCCGTGAGCACGTCATGATCACCCGCCGAGGGCGACCGGCCGCGGTGCTGGTGCCGCCGGATGAGTATGCCGCGCTTGAGGAGACCTTGGATGTCTTCAGCGATCCGGCGAGCCTGAAGGCGCTCATGCAAGGGCTGGCCGACGACCCCAACGACGACGTCGACCTCGACGAGCTGCGGTTCGAGCTGCGGCAGCGCTCAGCCTAGGGTGCCGAAGGTTCGGCTGACGAAGTCGGCCACACACGCGTTCCGAGGTCTCCCGCCGACTCTCCGTGAAGCGGCGCTGAGTGCCCTGACGGCGCTGGAGACGGATGGACAAGCCGGGCACCGGCTCCGGGGGCGGCTGGCCGGGGTCTGGTCACTGCGCGTGGGCGCGTACCGGTTTCTCTATGTCATCGAAGAAGGCGGTGCCCTGGTACGGGTCCTCGCCGTGCGCCACCGGTCGGTCGCGTACGACAACGACCCGCTATGACACACGTGCCGAAGCACACGACCTGCGGTTTGCTGGACGTTTCACGGACGGAATCCGGTGAGCGTCGAAAGTGCCCGAGCAGAACCCGCTCGTGGCGCGCATCCTCCCCGGGGCGGTCTCGCGTCTGGGCGGCAGGCGCCGGGCGCAGGCTCACCGAGGGCGCGCTCCTCAGCAGACGTTGGGCGGCCCTCACCCTCGGCGGCACCCGCGGTCTCATGCCGGCCCCAGCGCGAGGACTGCTGGGTCGAGCCCGGCGTGCCGGACAGAGATGGGAGAAAGGTCACGGTGGGGCGAAGATGTCCGCCGCGGTGACGGCGATCGTCTGCGGGGGCAGGTCGTGGACGCTCTCGCGGGCGGCGATGACGTAGGTGAGCTGGTCCGGGTCCTTCGCCACCGTGGCGGCCTTGCGCCGCAGGGCGTGCACCAGCCGCGGGTCGGTGGCCGACCTCGCCCATTTGGCTTCGCCCGCCAGCACCGGGCGGCGCTGGCGCCCGGCCAGCGCGAGGGCATCGATCTCGTTCTGGCCGTCCTGCTGCCACCATGGGCCGACCGCGACCACACCGTTGGCGAGCCTGCCGCGCGCGCACTCCCGTCGCACGTGATCCCGGAAGGCCTGCTCCCACGGGCCGCCGAGGTGCTGGTCGAGGCTCTCTATGAGGAACGGGAGGATGGAGGCGCCCAGACCCCGGTCGATCTCGGCGCGGTACCGGCTGAGCGGGCCGAGGTGGAAGGCGAGGAAATTGTCGCTGATGCGGTAGATGCGCCGGCGTGTCCGGTGCGGGTCCTCGGTCACGGGCACGAGACGCTCGACGAGCCGCAGCTCGATGAGCCGTTCGAGCGTGCGGGTCGGCTCGGCGCGTACCCAGTCCTTGATCTCATGATGGCGGGTTCTGCCGTTCGCGATGGCGTGGAGGACCGCGGAGGGACGCTCGCCGCGCTCCGTCTCGGTGGCCAGCACGAGGTCGCCCTCGGTGAGCAGCGGGGCGCCCGTGCAGTCTCAGAGCGTGTTTGAGAACTGTCGTACGGGGTCGCGCCTCGTCGGGTTCCGCTCGCGCACCCCATTTTAGGTCGCTGCACCCGACGAGGCGTGACCCCTGTGCCCGCTAAACGTCGTGTGTTTATAAAAGCTGAGCGGTTCAGGCGGCATCGAGCCGCCTGAACCGCGCTCCGCTTCGCTTCGCCCGCGACTCAAGCGCTGCGGTTCTCAAACACGGTCTCAGGTCGAAGCGGCCGTGCAGCGGCGCCCGCTCCTCCTGCGTCGCCTGCATCGTTCTCACCGCTGATCCGCACAGCAGCAGCCGCAGCCGGCTGTGGCCCTGTGACCGGTCGAGGAAGGCGCGGATCACGCCCGGCAGCTCGGGGGCGGCTCGCTGCAGCTCCGGGTACTCGTCGAGCACCAGCAGCAGCGGCTCGGTGCGGGCCGATTCCGCCAGGTGCTCCAGCGCGTCGTCCCAGTCGGTGAACGGGCGGGTGGCCAGGTCCCGCAGCCCGCTCAGCCCGGCGGCCTGCGCCTGGCGTGACAGCTGGACCAGCTCACCCAGCGCGGACCGTCCGGCACCGGTGTGGAACACCGTCCGGCGGCTGGCGGCGAACTCCTGGATCAGCGCGGTCTTGCCGACCCGCCGCCGTCCCCACACCAGCCCTGGCCGGGGGTCGCTGCTCGACCACCAGTCGTGCAGGTCCGTGAGTTCTCGCTTCCGGTTGACGAACGCCACCCCTGTCTCCTCACTCGCACCCGACGTCAGTGACGTCGAGTGTAAGTTGCATGGTCGACGGTCGTGCGACCGTGCGTGGCTTGGCCGCCGGCCCTATGGCGCGGGCATCGTCGACTGGACACCCTTCACCGTCTGTGCATCCCAGAAATGGATGCGGACTGTTGTCGGTGTGTGATCAGAGAGGCTGCGGTGGGAGTCAGCTCAGCGGATCCGGATGATCTCGAGCGGTACGTGCTCGCCGGCCGGGAGCTCAACGAGCGCGCCCGCAGGCGTGTGCATGGGCTGATCGCGCAGTATGAGGCCTATGCGGCCAAGCCCTGCGA
>JBOGEA010000331.1:0-6517 GCA_050743205.1 Egibacteraceae bacterium | reverse complement strand
AACCGCGACCGCGCCAACCTCCCCCACCCACCCACCCTAAAGGAAGAGCGGAACCCGACGAGGCGCGCCCCCTTCACGACAGTTCTCAAACACGCTCTTAGAAGGCGGAGAGGAAGCGCAGGTCGCCCTCGACGAACAGGCGGATGTCGGTCACGCCGTGGCGGAGCATCGCGATGCGGTCCAAACCCATGCCGAACGCGAATCCCTGCACCTTCTCGGGGTCGTAGCCGCTGTTGCGCAGGACCTCGGGGTGCACCATCCCGGCGCCGAGCAGCTCCATCCAGCGCCCGTTGGAGAACGCGTCCACCTCGGCGGACGGCTCGGTGAACGGGAAGTGGCTGGGGCGGAAGCGGGTCCTCGTCTGCTCGCCGAACATCGCCTTGACGAACTCCGCGAGCGTGCCGCGCAGGTCGGCCATCGACAGCCCCTCGTCGATCGCGAGGCCCTCGATCTGGTGGAACGCCGGCAGGTGCGTCGCGTCCGGCGTGTCCTGGCGGTAGACCCGCCCGGCCGAGACGATGTAGAGCGGCGGCGGCTGCGCAAGCATCGTCCGGATCTGGACCGGCGACGTCTGGGGGCGCAGCAGGATGCCGGTCGTGCCGTCCTCGGCAACCTTGGTGTCCTCCGACAGCGGCTGCACGTAGATCGTGTCCTGCAGCTGCCGCGAGGGATGGTCGATCGGCGCGTTCAGCGCGTCGAAGTTGTACCAGTCGCTCTCGACCTCCGGCCCGTTGACCAGCCGGTAGCCGAGCCCGATGAAGACGTCGACGAGCGCGTCCATGGTCTCACGCAGCGGGTGGAGGCTGCCCCGCCGCGGGGTCCGCGCCGGCAGCGTGACGTCGATCGCCTCTGCGGCGAGCACGACGCGGTCCCGCTCGACCTCCAACTCGGCGCGGCGGGCGGCCAACGCCTGTGTCACCTCGACGCGGACCGCGTGCAGCCGCTGGCCGGCCTGGCGGCGCTCCTGGGCGGGCAGGGTGCCGAGGCTGCGCTGCGCGAGCGTGAGCGTCCCGCGCCGCCCGGTCACCTCGGCTTCCGCGGCGTCCAGCTCTTCCAGCGAGGAGGCCGCCGCGATCGCGGCAAGCGCCTCGTCACGGATTCGATCCATCATGGTCGGCTCCGCAGCGCGTCGAAGTCGATGCCGGCCAACTCCAGGCCGCCGCGGGGGAGGGTGAAGTGGAAACGCGAGCCGCAGCCCTGCTCGCTCTGCGCCCAGATCCGGCCGCCGTGGGCCTCGACCAGGCCCTTCGTGATGCACAGGCCCAAGCCAGTGCCCGTGCGGCGCTCGCTGGGGCGGCGGAAGAACCGGGTGAAGATGTGGGCGAGATGCGAGGGCGGGATGCCCGCTCCCTCATCGGCGACGGTGAACTGCACGGCCTCCGCGTGCACGGTCGCGCTGATGCTGACTTGTCCCTCGCCGTATTTCATCGCGTTCTCGATCAGGTTCGTGAAGATCTGCTCGACCTTGTCAGGGTCGGCGTAGAGCTGCGGCACACTGCCGTTGAAATCGACGTGGAGCCGCTCGGGGTGATCGACGCAGGCGGCCATCCGGTCCGTGACCCGCCCGACGATGCCCGGCACGTCCACCATACGGCGGCGCAGTTGCAGGCGCCCCGCGTCGATCCGGCTGACATCCAGCAGCTCGCCGAGCAGCCGCGTCACGCGGTCGGCGTCCTCATTGACGGTCGCGAGCATCTGCCGCTTCTGGTCGTCGGTGAAACGGTCCCACTTGGCGAGCAGGGTCTTGGTGAAGCCCTTCACGCTCGTGAGTGGTGACCGGAGCTCGTGGCTGACCGTTGAGACCAGCTCACTGCGCGTCGCGTCGAGACGCTGGCGGCGCTCAGCCCGACGCAGCGAGAGCACGAGCTGAGCTGTCCGGCCGTCCTCGCCCGCGACCCGCGCGGCGGTCAGGGTCACCGGCCGCTGCCGGCCGCCAGAGACCTGCACGAGCAGGTCACGCTCGGGAATCCGGGGCAGCAGGCGCGGGTCCACGGCCAATGGGTCGACGCCGGTCCACCAGTCGGTCCCGGCCTCATCGACGAGCGGCAGCGCCCGCGGAGCCCAGCAGCCAACGAGGCACTCGGCGGGAACGCCGAGCAGCCGGCCGGCGAGCCCGTTCGCGTACACGATGCAACCGTCCCGGCCGACGACGAGCGTGGGATCGGGAAGCAGGTCGAGCGCGGACAGATCGACAGCCGACGCCGAGACGCTGGAAATGGACACAGCCTCCATCATGGACCATTCCCCACAAGCGCCGAGGCGCGCTGGCGAGCCGCCTCATAAGCCAACACCGCGACTGTCGTGGCCAGGTTCAGTGAGTCGGCAGAGCCGCTCGGGCGCTGGCACAGCGGCAGTCGCACGACGGCGTCGCAGCGTGCGCGCACTTGGGAGGGCAACCCGTGCGCCTCGTTGCCGAACAGCAGCGCGGTCGGCGCGCGCAGATCGACCTCGGTGTATGGCATCTGCGCCCTCGCGTCGGTCGCGACGAGCGCCATTGCTCTGCCACGGCACACGGACAGAACCGCTTCGAGATCCTCATCGGCGAGGACCGGCAGGTGGAACAGCGAGCCCGCCGAGGCTCGCACGGCCTTCGGGTTGCGGGGATCGACGCTGCCAGCCGTCAGCACAACCGCATCCGCGCCCGCCGCGTCCGCGACACGCACGATCGCGCCAACGTTGCCAGGATCCGCGACGCGTACACCCACGACGAGCAGCGTCGCAGACCGCACGACATGGGCCAAATCCGCCTGGGGCAGCGCGGCCACCCCGACGACCCCTTGAGGGGTCACCGTGTCGACGATGCTCGACAGCACGTCTTCGGTCACCTGCGTCACCTCGACCCCGCACTTCGTCACGCGGTCCACCAACGCCGGGTGACGCGTCGCGGCCGCCGGCGTCACAAACAGGTGACGCAGCCAGTCGACCGCTTCGCCAACCGCATGCGGGCCCTCTACCAGGAACGCCTCCGCACGCTCGCGCCCGCGGCGGGCGGCGAGCCTGCGCGCCGCCTTCACCGCGCGATTCTGGGTGCTCGCGACGAGGTGCATCAGCCTGGGCGATTCAGCTCACGCGGCGCTCCACGACCGGACCCGCCAGCGCCTGCTTCGCAATCTCGACCAGCGAGCGGAACGCGGCTGGGTCGCGAACCGCGAGGTCGGCGAGGACCTTGCGGTCGACCTCGACCTCGGCCCGCTTCAGGCCGTTGACGAACCGGCTGTACGACAGCCCGTCCAGCCGGGCGGCCGCGTTGATTCTGGTGATCCACAGTTTGCGGAAATCGCCCTTGCGGCGGCGGCGGTCGCGGTACGAGTACCGCAGGGCGTGCATGACCGATTCGTTCGCGACCCGGTAACGCCGGCTGTGCGCGCCACGAAACCCCTTCGCGCGATGCAGCACCGTGCGTTTCGACTTGCGCCCGTGCACTCCACGCTTTACGCGTGCCATCCGTCCTACTCCTTCGCTCCAGTTCCTGCCTCTGCCGGCCGACCTACCGGCTGCCGAGCAGTCGTTTGATCTTCTTCGCGTCGCCGCCGGACAGCGTGCTCTCCTGGTTCAGACGCCGTTTCCGGCTGGAGGACTTCTTCTCGAGAATGTGGTTCATCCCCATTCTCTGATGGACGACCTTGCCCTTCTTCGTCACTCGGAAGCGTTTCTTCGCTCCTGAGTGCGTCTTCTGCTTCGGCATTCTGATGCTTCCTTGTCTCGTTTGAGCGCTACCCCGCCTGGGCCTCTGGCTGCTGCCGCTCGCGGGTCTGGCTGAGCAGCTCCTTATGTGGAGCGAGGACCATGCTCATGTTGCGACCCTCGGTGTTCGGCGCGCTCTCGACGTAGGCGAGCGCCTGCATGTCAGCGGCGAGTCTGTCGAGCAGCCGCGCACCGAGCTCCTGGTGGGCCATCTCGCGTCCCCGGAACATAATCGTTGCCTTGACCTTGCTGCCCTCGCGGAGGAAGCGCTCGACGTGCCGCGACTTCGTCGCGTAGTCGTGCTTGTCGATCTTCGGCCGCATCTTCATCTCCTTGACGACGATGTGGCTCTGACGCTTCCGCGCCTCCTTCGCCTTGACATCCTGCTGATACTTGTACTTCCCGTAATCCATGATGCGGCACACGGGCGGGCGCGCGTCGGGGGCAACCTCGACCAAGTCCATATCCTGCGCACGGGCCCGTCGCAGCGCTTCCGCAAGTGGCGTGATGCCGATCTGCTCTCCGTCGGAGCTGATCAATCGGACCTCTGGCACCTTGATGCGCTCGTTGACCCGGGGTTCTCGGTCGATCTGCAGCTCCTCCTCGTCGCGGGCGTTGGCGGGCCGGCGCCAGTACGTCATCCGTGTTCGGGACAGGGAACTTTTCGAGGCAGCATCTCACAGAAACAGCGAAGCCGCTGCGCCGATGGCAGCGGCCCTGGCAGCCACGACACGCGCGAACGTCCGGCCCGAGAACATCTGCCCGGGGGCCTGGAGCCTCAGTTCGGCGCGTGACGACCTGTGGACCCGTGCTGACGCTGCGGCCGTCGGACGGCCGGCCCCGCCGGGTGGGAAGCGCTGCCGCTCCCTCTTGTTTGGCGTCGGTGCCTGTAGGGCGATGGGCTGCGGCATCACGCCAGAGCTTGCGAGGGATTGTACCGCCCCAGAAAGGCCTGGTCGAGCAAAGCCCGTTTCCTCAAGGACGGATGACTGGAGGAGATCGGCGTGGTCGGAACGGCAGGCGTATCCGCCCGTTCCCGCGCGTCAGGGGAGGGGTCAGCGCGGTGGGCGAGGGTCCCTGCCGGGGATCCACAGCCGATCGGTCATCGGCTTCTGAGGCGATGGCTCGGGCGCCTGCTCAGAAGCCGCCGCCGGCTGACCCTGTTCATCGCCGGCCTGCTGCTGACGAGCGAGCTGCTGCTCAGCTTGGACCTGGGCCAGCTGCAGCTGCGAGATGCCGTCCCGCATCTGCTTGGCCAGATCATCGGGCAAGCCGCCAGCCGAAGCCTGGACGAGGCCGTTCATCCCATCGATCAACGACCGCGCGTCTCGGCGGCCGAGCTTCGCCTCCGCCCATGCGCCGAGCATCGTGTACGCCTGAGCGAGGAGTTCGCCGACGGGCGCCTCACGCAGCTGTGCGACATACTGACGGAGTTCCTCCTCTGAAAGCTGCTGCTGGCTGGCCATGGACGTCATCCTAATGGTCGCGCCCCATCGGGTGCAGCGACCTCACGGGGTAAATCGCTGAGCGGAAGCCGACGAGGCGCGACCTTTCACGGCGGTTCCCGAGCGCCCTTTTACGTGGACGGCCCGCTGGCGAGCAGGGCGAGGAGCGCGCCAGCGGCGAGGTACGGCCCGAAGGGGATGAGGTCCTTACGGCCCCGCAGCCTGGTCGCGAGCAGCCCGATCGCTGCCAGCCCGCCGAGCATGAACCCGCCGAGCATGCCGGCGACCAGCGCCTCCCACCCCCAATAGCCGAGCCCCACACCGATGAAGGCCGCGAGCTTGACGTCGCCCATGCCCATGCCGCGCGGGTTGACGAGCGCGAGGGTGAGCAGGGCCCCGAACGCGCCCAGGCCTCCCAGCAGCGCTGTCGCCGCTCTGCCCGGCTCCCCGTTCAGCAGCGCCGCCACCGCGAGCAGCGCCAAGAGCGCGGGCGTCAGCGGGTACGTCAGGCGGTTGGGGATCCGCCGGGTGCACGCGTCGATCACGGCCACGACCACCAGCGTCCACGCGAACAGCAGGAACCCGGGCAGCGCCCAGTTCCATCCCACCCGCAACCCGACCGCTCCGAACGCCAGCCCCATCGCCGCCTCAAGCGCCGCCCCCCGCACCCTCGCCTTCCCGGTCATCACAGCGATGACACGGTTGGCGAATGCGCCCACGGCCAGACCGAGCATCACGCAGACGGCGACGAGCATGCGGAAAGTATGGACTCCCGGCACATCTGGGTCGGGGGTAGGACCCGTCTGTCCGGGCACGGGCCAGTGGGAGCCGTTGCCCCGGCCCGACGAGCCATGGGCGGGCAGGACGGTGGCGCCCATGCGGCCCGACCCGGCAGACTTGACTCGTGTCCGCATCAACTCCGGTTCCACAAACGCCCAGGAGCCATTCGGCCTCTCGGGCGGGAGGCTGGATGGCTGCGCCCGCACAGGAGCAGACGGCGTGGCCTCGGCGAGGACGTCGTGCGGTGCTCGCGACACCGCTGCCTCCGCCGAGGCCGTGCATAGGAGCGATCGGAGACACTCCATATGCGGGGTGATCATAGCCATACCTACCGAGTTCCCGGGACAGCGCCGGCGGGGACGACGCATCCGACGGTCATTGCCTACGCCGCCGGTGAGGTGTACGCGCGCTGCGCGTGCGGCTGGGAGGGCACGCACCGGCCAATCACGCGCGCCGGAGGCGACAGCGCGCAGGCGCTGCACGCCGCCGACCGCGAGGCCGACAGGCACACCACGCACACCGAATGAGCGGCCCCGGCACTCAGGACGTGTTTGAGAACTGTCGTACGGGGTCGCGCCTCGTCGGGTTCCGCTCGCGAAGAGCCTTTT
>JBOGEA010000330.1:0-6600 GCA_050743205.1 Egibacteraceae bacterium | reverse complement strand
CCACAAAACCGCCGTCAACTCCGCGCGCTGCCGCCCCTCCCGTCGATGGCTCGTCGGGCCGGGGCGCGGCCCCGCTAGTTTGGCCGCTATGGCCTTCGCGCACTACATCGCCACTGAGATCGCCACGGACCACGCGGACGGGCTCATCAGCCGCCGTGAGGCGCTGCGGCGGCTCGCTCTCGTCGGGTTGAGCGCTGGCGCCGCCTCGACCATGCTCGCCGCCTGCGCGGGCGGTGAGGGCGGCGGCGCTGCCCCGAGCCAGGCGGCGACGACGGCGGAGCAGCCAACAGGCATGTCCGAGGCGATCACGTTCCAAGGGCCGGCCGGCCAGCTTCAAGCGGTGTGGGCGGCGGCGGCCCAGCCGCGGGGGGCGGTCCTGATCATTCATGAGAACCGTGGTCTGACCAGCCACTTCATGGCCCTGCCCGGGCGTCTCGCCGCCGACGGGTATGCCGCCTTGGCCGTCGACCTGCTGTCCGAGGAGGGAGGCACCGCCTCCTTCGCCGATCCCGCGCGGGCCCCGGCCGCGCTGGCCGCCGCGCCGCGGGAGCGGCTGGTGGCCGACCTGTCCGCCGCCATCGATGAGCTGGGGCGGCGGGCTCCTGGCCAGCGCGTGGCCGTCATGGGATTCTGCTTCGGCGGTGGGCTGACCTGGGAGCTGTTGAATGCCGGCGAGGCCCGCCTGGCGGCGGCGGTCCCCTTCTACGGCCCGCTGCCTGAGTCCGCTGACTTCTCAGGGGTCGAGGCGGCCGTGCTCGCCGTCTACGCCGAGTTCGACGCCCGGGTGAACGCCAGCCGGGACGCGGCGACAGCCGCGCTCGAACGGGCCGGCCTCACCTACGAGGTGCGGACCTTCCCCGGCGTCGACCACGCGTTCTTCAACGACACCGGCCCCCGCTACAGCGCCCCGGCCGCTGCCGAGGCGTACCGGGCCGTGCTGGACTGGTTCGCGCGCTACCTGGGGTAAGCGCCGGTCTGGACGTGCTCGTTGCGCACCCCGATCGCTATGAACCGTGCGACCGACCGGCGGAGGAGGGGCAGCCGCAGCGCCGCCAGCAGCGGTCGCGGCAGCGTCGCGGTCGCGGAGGGCTGCGCGGACAGGACCGCGGAGACCAGCCCGCGCTGCATGAGCAGCTGCGCCCGTTGGGTGAGCCGGGTGGGAAACGCGCGGCGCTGTTGGACGTTGGCGAGGTCCCGTTCGCTGACCCGGCCGCCGCGCAGCGGTCCGACCAGGAGGTTGGCCGCGGCCACCGCGTCCTGGATGGCCAGGTTGATGCCGACGCCCCCGATGGGCGACATCGCGTGGGCCGCGTCGCCGATGCACAGCAGGCCCGGCCGGTGCCATCGCTTGAGCCGGTTGACCTGCACCTCCAGAAAGCCGACGTCATCCCAGCCGGAGACCTCCGTGACGCGGTCAGCCAGGAACGGCAGTGCGGCTCGCAGCTCGGCGTGCAGCGCCTCGATCCCTTTGGCCTTCAGCGGCTCGAAGCCGCCCTTGGGGATCACGTACGCGGTTTGCCAGTAGCTGCGCCGGTCGATCATCGGCAGCAGCTGGCCAGGGGCCATCCGCAGGAACGCTCCGACAGGGTCGGTGTCACGCCGGGGGATGCGGAACCACAGCACGTCCATCGGTGCCCCGAAGTCGGCTGCGGGCAGGCCGGCGGCGCGTCGCACGACCGAATGGCGGCCGTCGCACCCTACGGTGAGCAGCGCCCGCACCTCGCGCGGCCCCTGCGGCGTCCGGCAGCGCACGCCCCGCACAGCACCGCCGCCTTCGACCAGGCCGAACGCCTCCGCCTGCTGGCGCAGCGTGAACGCCGGATACCGGCGCGCTTCGCTCGTGATGAAATTCAGGAAGTCCCACTGCGGCACCCAGGCGACATACTGAAATTTGCCGGGTAATGAGGCGAAGTCGACGAGTCCAGTCATGCCCTCGTCGGTCATCACATCGATGCTGGCCGCCTTCTGATGGGGCAGCCGCAGGAAGCCCTCCAGCAGGCCCAGCTCGTCGAGCACCTGCAGGGTCGAGGCGTGGATGGTGTCGCCGCGGAAATCACGGAAGAAGTCGGGGTGCTTCTCCAGCACCACGACCTCGACCCCCACCCGCGCCAGCATCAGGCCGAGCATCGCCCCCGCCGGCCCACACCCGACGATGCAACAGGTCGTCTCCTCGACCTCAGTCCGTTCACCGGTCTCCATGACAGTCAGAGGGTTGTGTGCAGGTGGTCGGCGAGCCGCAGGGACAGGGCGGAGAGCGTGAGGGCGGGATTGGCCGCCGGAATGAACGGAAAGACTGAGTTGTCGGCTGCGTAAAGGTTGTCGAGGGCCTCGAACTTCAGATCTGTGTCCACCACACCGGTGCCGTCGCCGCTCATCCGCAGCGTGCCGCCCGCGTGGTGCGGCGTCCCTTCGTTGCCGAAGTGCATGCCCTCGGACGGATCGAACGGCTCCGCATGCAGAAAGGTCAGGAGGTCGTTGCGCAGGCCGCGAACCTCGTTGAAGAAGCCCGAGCCCGACAGATTCGGCTTCACCTGCACCGAGGCCTTCACACCAGGGCCGAGGTCTTGGATGAAATTCTCATCATCGAGGTGGGTCGCCTGAATGAACTGCAGCCGGACACCCGACTTTGTGATGGCGTCAATCTGCTGTTTGCGGACGTCGTCGTCGGGGTGCCGGACGTCCCAGTATTTCGGGTTGATCAAGACCTCGACGTTGTAGCCGTGCTGTTCCAGTGACGCCTGCTTGTGCGTCATGAAGACCTTGGCATGGTCGTCCAGCCCGCCGAACTCGCTTTCGGGCGGCAGCCCGTACTCCCTGGAGAAGAACGCTGGATGGTCGGTCAGTCCCCGTCCTATCCTGCCGTTCGGGTCAGGCAGATCACTGCGCAGCGCGATGCGCGGGCTTTCCAGAGATCCCGCGGCGAGCACGACGACCTTGCCGCGGTAGCGTCGCTCCTGGTTGCCGATCAGGTCCCAGCAGACGACTTCTTTCGCCGCGCCGTCGCTGGTCGCGATCTCTATGACGTAGTGATTCAAATTTATCGTGAGGTTGTCGCGCCCGGCGAGTCCGGTGTAGGCGAGTGAATCGAGCAGCAGGTCGGCGGTTGAGAAGATGCCCGTGGATTTCTCCAGCACATTGCCGAGTTCATCGTTGTCACCGAGGTTCGGCTGATGCAGAGACTGCGGCAGGTCTTCGACGGTGTGCTCAGGAAACCCGCTGCGCAGTCTTGCCACGGTCGCGTTCTGGAACGGCCCCAGCGTGCGGCGTTTGCGCAGCAGGATCTCCGCCGCGTCGTAGCCGGTCGAGGTCAGGTGGTTTCGGACCGCCGTGGGCCAGAAGCGCAGCTCCCATTCACGCATCCGCGGGATCAGGCCTGACCAGAACACGGAGCGCCCGCCCAAGTTCATCTGCACGCCGAACAGGAACTGGGAGCCGGGCTGATTGAGGAAATGCCCGATCTGGTGACGGGCTGCCAGGGTGGGCCAGTCGCCGGGCAGGTTGGTGATGTGGGATGGATAGATGAGACTCCCCGCTTCGAGGACCAGCACGTGACGGCCTTTGTCGGTCAGCGCGTCCGCGAGCACGCCACCGCCGAATCCTGAGCCGATGATGACGACATCGTATTCGATCCCGGTCCGCAGGTCGGGACGGATCCGCTCCTGCTGCTGGAAATGCTCTTCAGTGCGCAGGTTGTCGTAGCCGTGCAGCGCACGGGAAAGCGCGCCTGGGAACTGGACGGAGCCGTCGTCGAAATGGTGATCGCGCGTGTTCTCCAGAGTGACGTCCGGCCCGCTCATCCAGAGCATTCCGTCCAGCATGAACTTCATGACCAGCTGATCGGGATAGCGCGCTCGCTCGAACTCGAACATCCAGGCGCCGTCGCGATAGATGCCGTAGATGTCGCGCTCCCAGCCGTCAATGACATTGCGAACCGTCACTCGGTGGTTGGGCCGCAAGCGCTGAGTGTGGAAGAACACCGTGAAGACGCCGACCGCCGGCGGCGCCAGGGCGACGATCGGCTCAGGAGCGCGCAGCCGCTCCGGCGAGGCGGCCTGCCCGCTGGAACGGGAACCACTGTGATAAGGAATATAGGGCATTGGTCTTCTCCTCTGATGAGCGCATCGTGACAGATATGGCTGGAACTGCTCATCCGCCCGGAAATGAGCGCCAGGCGAGCAGTTTGGAGAGCAGTTCGGCCTGCTCGACGGCGTCGTCGAGGGCGTTGTGGGTGTGGGGCGCCGTCGGGCGCAGCTCGGGCGGCAGGGTCGACTTGGCGACCTGGTCGAGGACGCGTCCGGTCCGCTGCTGGTAGATCGTCTTGATGTCGAGGCACGAAGCGTGCCCGAACGGCGACCGGGTCTGGAAGCGGATCCAGTACCAGTGCAGGAACATCCAGTCGAACGAGAGCGGGTAGGCGACCAGCACTGGGCGCCGGGCGCCGGCTGCCTCTTTCACCCAGGCCGTTGCCTCCGCCATCGCCGTGGCCGGCTCGGCGCCGGTCCGGGCGAGCGCGGCGCGGTTGAGGCCGCTTATGGCCAGGGCCCGCTCGTCCACGAGATCCGAGATCGGCCGCAGCTCACGGTAAAAGGTCGTCGCGGTGGGGTCACGGGCCTCCCAGCGGACGCCGTCGAAGGTGCCGGCCACGCACAGTCCGAATGACAGCATCGAGTAGGGCCCAGGAATCGGCCCGTCGGCCTCGATGTCGGCGGAGATGTACAGATCGGGCCGTGACCTCCGCGCCATTATTCGTCGCGGAGCGAGATGAGCAGCTCGTTGATCACAGGCTCCGCGGCCAGGCATGCCTCGAAGTAGTCGCTGGCCGCGGCGGTGGCCCGCTCGACGATCCGGTCCATCGCGTCCGCGCGGGCCTTCTGCTCCAGATCGGGGAGCGAGCGCGTCAGCTTCACCAGCTCGTCGAGGTCGTCGCCCTGGTAGCAGTCGCGCAGGATGTCCTCAAGCTCGTCGAGTTGGGCTTTGACGACGTCGGCCGACAGGCGCCGGCCGCCCATCACCTTGCTCACCGCCCACATCGCGCCCGACACCTGGTAGAGGCGGGCCGGCGGGTCGTCGAAGAGGCCGCGCAGGTACGCCGCCTGTTGGGGCTGGCCGGTGATGCGGAAGATGTTGTAGAGCCGCTTGGCCACCTTGCCGTAGTTCTCGTGACCCGGCTTGGTGTACTTCTCGATCTCTCCTTCGAGTTGGGCTACATACTCTCGGAGGCCGGCCGGCGCCACCTGGTTGATCAGGCGCTCGACGTGCTCCCGGCTCGCGGGGTCGAGGTACACCTCCTGGTAGAAGCTGTCCAGCGCGCTGTCGAGCGCGATGATCGTGCCGTCCGGCGCCTCCCAGGTCGCGTCGATCGCCTTGCTCACCGCGATGATGCGATTCTTGCCGCTGTCAGCGAACAGCCAGTCGAGTTTGACGTACCCGACGTCCTGGGCGGCCTCGAACAGGTCGATGATGATCGCCTCGCCCGAGGCTGTCTCGGCGGCGAACGAGCGGGCGTCGACGTCGGTGAGGCTCCACCTGATCGGCCCACGCGCCCGCTTCACGTCGTCGCCCCGGCGCACGTCGGTGGGGTAGAGGCCGAGCACCATCTCGGAGAATTGGAGTTCGGGATGGGGGAAGGCCCGGGCGATGGTCTCGATCATCGTGTTCACGAGCGTCGTGATCGCCTCTGCCCTGGTCTCGGCCTGGACGTGGACGCGCTCGAAGAAGTCGCAGTCGCCCGGGTACAGCTGGAATTTCGACTGCGCCGCCGACCCCGCCAAGGCGATCGCCGCCTGCACGCCTGGCCGGTCAGTCGTGCGGATGGCCTCAGCCACCCGCCGCAGCGTGGCCAGGTCAGCGTCGTCGAAGTCGGCGACGACCGCGGCCAGGCCATAGACACCCTGTTCGGTTTCGTGAAGAAACGCATCTTCCTGTATCAGATGGCTCTCGGACCTCTGCGGTGGCTTCAGCATCCGCGTACTACGCAACCACAATCCGGCGATAAGGCAAGGGGGGCGTCGTGCCGGGCCGGATCCGGCGGGCGGCTCCGGCACGCGGCTCCGGCGGGCTATGCTTGATGCCATGCGCTTTGGTTGACGTCAGGTACCCGGTGAGGCCCGCCGGCTCGCCCGGCTGGCCGTCGGCTGGGCGCTGCTCGCCGACACCATCCCCATCTACCCGCTGTACGCGCTGCTGTTCGCCGACTCCGGGATTGTCCGACGCTGAGATCTCCAGTCTGTTCATTCTGTGGTCGGCGGTCGGCATGGCCGCTGAGGTGCCATCCGGAGCGCTGGCCGACCGGTTCTCCCGGCGGGGCGCCCTGGTCGCCTCGAGCGTGCTCCAGGCCCTCGGTTACGTCCTCTGGCTCACGCTGCCCGGCTTCCCCGCCTTCGCCGCTGGATTCGTGCTGTGGGGGCTCGGCGGCGCGCTGGTTTCGGGCGCTCTGGAGGCGCTCCTGTACGACGGGCTCGCGGCCGTGGGCGCCGAGGATCGCTACGCGCTGGTCCAGGGCAGGGTCACGGCGGTCGGCCTGCTCTCTCAGCACGTGTTTGAGAACTGTCGTGATGGGTCGCGCCTCGTCGGGTTCCGCTCTTCCGTCAAGGGTGGGTG
>JBOGEA010000329.1:0-6644 GCA_050743205.1 Egibacteraceae bacterium | reverse complement strand
CCCTCGGGCAGCCAGGCGGCTGCCCACCGGGCGCGCCGCCCGCAGCCGCGTGCCGAGCGCGGCGAGGGACTGCCAGTCTCCGGTCTGCGCCATGGCCACGATCTCGCCGGGAGCGCAGGCCTGGGCGACCCATCGGGCCAGCGGCCCGTCGGTCCTCGCGTGGGGAGCGAGCACCGCGAGGCCGCGGCGCTGCCGCGCGGACAGGCGCGGTCGAGCGGACAGGCGCGGCCGCAGAGACAGGCGCGACCGCAGAGACAGGCGCGGCCGGTCGAGCGTGCAGTGGAGAAGCAGCGCCCAGAAGTCATCATCCGGATCGAGCCGCGCCGGGGAGGTGTGCGTTAGCCGGCGCGCGAGACACGCCCGCGCCGCGCCTGTCCGCAGCTCTTGATACTGGCCGAACGCGAACGCGGTCACGACGTCGAACTTCGTCCAAGAGTCGTCCGCGGGGTCGTAGCACAGGAAGAACCGGTGCGAGCCGCGTCCCCATGTGGGCAGGGGGATGCACCCGGCCGCCCGCAGCACCGCCGCCGCCCTCTGACGATCTCGAGGATCGACGAGCAGATCGACCTCGCCATTGCGGTTGGAAGGGTCCTCCCGCAGGACGCAGTACCGGAGCCGGGCCTTCTCGAACTCGTCGTACACCGCCTGCCGAAGGCTCACTCGGAATGCGCGACCGGGCGGTCGGGACGGACGATGGAGCCAGCCGCGCCCGCGAGCGCCAGGATGAGCCAGTAGTAGCGCTCGTAGGCCAGATGCAGGAACAGACCGGTGGCGAGGTAGGCCATCACCGCCAGTTGCAGGGAACTCACCAGGCTGGCGAGCTGAGGCTGGGCATGAGCCCACCGCCGCCGGGCCCGGTTGGTCTCGCGCAGGGTCAGGAAGATGATCGCGCCGAAGCAGATCAGCCCCAGCGTGCCGGACTCGGCGGCGATGTGGGGGATCAGGCTGTGCGGCTGGCGGTTGTCCAACACGCGAAACCCGATCTCGAGCGCCTTGGCCTTGTGGTACGTGGGGTACAGGCCCGGCCCCACGCCGATGATCGGGTGGTCGGCGTAGACGTAGAGGGATCCGAGGGTGGAGGTCAACCGGCCGCGGATCGCGCCGTCGGCCTCCCAGGCTCGGGCGTCCTCACTGATCAGGCCCTCCACCGCCTCGATCGTGGCGAGACGCTGGAGATACCGCGGAAACAGGGTGAGCAGCACGGCGACGCCCAGCGCGATCAGGACGAGCTGCCGCGGTCGGACATAGCCCATCGCGGTCATCACGACGAGCATGATCACGATGGCCACCGCCGCTCCCCGCGAGTACGTCAGCGTCACTCCTACGGCGATCGACGCCGTCAGCAGCCCCGCCGTGATCCGCAGCCTCCGGCTGGGCTCGTCGCGGGCGCGCACAAGCCCCAAGGGCAGCAGCACGACGAGGATCTGCGCGAAGCGGTTGGTCTTGCCGAGCGGTCCGCCGGAACGCGGCGGCGGCTTCTGGCCGGTGACGTCGTCGCCGCGCGCCGCCAGATCGGCTTCGCTGTTCTGGGAGAAGCCGAGGTAGTCGTTCTCGTAGGTGTCGGTCACGCTCTGATACGTCGACACGAGCGCGAGCGCGGCCCCCACGATGAGCAGCAGCCACACGATCTGGCGCAGCAGCTGCTCGGTGCGTACGACATTGACGACAGCGACGTACAGGCAGAGGCCTTCGCTGACGAAGATCATGAGGTTGCCGAAGGCCGTCACCTGGTCGATCGAGGCGATCGTGGAGACGATCAGCACGATGAGGTACCCCACCAGCCACGGCGTCGCCGGCGTCAGCCGCACCCGCTCCTTGCGTATCAGGAACAGATGGATGAGCGGCAGGACGAGCAGCAGCAGGACCACGACGGCGACGTATGGGGGAAACCCGTACACGGTGACGGCGATCACGGCCGCGTTGCTGTAGACCAGCGCGATCGCCGCAAGCGTCGCCCAGTCGGGCCTGAGCACCAGCACCACCAGGAAGACCGAGGCGGCAGCGGCGAGCAGCCCGAGCGGCGGCTGTATCCCCACGAGGGCACCCGAGGCCACCGCGATGCCCAGCGCGGCCAGGCGCGTTCGGGTCGGTACGGCGCCCGGTGACAGCACTGGGTCGGGGGAGCGCAACAGCCCCAGCCGCACCGCGCTACTCCCCCGCGCCAGCGGCGTCACTCGCCCGCGCCGGCTCCCAGCGATCGATCCGACGCCCGCGCAGCACGTTCCAGACCGCCCGCGCGGCGGCGGCATTCACCAGGCAGAAGTAGGCCGGAAACTTGAGGAGCCTCGCCCGGCTCGGGATCACCAGTCCCAGAGCGGCGCACCCGTAGAACAGCGCCTGACCGCCCGCAACCGCCTGGTAGAAGGGCTGCCCAGTCATCGCCAGCGCGACGCTTGTGACCGCGAGCGCGATGAGCGGCACGACCATCAGGCGGCGTAAGACCTTGTGCGAGAGCAGCGCGACGGCGTAGAAGCCGTGGCGCCGGACGTTGAGCAGCTCGCGGCGCGCGCGCACCGCCCGCAGCCCGCGCGTGATCACCCGCACCTTGCGAGCGAACTCAAGCGCGCCGGACGGGGCTGGCGGCTCGTAGGCGATCGCGTCAGGCGCGAAGATCAACCGCCTGCCGCGTGCGATCACCCCGGTCGACGTGAAGAAGTCGTCCGTGACGCCGTCAGGGATCCGCTCGAACAGCTCACGTCGGATCGCGTAGATCGCACCGGTCGCGGAGATCACGTTGCCGCCCCGGCTCTCGCATGCTTTCAGGAACCGGTCGAACGCCCAGTAGCCCCGCTCCCCCGCGACGATCCCGTCGGCGTCCCGGCTCCCCCGATAGCGCTGGTCCCCCGCGACGCCACCGACCTCGGGGTCGGCGAACGGCCTGACGAGCGCCCGCAGCGCTGCGGGCGCGTAGAGGCTGTTCGCATCCGAGAACACCAGGATCTCGCCGCTGGCGACCGCGACGCCGGCGTTGAGCGCGGTGGCCTTGCCGACTCGCGGGAGATCGAGCACCCGCACCTGGCCGTCGCCGGCGCGGGCGGCGGCGATCTCGCTGGTCCCATCGGTCGAGCCGTCGGAGACGACGATCACCTCGAGCCGCTCGCGGTCGTAGTCCAGCGCCAGCAGGTTCACGACCTTGGCGCCGATGGCCGCGGCTTCGTTGCGGGCGGCGATGACGATGCTCACGCTGGGCGCGCGGCTCCCCGAGGAGTACGGGCGGGGACGAAGCAGTCCCCTGACCATGACCAATGCGGGGAACGCCAAATAGGTATACCCCAGAAGCGTCACCGCGCTCCAGAAGAGCGCCGCGCTCAGGATCACGACAGCGCACCTCGAACCGGCTGCCGCTCGCTGCTCGGCGCGTCGAGGCTGGCCCAGGGCGTGTCCTCCCGGCTCCAGGACCGTCGCAGCGGCGTGTCGTCCGAGCTTGAGCCGCGCAGGTTCCGGCCCTGCTCGACCACAGTCCCGATGACGGAGGCGCCGACCAGGCGCAGCGTCTGCACCACCCGCCGCAGCTCCTCGCGGGTGATCTTGTCGGGCCGCACCACCAGGACCGTCGCATCCACCGTCCGCGCGCAGATCAGCGCCGCGGCCGACCGGTCCGCGGGTGGAGCGTTGACGAGGACGAGGTCGGCCGACTCCAGGAGGCGGTCGATGAGCCACGGGGCCAGCGTGACCTCGGTGGGCGCCGCCGCGGCGGACTGGCCGAGCGGCATGATGTCGACACGCGGGTTGAACGAGTGGATGAACGGCGCGACCGAAACCCCGGTGCCCTCGCCCCGGTCGATCTGCTCGAGCCATTGGGTCAGCTCGGCGAGGCCCGGCCGCTGCTGTTGACGGAACATGCTCGTCACCTCGGCCGTGTCCGAGTTCGCATCGACGACCAGGACACGCCGCCGGCGGCTGGCCAGCACCAGCGCGACGTTCGCGGTGAGCTCCGCGCTGAGCGAGGACGACTGCGCTCCCACGATGAGCACGCTGCGGATCGGCCGCTCACCCGCTGACAGCTCGATCTTGGCAGCCAGCAGCCGGTGCGCCGCCGCCCGCGGCGAATCCGGGTTCGCCTCGACGACCAGCGCGCGGTCCGCGCGGGCGCGGGTCCGCGGCGGCATCGAGCCGAGCAGCTCGCTGCCGGTCAGCTCGACCAGCTCAGCCTCGCTGCGGACCGCCTGGTTGAGGTTTTCGAACACCAGGAGCAGCGCGAGCACCCCGAGCAGCCCGGCGGATCCTGAGATGATCACGATCAGCTTCGACCGGTTCTCGGTGGGCTCGCCGGGGGCTGCGGTCTCGATGAACGTGAGCGCCCCCTCGGATCGAGGCACGAGCTGGCCGTTCGGACTCTGGACCACTGTGGCGGTGATCCGCCCCAGCTGCACCGACACGTCGTTCGCGATCGCGGCGGCGCGCGCCGCGTCGCTGTCCGTCACGCGGATGAGCATGATGCGGGTGGTCGTGTCAGCGGTCGCGCGGATCCAACCGCGCAGCTGGTCGGCGGACACCGGTAGCTGAAGGGAGCTGATGGTGCTGTCGAGCACCGCTCGGCTGGTCACGAGCTCGGCGTAGGTGGTCGCGAGCTGCCCGGAGGCGCGCTGCGTGTCGAGGTCCGTGTTCGTCGGGCCGACCAGGATCTTGACCCGCGACTCGTAGACCTGCGGCGCCCGTGACGCGGCGTAGTAGCCCGCAAGGCCGGCGAGGCACATCGCGAGCACCAGCGTCGTCCACCATCTGCGCGCGACGTGGAGGATTCCGCCCAGCTCCACTGCTCTGTCCTCTCTCTGTCCTCTTCCCGGCCCAAGTCGCCCTGGTCGAGGAGTCATATCGTGCAATCGTGCCACGCAAAGCCGCCCATCGATACGCATTTTTGGGCAGATGCCTCACATGACGGCGGCTCGCGTGTGCCCGGCTGATCACCGGGTGCTATCTTCAGCCGGTTCGAGGGTGTCGCTGTGCGGTGTGCCCTTCCCTCGCAGAAGGCTTCGCTATGGGTCCGAGGTGGCGGTATCTGATCAACGAGGTCGGCATCGGCCTGCGCCGTAACCTCCTCATGACCATCGCCACCGTCGTGACGGTCACGGTCAGCCTCGCGCTGCTGGGCATCGGCCTGCTCGTCCAACGGCAGGTCCGCCTCGCGCAGCGGGTCCTCTACGCCGACGTGCAGGTTTCGGTGTTTCTTCGCGACGACATCTCTCACGATCAGCGCAAGTCGCTGGAGGCCGAGCTGCGCGCGAATCCGGTCGTGCAGAACGTCATCCACGTATCCCAGCAGGACGCCTATCGCGAGGGCCAGAAGCTGTGGGCTGACCAGCCCGAGATGCTGGCCAGGCTGACGCCCAACCTCGTTCCCGCCTCCTTCCGGGTCAAGCTCATCGACCCCGAGGAGTATCCGGTGGTGACCTCGCAGTTCGCCGAGTACCCCGGTGTGGAGGAGATCGTCGACCAGCGCGCCACTCTCGAGAAGTTCTTCCGGTTCATGGACGCGCTGCGCGACGGCGCGCTCGCCGTCGCCCTCCTCCAGCTGGTCGGCGCCACCGCATTGATCTCCAACACGATCCGGGTGACCGCCTTCGCGCGCCGTGAGCAGACGGGGATCATGAAGCTGGTCGGCGCGACGAACTGGTACATCCGGCTCCCTTTCGTCATCGAGGGCGTCATCGCCGGCGTGATCGGCGCGCTGGCCGCGGGCGCTCTGCTGCTCCTCGGGCAGGCCACCCTGCTTCCAGCCCTTGAGAACGCGGTGCGATTCATCCCGTTCATCGGCTTCGCCGACGTGCTGGAGACGATCCCCACCCTGGTCCTGATCAGCGCGGTCATCGCCTCGCTCGCGTCCGTCCTCTCCCTCCGCCGCTTCCTCGCCGTATGACGCACGTTCCCGCACTCTTCTGGACGATCCCAGCCCGTCACCAGGTGCTGTGGGCGGGTCGGTTGGCGGGGTACCTCTGATGACCACACGTACCGAATTTTTGCAAGAAGGGCCGATATCCTCTTCGGGTGGCCGAGGATGACGTTTCCAAACAGATTTTGTACCCGTGCACGCCCGGGAGAAGATGGCCGAGCGGGGGATTGCGCCGACGGACGTTCGGTCGGTGTTGCGTACGGGCGAGGTGATAGAGCACGCGCGCCCAGAGGGGCGTCCCTACCCGGCTCTTTCTGGGGTGGGTCCACTGCATGTTCTGGTGGCGGATGACCCGGGCCGGCCCGCAGTATGTGATCACTGTCCACGAACCGAGCATCGACCGGTGGGAGCAGGGGATGCGGACCCGAAAGGACTGATCGTGAGATGTCCGATTTGCGGGGCCGGGCAGCTCGAACCCGGGACTACTATCTTTGCGGCGGACGTTGAGGGAACCGTCGTGGTCGTTCGTGGCGTGCCTGCGCTGGTGTGCAGCACGTGTGGTGAGGCGTTCATCGACGACGTCGTATCCGAAGAGCTGGAGACGGCAGTAGCTGACGCCAGACGGAAAGGAACGGAGAGCTTGGTCCGGCGTTACGAGCCGCTGGTCTCCTGACCGGCGTAGCAAGTCCCCTTCTATTGACCCTGGTCCAGCGCCTACTAGCGGGTGCGCCCCGGCCCGACGAGCCATGGGCGGGAGGGACGGCAGCGGGCGGAGTTGGCGACGGTTGTGTGCTGGATCGCGGCGGTATACCGC
>JBOGEA010000328.1:0-6654 GCA_050743205.1 Egibacteraceae bacterium | reverse complement strand
GTTTTTGGGCGACGCTGAAGTGCGAGTTGGTGTACACGATGTCGTTTTCGACACGGGCCGACGCGTCCGTGGAGATTTTTGACTGCATCGAGGGGTTTTATAATCCCGTCCGTCGGCATTCGACTTTTAGATATGTTTCTCCTCTTGACTTCGAGCGGAGGAATGCTATAATAGAGGAGGTAAGGGCCTAACCGGTACCTGTCTACCAAAACGGGTCAAGTCCCCGCTGGGTCAAGTCCCCGCCGACAGGACAGTGCGGCTATGGGACGCCGTCACCGGCGATCCGCTCGGCCAACTGACCGGCCATACAGACCAGGTCTAGCAGGTGGCGTTCAGCCCAGACGGCAAAACCCTCGCTTCCGCCAGTGTCGATGGGACGGTCCAGCTATGGGACGCGGCCACCGGCGATCCGCTCGGGCGACTGACTGGCCACACCGCAGAGGTGAGGGACGTCGCGTTCAGCCCAGACGACAAAACACTCGCTTCCGCCAGCGCTGATGGGACGGTGCAGGTGTGGGACCTAGCCACCGGCACCCAGATCGGCCAGCCTCTGGCCGGTCACATCGATGTGGTCTTTGGTGTGACGTTCAGCCCCGATGGCAATACAGCCCAATCTATCAGATGTCTACCAAACCGGGGTAATTCCAATGGGACACTCCGGCTGTGGAACGCCGACACTGGTCAGCCGGTTGGCTTGCCCCTCACTGGCCACACTGGCGCGGTCTGGGGGGTGGCGTTCAACCCGGACGGCAAGACAGCCGCCTCCGCTGGCGAGGACGGGACAGTGCGGGTGTGGCCGGTCACCGTCGATGGGTGGGTTCGGCAGGCCTGCACCGTGGCCAACCGCAACTTGACCCAAGACGAGTGGAACCAGTTCGTGGGCGCCGACCGGCCGTACGTGCGGGCGTGTGCCGACCTGTCGTCTGGTGCCGGCGCGCCCGTGGACGCGCCCGCAGCCACCTACCGCCTCGGCTGAGGAAGAACCTGCCGAACCAGCCGCCGACGCGTCGGCCGCAGGTGTCCCCCGGTGGCGGTGCGCATGGCGCGGCTGGCGATCTCGTCCTGGGTGAGGCCGCGCTCGGCGCGCAGGCCGACGCGTCACCGTACAGGGTGTGCCCGGGCGGCAGCCGGTGTCGATACAGGCGGATCATCAACAGCGCGCTGGTGCCCTCCATGTGATGCGCGGCATAAGGGTCTCAGGGCACTCTGGCGGCAGCACCGCGATTCCCGGAGTTTGCCGCTGGGTCGAAACGCAGCGGGTTCGCGAAATCCGAGTCCAAGGTCACCAGGATTCGACCCTCATCAACACAGACGACCAAGATGTCCTCGTCGGCAGCGCCGCTCAGCTTCTGCTCGAAGACGGTCGCGGTGTCGTAGCCGGCGTTGCGGAACAGCGTGGCGGTGCGGCTGCCAAGGTCCTCGTCAAGCTTGAACTTCACGCCGCTGGATCGGCCAGATCAACGAAGCGCGCATGCGCCAGCAGCGCTCCGTATGCGATACACGCCCGAACGTCGGCTTCCTCCAGCCCGGGGTAGTCCTCCAGGATCTCCTCTA
The DNA here is from genome assembly GCA_050743205.1 of Egibacteraceae bacterium. Classification (GTDB taxonomy): domain Bacteria; phylum Actinomycetota; class Nitriliruptoria; order Euzebyales; family Egibacteraceae; genus JBOGED01. Next base: position 5,100 of record JBOGEA010000328.1, on the reverse strand, counting down.
CTGACATCCCGTCGCCAGGCAAGCCGAGAATCAACGACACCCGGATCCGGTGCCCACGAACGCAGGGCTTTCCCCCGCAGACCGCCGGGTCCACGCTGATCCGCTCCAACAGCCTGACATCGCCCCATCGTCCCGCTGGTCGCGCGGCACCAGCATGGCGGTGCGTCGCCGTGCCACGCTGCGGTCATCCACTACGGGCCGACCTTGAGGATTTCGCAGCGTGGTCCGGAAGCGTTGGCCAGCCGGACGTCCAAGGTCACAAGCGGAGCGTTCAGCAGCTCTGCAAGCGCGACGTAGGAACCGTCATAGCTTGTGAGGTTGTCACGGAGCTGCCAGACCCGCTCGGCCAGCGGCGGGTAGGGCCACAGATCCATCGGCAGCGCAAGCAGATCCTGGTGCGCCAGCCTGGCCTGGGTCGCGTCAAGTACGCCCGTGAGCTGGTGACGGCGCAGGATGTTCGACGTCTCGAACAACGCCAGTTGTGGCGCGGCCAGCGTTGCCCCCTTGACCGTCAAACTCACCCACTGGCCATGCGGCCCACCGTCGGCAAGCAGCGCAACGAGGGCAGAGGAGTCGATGACAACTGTCTCGTACGGAGGCTGGCTCACCGACGGTCGGCGTCGCGAGCGGCGAGGATCGCGTCCGACGACAGCTGGCTTCCCGTCACTGTGGCCCGGGCACGAGCCCGAGCGATGACGTCCTCAGCGCTTGGCCGTGAGACCAGCTCCATGAGGTGGACCAGCAGGAATTCCTGCAAAGAACGCCCTGATCGAGCAGCTCGGGCAGCGAGTTCATCTCGGACGTGCTCGGGCACATTCCGCACGGTGAGGACAGGCATGACTGCATTATAGCTTCGGTGAAGCTGATCTGCTAACAGGCGTCCGCCCGTCGCGGTGCGTAGAGCGCGACTGAGGGACCTCGTCCTGGTGCGGCGCGGCGCGCAGTGTGCAGGCCAGCCGGCTGCTGCGGCGCCGCGCTGAATGGCTCTGTGTGGCAGTTGGTCTATGACGGACAGGCCTGTTGACGCTGGACCAGCCGGTCATCGCGCCGCGGTGCCTCCGCGCTCTTGACGCGTTGGGCCGCTGGCGCTGAACCTGTCGAGGATCCATGGATGCCGGACCAGCGCGCTCTGGCAACACGTCAGCCAGCATCGCTGCGCCGGAGGTAGTGGGCTTGGCTGGGTTCGGACTCGCCGGGAAGCGACCGCAGGAGGGATTCCAGCGCCCGCACCATCACCCCGATGATGCCTGGCTGGTTGCGATCGAACCGCGGCCACAGAGCGAAGACGACACCATGATGCTTGCAGCCGCGCGTCTCGTGGTCGGCGAGGATCCTGCGAAATCTCCAATGTTGTCGGTCACGAGCGCGTAGCGGTCCTCCTGTGCGCGACGGAAGACCTCCTCGTCCGGGACGCCCCGGTATCGCCTTGCCCAGTCAGGCTCGGTCGCCGCCACGACATCGAAGCCACGCCGACGGAGTTGGACGGCGATCTCAGCCGACTACATCTCGTCGAGAAGCAGCCGCATCTACGACACGAAACCGCTTCGAGGGGTCCTCAGCGCTCGTTCGGACAGTTCTTCGTTCAGACGGATGCGCGAATCGATCGCCTTCGGGTAGGCGTCGTAATAGGCGGCGGCGAGCCGCACCTGATCCTCGCGCAGGCTCGCGTTGCGCATCACCGTGCCGACCGGATCGGACCCGGCGCGGGCAGCGCGCTGGAGATCAGCGATGATCTCCCAGATGTCAGGCCCCCCGAAGAGCCCAGCTCGACGGCCGCTCGGCCCGGGGCGGAAGACGATGCCCGGGAACTCCTCCATGCGCAACCCCTCGTCGATGAGCCGCTCAGCCAGCCTCGCGGCGGACTGTTCGGTGCGAGCGCTGCACTCCTTCAGGCGCGCGAGTACACCCGAGTCGATCCTCGCCGAGAGGGCAGCAGTTCTTCGTCCGTGTCCCATCGCCATCACCTGTCATCATTTGTCTGCAAGGCTAGCGCGGGTGAACGCCGCGTCGGGCGGCGGCAGCCGCGCGGCGCGGTGTTGCGGGCTGCTCGCGCGGTCCGCAGAGGTCTGCCAGGACCAGGTTGAACAGCTCGGCCAGCATCGACGCCATGCTCGACGCTGCCCATTCATCCCCGAACCGTCTAAGGACCTGGGCATGAATAACGTGGCGGAAGTTACGGTCGCGTGACTCGCTGACCAGGTCAAATCTGGATGAAAGCGTCAAGTTATTTGTGCCCAGGCCCTAAGTCACACTGGTCGGCGTCAGGCGATGCGCGTGAGTGGGACGGGACCCCGAAAATAGGTTGAGGTCTCCGCCAGATCGGGCGGCGCCTGCCCCTGTAGCTCGAGCATGCGCACAACAACATGTGGGGCGGCGGCCTGTTGCGGCGCGCCTCCTCGGGCGGGACCCGAATGGGCCTACTCGGTCGCCGCCGCGCGGTGGGCGGCGGTGACGGGGGAGGCGGGACCGCCGGGCACTGGTTGGCCGATGATGTCGTAGACCTGGGAGCCGTCGATGGTCTCCTGCTCGAGCAGCAGGTCGGTGAGGCGGTCGAGCTCGGTGCGGTGGGCGCGGAGCAGGGTGATGGCCCGCTGCTCGGCCTCGCGCAGCAGGCGGGCGACCTCCTTGTCGACCAGCCGCTGCGTCTCCTCAGCGTACGGGCGACGAGACAGCTCTTGGGAGCCGAGGAACATCGGGCCGTCACCGGAGTAGCCGACGGGGCCGAGCGCCTCGGACAGCCCGAACTCCCGCACCATCCGGGTCGCGAGCTGCGTGGCCCCGGCCAGGTCATTGGCCGCGCCGGTCGAGCCCTCGCCCAACACCACCAGCTCGGCGGCGCGCCCGCCCAGCCGGATCGCGAGCGAGTCGCGCAGGTAGCGCTCGGAGTAGAGGTGACGCTCGTCGACCGGCAGCTGCTCGGTGACCCCCAGCGCCATCCCGGCGGGCAGGATCGTCACCTTCGCGACCGGGTCGGCCTGGTCGCTGAGGGCGGCGACCAGGGCGTGACCCGACTCATGGACGGCGACGGCGTGTTTCTCGTCGGGCAGCAGCACGTTCGAGCCCTCACGCCGGCCGAGCAGGATCCGGTCGCGCGCCTCGGCGAAGTCGACCTGCTCCAGAACCTCCCTGCCGGCGCGGACCGCGAAGATCGCGGCCTCGTTGACCAGGTTCGCGAGATCGGCGCCGCTGAACCCCGGGGTGCCCCGCGCGACGATGTCGAGGTCGACGTCCTCCAGCCGCTTGCCGCGCGCGTGGACCGCCAGAATGGCCCGCCGCTCGGACTGGGTGGGCAGCGGCACGACGACCTGGCGGTCGAACCGCCCCGGCCGGAGCAGGGCGGGGTCGAGCGACTCGGGACGGTTCGTCGCGCCGATGACCACGACGCCCACCGCCGGGTCGAACCCGTCCATCTCAGCCAGCAGCTGGTTCAGCGTCTGCTCGCGCTCGTCGTTGGCGACTGGGCCACCGGAGCGGCGCTGCCCGATCGCGTCGATCTCGTCGATGAAGATGATCGCGGGCGCCCGCTTGCGGGCCTCGGCGAACAGGTCCCGCACCCGTGCGGCGCCGACGCCGACGAACATCTCGACGAACCCCGACCCCGTCACCGACAGGAACGGGACGCTGGCCTCGCCCGCCACGGCCCGCGCGAGCAGCGTCTTTCCAGTGCCGGGCGGGCCCACCATCAGGACGCCGCGAGGGCCGCGCGCGCCGGCGCGCTGGTAGCGGTCGGGCGCCTTGAGGAAGTCGACGACCTCGGTGACCTCCTGCTTGACGCCCTGGTAACCGGCGACGTCGGCGAACCTGGTCGCCGGCCGCTCGGTGTCGACCACGCGCGCCCGAGCGCGTCCGATGCCCCCGAGGCTGGCGAGCTGGCCCTGGGCTCGCCTGCCCAGGTAAATGAACAGGCCGAACAGCAGCAGAAGCGGCGCGAAGCTCAGCAGGACGTCGAGCAGCGTGGTCCGCGGCGGCACCGCAGTGATCTCGACGCCCTCATTCTCGAGCCGGGTCGCCAGCTCCTGGTCGGCGAGCGCGACGGGGATCGCGGTCTCGTACAGCCCGCCGCCCTCAAGCGTCCCAGAGACCTGCCCCTGCGGGGCGATCTCCGCCGACTCGATACTGCCCTGATCGACCCGTTCGAGGAAGTCGGAGTAGGTGAGCCGCTCCGCTGGCGGGCGGGTGCTGTTGTTGAACAGCAGCATCAGGGTCAAGATCATGCCGACGGGCAGCAGCCACCGCCGCCAGCCCGGCGGAGGCGGCGGCGCGGGAGCGGGGGGCCGATCACCCGGCGGCGGTGTCTTGGCCGGCGCCGTGTGGTGCGGCCCGTGCATCCGGCCTGGTGATGCGCTCATGAACTTTCTCCACTCGACAGCTGTCCAGCGTATCGGTCGCCGGACGTGGACCGGCCTGGAGCTGTTTCTCCGATCTCCGCACGGGTACGCGCCTGAAGGCGATTGGAGGAGGTTCATGACCCGATACGGCTACACGCTGTTCAGCGAACTCAATGGGCTACGCGAACTGATCGACCAGGCGGCCAAGGCCGAACAGGCCGGCTTTCACTTCCTGGCGATCTCAGACCATTCCACCCGGCCACACCGACAACCCGTTCGCCTGGAGCGTGCTGGGAGCGGTCGCGGACCGGACCGAGCGCGTAGGGCTTGCCACGTTGGTGGCCTGCCCGATGATCCGCTATCACCCGGCGATCATCGCGCAGGCGGTCGCGACGATCGTGGTGATGAGCGAGGGGCAGCTCCACGTTGAGCGTCGGCGCGGGCGAGAACCTCAACGAGCACGTCGCCGGGCGTGGCTGGCCGGCGTCGCCCGTGACTGGGCGATGCGCTTCCGGTTCGGCCTGGCCGGCTGGAAGGTCATGGTGTAGCTCCCGAACCCGGTCAGCTTCGAGGCCGCCGCGCAGACGGTGCGCGAGGAGGATGTCGCCCAGACCGTCCCGTGCGGCCTGACCCAGACGTCCACGCGGACGCCGTCCGCGCGTTCGTGGACGCCGGTTTCGAGAAGATCTCAGACCGTGTTTGAGAATCGCGACGCTTGAGTCGCGGGCGAGCGGAGCGGAGCGCGGTTCAGGCGGCTCGATGCCGCCTGAAC
>JBOGEA010000327.1:0-6672 GCA_050743205.1 Egibacteraceae bacterium | reverse complement strand
GCACAAAACCGCGGTCAACTCCGCGCGCTGCCGCCCCTCCCGTCCATGGCTCGTCGGGCCGGGGCGAAGCCCGTTCCACATCAGGCGCTTGGATCCGCGAAGTCGTTGCGCGTGAGTCAAGTTTGGGAGTCATGTTGCAGGTGTTGCACGAGTTGGCGGGCCGGGGCGAAGCCCGGCTAGTCCTCATCGGCGAACGGATAGGCTCTTGCGCTCGACACTCCTGGTTCAGGCGAGGGCGCGGAGGCGCGCGTCGAGTTCCTGGACGCAGGCCAGGTCTGCCCAGTCTTTGGGAAACGTCGCGCGGACGTCACGCACCTTTTCCACACCCAGGGCGAAGCCAGTGGCGTCAGCCTGGTCAAGGCAAGAGATTCCGGCCGCGCACGCGGGCTCGGGCTCGCCCGCCCCCGTCCATGCCTCCACCAGGCGCTCACCGATGATGCCCCGCTTGATCGGCGGCATCGTCGCGTGCTCAAGCGCCCGTTGGAGCGGGTCGATGGCATCGGCGTGCTGACCCAGCCTCAGACGGGCGTCCCCTTCCGAGGCGTGGATGCGTCCATCGGCGAAGCCGCCCAGCTCACCGTACAACGAGAAGAACCCCCAGCCGGACTCATCCGGGGCGACGCCGTCCAGGGCGGCCATGGCACGGCCGTGCGCCCGCGCGGACCCGGTGGCGTCGCCTGCCGCAGCCAGGTCCCTGCCGTGGAACGCATGCAGCCAGACCAGGGCCGGTGGCGGAGCGTGCCGGCCGAGCGCGCATGCGTGCGCCATCGCGCTGACCGCCTGCTGAGGGTCGCGGGTCGCGCGGGCGACCCCCAGCGATCCGGGAGACCACAGCCACGTTTCGGTGGCCGTGACCAGCGCTTCCAGGCGAGGATCGCAGGCGGTGCGGGCCAGGTCCAGCGCGGCGGTCATGGAACTGGCGGCTTCGTCCGGCAAGCCCATGTTCAGCGCGAGCACGCCCTGCATCGCGGCGGCGTCGGCGCCGATCGAGCCCAACCGGTCGCGTTGAGCGCAGGTCATGACCGCCCGGTCCAACAGCTGCGTCACCGCGTAGGCCTGCGCTCTGGCCGCGGGCAGCGCCGTCGCGGTCTCCCCTGCCGCGTACTTCTGCGCGATCTGGGTCGACAACCCCTCCAGCTCACCGAGCAGACCCGCGTCCACCCGCTGTGCCTGGCCGTAGAAGTTCGCCCATTTGGTCAGCCGGTCCACCGGCAGCAGCGCGACCGCGCCCGCCAGGGCGAACCCATCCTTGAGCAGCTCGCGTCGTCGCACGTCCGCATCCCTTTCCACCGCGGTCGCCAGCCGCCAGTATGCCTGGGCTTCGAGGCTGCGCCCGATCCCCAACAGCTCCAGAGCGGCGGCGTCCAACTCCTCGCACAGCGCGTCGGCGTAGTCCTCGCGCGGCACACGGAAGCGTCGCTCCCACTTGCCGACCGCTTTGCCGTCCAGTCCCCGCGCTGTGGGGAAGTGTGCCTCAACCCGCTCGGCGAGCTGGTCAACGCGCCAGCCCTTCGCCAGCCGGCGCAGCATCGCCTCGGTGACCACGATCAGATGACGGCTCATGACGACCCCCCTTGAGCGGCCCTGGGTTCGACCTCTGCAGCTTCCACACACTGGCCCCGCGAAGGCGGGTGCGCATCGACGAGAGCACCGGGTGAGTTTCCCCCGTGATGTCCCCACATAACCCGGATCGGGCGCCCTTGTGTGAGACAGTCCCAATGTCGCTCCCCGTCAGGGCATGGGCATAACAATGTTGCAGTGTGATCAGAGGTTGGGGCGGGTCAGGGCGGGTTCAGCGTGACCCGGTTGAGGGCACCAGGGTGATCGCCATGCCGTTGTGCAGGGTGCAGACGAAGGTCGTGGGGCGTGCGAGCGGGGCGATCGTAACCGTGGCCTGGCCGCCGGGGGCGATCAGGCCGGTGTCGATGTCCTGGTCGGGACGCACGAGGTTGTGCTCCTCGTCGCTGTCGTTGGTGATCGTCAGCGTCACGGCCGCCCCCCGGGGCACCCGCAGGGTCTCCGGCCGGAACGCCTCCTCACCCGCGCTGACCGTCTCGACCACCGTCTCCTGTGGCGCGGCCGGCGCGGTGGCGGGCGCGGTGGCGGGCGCGGGCGCGGTGGCGGGCGCGGTGGCGCATGCCGTCAACAGCAGCGCCGCCGCGACGCTGGCCAGCGCGGACGAGGTCACGGGTCTCAGGCCAGCGCCGCGGCCAGGCGCGTGAACAGGCCGGTGAGCAGCACGATCCCGACGGCGAGCACGAGCGCGCCGCTGACCCGCTCGGCCACGGGCAGCCACGAGCGGCGCAGCTTGGCCGACCAGCCGAGGAACCGGTCGAGCGCCACCGCGGCGGCCAAGAACGGGATCGCCAGGCCCGCGGAGTAGGCGCCGAGCAGCGCCGCCGACGCACCCGTAGACCCGCCGGACGCCGCCATCGTGAGGATGCCGGCGAGCACCGGGCCGATGCAGGGGCTCCAGCCGGCGGCGAACGCAACCCCGACCAAAAACACCCCCGCATACCCTGCCCTGCCCGAGCCCAGCCGGGAGAACCGCACCTCCCGGTCGGCGCCGGGCACGCGGAGCACGCCCAGCAGGTGCAGGCCGAGCAGGACCAGGACCACTCCCCCGGCTCGCGTCAGCCAGACGCGCTGGTCGGCCAACAGCGCGCCGGCGCGGTTGACGAGCACCCCCAGGGTCATGAACACCGCAGTGAACCCGGCCACGAACGCCAGCCCCGCCCGCAGCGCCACGCTCCTCGACACCTGCGCCGCCCCGACGGTCGCCGGTGCCAGCGACCGGGTGCGGCGGACGCTGACACCGGCGATGACCGAGGCGTAGCTGGGCACCAGCGGGAGCACGCACGGGGACAGGACGCTGAGCAGGCCGGCCCCGAAGGCGACCAGCAGGCCGACCGTGGCCGTGGCCGCCGCGCCCGTCGCGGCGGCGGCGCCCGGATCGGCCTGCTCCAGGCCCATCGCCTGGCGGATCAACGTGAGGTTCTCCGGCGCGTTGGGGTCGACCTGGCCGCGCCAGTGGTGGGCGATCTGCCCGTCCTTGGTGATCAGGAACGTCTCCGGTGGGCCCAGAACCCGGAACGCGTGGGTGATGCGGCTGGTCGGGTCACGCCAGATCTCGAACGTGATCCCCGCGGCCTGGACGTAGTCGGCGACCTTCGCGTCAGCCGGCCCCTGGTCGATGCTGACCGCCACCACCCGCAGGCCCTGGCCGCCCAGGCGCTCGTGCAGCGCCTGGAACGCGGGCATCTCCTCACGGCAGGGCACGCACCACGTCGCCCAGGTGTTGAGCAGGACCACCTGGCCGCGCAGGTCCGCGACCGAGACGTCCTCACCGGAGTCGAGCATCTTCGCGGTGTAGTCGGGCGCCGGGCGCTGCGCGGCCCACGCGCCGCCGGCAGCGGCGAGCCAGGCCGCAACGCTCAGGGCGAGCCCGGCAACCGCCGCCGCCCAAGCTCGTCGCATCAGGACGCCGAGACCAGCAGCGCCTGGATGCCGCTGGTCTCGCCGTGCTCGGCCGGCTGGTCGCCGACCGTCGCCCAGGTGACGATCGCCGAATCACCGGTCACGGCCATGGAAGGCGCTGTGCCTGGCCACGCGTCCGACCACTCCACCGTCCCCTGGGCGACCCGGGCGACCTGGATCAGCTCGACCTCCTCGCGGCGGTCTTCGAACGCGACCCAGACGTTGTCCGACCCGTCGAGGACCAGCTTGACGTCGCCGTAGGGGATCCACTCGTCGCTCAACAGCGCCACCGGTTCGGAGAACGTGGCGCCCTGGTCGTCGGAGAACGCGTAGTACACCCCGGGGCCGCTCTCGGTGCCGGTGTACCAGGCGGTGTGCAGGCGCCCCTGGGAGTCCACCGCCAGTCCCGACGTGATGTCCGGGCAGCCGGAGATCTTGAAGTTGTCGTCGTGCACCTTCACCGGGTCGCCCCAGGTCGCGCCCTCGTCAGCCGAGGCGGCCACGAACACGTCGCGGACGGGCTCGTAGGAGTCCTTCAGCTCCGTCCAGCTCGAGCGGGTCGTGGCGAACACCGGCCCGTCCGCGCCCTGAGCCGCGGCCGTTCCGCAGCATTCGCAGGTGGGCTCGGACACCAGCGAGCTGGGGGCGAACGTCACGCCGCCGTCAGTCGAGCGGGCGATGCGCAGCTGCGTCGGCGCGCTCTCCTCCTCATGGCTGTGCGCCTCCTCTGTCGCCGGCGGCGCGGCGGCCTCGGCGGCCAGACGGGCGAACTCCCCGCGGAAGTCGAGGAAGGTGACATACACGTCGCCGTCTGGAGCCACGAACAGGTTGGCCATCTCCATCGAGGTCTCCACGCCCTCGGTCGCCTCGTCGGCCACGACGACCGGCGCGCCGAACGTCTCGGCGCCGTCATCGGACCGGGCCAGGTGAAGGAACGAGCGTCCGTACTCGTACAGCGGGTGGTCGGTGCCGCGCAGGTACAGCAGGTACACCTCGCCGTCCGGGCCGACCACCACCTGCGTGGGGCTGACCGTGTACGACGCCACCCTCTCGCCGGGCGCGCTGACGACCACCGGATCGCCGAACGTGGCCCCGCCGTCGTCGGAGCGCGCCACGACCGCCTCCAGCAGCGGCTCTTCGGCATCGCCCCCGCCCTCGACCTCCTGCGCCCAAGCCAGATAGACCGCGCCCGACGCCGGATCGACCGCCGTCGTCGGGTTCAACGCGCCGCCCGGCAGCACGGTCACGGCCTCCGACACCGACAGCGTCGCCTGCTGCGCGCCTGCCTGCCCCTGGCCCGTGCTCGCGCACCCAGCGGCCAGCACCGCGACCGCGAACCCCGCCGCCCACCTCGACCTGACATGCCATGCAGCCATGACCTCACCCTCCCGCTCTCACTCACCGCGGTCTCTCGACCGGAGTCCGCGCTGCTAAAGAGGTGCCAAGCAGATGCGTGAGAGTTCCAGAAGGATACGAGGCAGCGCAGAACGCGGGTCAGACCGCGGGCTGACGCGGCGGCGTCAGCTGCAGCTTTCCGTCAGATCCGACGAGAAAGCTGCAGTCGAACCGCCGCCGCCTCGCTATCCCGGCACAGTGCCGGGCCCCGCTATGCGCGCCGACGCGCCACCAGCCGGTAGACCAGCAGCAGGATCATCGACCCGACGATCGCCGTGATCCACGTGCGCAGCTCGAAGAACCCGCCCGTTGGGTTGGCGTCCAGCAGGATGCGGGCCAAGTAGCCCCCGAGCAGCGCGCCCACCACCCCGATCGCCATCGTGATGAACAGGCCGCCGGGGTCGTCCCCAGGCAGCAACACCTTCGCGATCGCGCCAGCAAGCAGACCGAGGATCAGAAATCCGAGAATCTCCATTGGTTTGACAGCCTCCTCTCGCGCACGCCTGCCGGGCTGGCAGGCGCCGCACCACTATGAGGATGCCCCCTTGGCGCAGCCTCCAAGCCTGAGGCATACGCTGGGTGTATCGTCTCCTGATGCGCGTTGGAGGTGGCCGATGGCAGCGATGGTCCGCGGTGGCCTCACCTACGAGGACCTGCTCGCCTATCCCGAAGAGAACTGGCCGAAGCGGGAGCTGTTCGACGGGGAACTCGTCGTGAGCCCGTCAGCGTCTCATCGGCACGCGCGCGTGCAGGCTCGATTCATCATCACGCTCGGCGCATGGGCCGAGCCGATTGGCGCGGACGTGCACGGGGGGTTCGATTTAGAGATCTCGAAGAGCCCCAGCGTTTACGTGTGGCCGGACGTGATGGTCGTGCTCGCGGACCGCATCGACCTGGTCGGTGACCGGCCCGGCAAGGCGCCGCCCGACGTGGTCGTCGAGATCTCCTCGCCCTCCACCCGCAGACGCGACCTGATCCGCAAGCGGGCCTACTACGAGCAGTTCGGGGTCCCCGAATACTGGTACGCGGACCTCGACGGGAACCGGATCCTCGTCTTCGAACTGCGGAACGGCCGATACGGCGAACCGAAGGTCTTCGGCTGCGGCGACGTCCTTGGGTCGAACCACCTCAAAGGGTTCTCCGCGCCGGTCGCCTGGCTGCTCGACATCACTGGGCCGGCTGGAGCCTGATCTCGGCCAGGTTCACCAGCCCGAAGGCATCCATCGTCGGGTACTCCGTCGTCCAACCGAACCGGAACAGCCCCGCCTCGCCTGAGGAGAGCACATCAAGATACGCGCCGAACGTCCCGTCGGGCGGCGGAGGCTCAACAGAGGGCCTTGGCGCAGCCTCCAAGCCTGAGGCATACGCTGGGTGTATCGTCTCCCGATGCGCGTTGGAGGTGGCCGATGGCAGCGATGGTCCGCAGTGGCCTCACCTACGAGGACCTGCTCGCCTATCCCGAAGAGAACTGGCCGAAGCGGGAGCTGTTCGACGGGGAACTCGTCGTGAGCCCGTCCCCAGTGGCGCGTCACCAGAGTGTGCTGATCCGATTCGGCGCGGCCCTGCTGCCGTGGGCTGAGGCGAATGGCGCGTCGGTGATGGCTGGATTCGACCTTGAGATCTCTCAACGCACCCATACGTATATCTGCCCCGACCTGATAGTGATCTTCGCCGACCGCATCGACCTGGTCGGTGACCGGCCCGGCAAGGCGCCGCCCGACGTGGTCGTCGAGATCTCCTCGCCCTCCACCCGCAGACGCGACCTGATCCGCAAGCGGGCCTACTACGAGCAGTTCGGGG